>DAIMIJ010000129.1:3434-6643 GCA_036722835.1 Ignavibacteriaceae bacterium | reverse complement strand
AAATGGATTCGGATAATTCTGATAAAGCTGAATTTCATTCGGGAGTAAATTCTCACCACCAATAGATGAAACGAAAATTGGAATGTTTACTCCATCAATAATGGTATTTGATGGCGATATTTGTAAATCCGTGCTGACTCCATCATTAAAACCGATTTTCTGCGCAAACAATTTATAGTTTCCATAGGGAAGATCCGCAATTCTAAATTGACTGCTGTCCTTCAAGAATCCATAGTTGTACCACAAATTATAATCTGTTGATTTTGCAAGCACCATAACATCGGAAAGATTAACTAATTGTGAATTTACTGTAACCGTACCATTTATTCTGCCGTCTCCAACTGATGAATCTCTAGGCATTAAAATGTTCACATTTGATAATGAACCGTTTATGTAAATCGAATCTGCCTGCTGCCAAAAAACTGCCGGCTTGTTCGCATAATTATAAAATGATGGTATGTAATAATCAGAAAAAGCTTGAACAAAATAATATCCTGGTACAATTACATTTTGAATATTGTATGAACCGTCCGGTTTAATGAAAGCGGTATAGATTCCATTTTGAAGAATTTTATTATTTACATCCAAAGAAATTTTATTTGGTGTATGTGTTCCGGTTCTGACTATAATTACGCCTTTTTTTACAGTTGCAAGGGAAATAGAATCAGTTATAATTCCAGAAATAGATTTACCCGTGGGTGACATTTTATCAATCTGAAGATTGATTGTCTTTGTTGAATCTTTCTGAAGTGAGATTAAATCCGCATTAAATGGATCGAATTGATTGTCATAGAAAGACACATAGTAGGAATCTTTTTCAACAGCAACTGCGTAAAGACCCGGAGGAAGATTTGTATTATAAAATCCATTATGATTGGTAAATACGGATTTAATGATATAATTATTGTTATAAAAGAAATAAACCCGCGCGCTATCTACAGGAGTTCCACTGTCAGTTATTTGTCCCTTTAAATAACTCACACTATAATCATCATCATAATATTTTATTTTCAGTTTCAATTTTTCTAGAGGTTTTGTTCCGTTGCTGTAAATAAAAAGCGTATCAGAGGTATCAGATGCCGGTACAAAAGCAAAACTCTCCAAAATGCAATCCATCTTGATAGTATCATTTGGCTGAAGCAGAACCGGATAATCCCACGACTTATTAAACCTTAGGTAATAATAATAATTTCTGTAAACGAGAGAATCTATTCTTAGAGCAGCATCCCCGGTATTAATGAACAATACATTTTTATTTCGATGAAACACATCTTCAAATTCAATATTATCAGGGGATAATGTTAAACGCGGCTGCGCTAAAAGTAAAATAGAATTGAATACAAGTAAGATTAATGTAAATTTAAATATCATTTTTTGAATAAATCTAGTTTGTTCAAATTAATAGTGTTATTAACTAACTATAAGTGACATCAGAATTGGATTTTCAAAAACTAAATTATATGAATTTTACTCAGAAGGAGCTTAACGAACTCTTTACTGATGCTAGAAATGGAAATTCCAAAGCTTTCGAATCACTTTCAGGTCATGTAAGACATATTTCCTACAGTTATTTCCTTTCTAAATATAGGCAAGGGAGAATAATAAATAAAGAAGACGTTGATGATCTTTCCAATAATGTCTATCTAAGCTTTGCTGAGCAATATCATAAGATTGAGAATTTAGAATTTTGGCTGCGACGAGTACTATTTCTCAACTTCATTAACTGGCACAAAAAAAATACACAGTATAGAAATATAGAGTTGGAGGAAGCTCATTACATTAGTCAGGAAGGAATAACGCCTGCGGAGACACTTGATGCCGAAAAGATTTTATCTATTGTGGATACTTTAAGTGAAGAAAAACAAAAAATAATTAAAATGAGATTTTGGGAAGATCTTAAGTTTTCCGAAATTGCAGAAAATCTTAATAAAACAGAAGACGCTGTGAAGAAGATGTTCTACCGAACAATTGAAGAGCTGAAAAGTAAGTTATAATTTTGTCACTTTAAGGATAATATTTATACTATAACGATGATAATAAAGACAATACAATGAAAAATTTTGACAAAATAATTGAACTTCTCGAAAAAAATAATCTGACCGAAGAGGAAAATAATTCGCTCAACAAGCTTTTAAAAGAAGATGCTGAAGCGAATGAATTCTATAATTCCTATAAAAAATTGGGAAGTGCTTTCCTTACTTCAAGACATTTAACAATTGATGAACTTGCTGATTATGTTCTTATAAAAAATGGACTTGAGCCTGAGAAAAAAGAAAGCACTAAAAATATTCCCCTTTTTGAAGCACATATCAGAAGATGCGAAAAATGCGCGAAGGAAATGGAATTTTTTAATAAGGAATATTCGGATGTTGAAGACGTTGTAGGCGCTCAGTTTGATGCTAGTGAAGAAGCTAAATCAAAAATATCAGGTTCAAATATAATACCCGTTCCCAAATTTAGCTTGTACCGCTATGCCTTAATTGGAATATCAGTAATAGCTGTGCTATTTTTTTCACTCATGGTCATCTCGAACCTTTCAACCTCAAAATACTATAAGCTTGGAACAATAGGTGATTCATCCGATATATCAATTTCTCGCGGCAGAACTACAAATGATTTCGAGTTAAGCTTAAAAGCTCTTGAAGAAAAAAATTACCGGGCAGCCATAGATTACTTAAAAAATGATATTGAGCTAAATAAAAATGACGAGACAATTTTTTATTCTTATTACATCTTAGGTTTGACTTACTTAGAAACAGCAGAGGGAAATTTGTTCGGTCTGTTTCCTAAATTCGATAAATCATCTGCGGAAGCGGCGCTGCAAAATTTTAAGAAAACAATTAATCTTAATACTTCGGGTAAATTTAAGAACGTGAATTTAGACGCATACTTTTATGCAGCAAAGGCATCTCTCATGCTTGAAAATTCAAAATCTGCAAAGGAATACTTGAATATTGTAGTTAAAGAAAAAGGCAGTAAAATGAATGAGGCCGGACAGATTCTTAACGAATTGAAATGATTTATTTCAAATGATTCTAAGAAGAGTACTCATATTATTTCTAGTTTTATTTTATTCATCGTTTGCTGTAATCCATTTAACAGATACTGCCACAAAACGCACAAACGAAATCAAACCATCCCAAATAATAAATCTTGATTCTCTCCGTACTTTGATTTCTGCTAATGGCTGGAATTCCAACTTCGTAGAA
>DAIMIJ010000129.1:0-3334 GCA_036722835.1 Ignavibacteriaceae bacterium | reverse complement strand
GGACAGTCATCTTTCCTAGAAAATCTTTTAGAGAACACTAATAAAATTGGAGAAGTTCAGCTTGCTTATTTGTCCGGCTTGCTTCATTCTTCCAATGCTGAACAGGAAGACGCACTTAAGTTTTTTCTAAAAGCTGATTCACTTGAGACAAATAATAAAAATATTCTCTTTAATCTTTCTCAGGTTTATAAAAGTCTCGGCAACTATAAAAAATCCAGCGAAGTAGTGGATAAGTTAAAAAAGCTTTATGCCGATGATCTTATTCTCAAACCAAAGCTGCTGCTTACCGAAGGAACATTATCTTATTTATCCAACAATTTCAAAAATGCGGAGGGGCTTTATAAGAAAGCTCTTGATGCTGCTGTAAAAACCGGCGATCAGATTTCTAAATCGAAAGCACTAACAGACTTAGGTATTTGTGCAGACAACGATGGCAATATTGAGAAAGCGAGAAAATTTTTTAAGGAGGGAATCAGTACAGCAAGGGATGTAAACGACATTGAGTCGTTAGCATTTGCTAATTCGGAATTAGGTGTTTCTTATACTTTTACAAACGAGCTTGTAGATGCAAAGAAGCGTTACATTTCCGGATACGATCTTTATAAAAAATTAGGAAACTCAATCCGGCTCGCACTGCTCTCAAACAACCTCGGCAAGCTTTACATGAATTTTTTCGATTATAAATCCGCCTTAAAATATTATGAAGAAGGAATTCAGTTTGCAGGAGATGACAAACGAGCAGAAGCTTTGAATCTTATCGGATTAGCAGACGTCTATGCGAATCTATCTAATTATTCAAAAGCGCTTAAGTATTACCGCGAAGCACAAAAGATCTCTGCAGAAATAAAAGAAATAGCTCTTAACACAGAGATTAGTACCGGATTAGGTGCTCTGAATTTCAATCTGGATAAATTTTCAAATGCATCTTTTTATTATCAATATGCACTTGAGCTTCAAACCAATTCCGAAAATCCTTATTTGGCAGCTGATATTTATCATAAACTTGGATTGACATATTTCAGAATGGACAGTTTATCTGCTGCAGAAAAATATTTCAAGCGTTCAATTGAATTATCTTCATTATCAAAAAATGAATATGCTGCGGCACTTTCCTACGGCGATCTTGCCGATTTATACATAAGCAAAAGAGATTTTAATAATGCATCGGCTTTTTTATCTAAAGCAAAATCCATTGCACGGAAAAACCAGTGGGATCATTTGATAGCAGAAGAAGAAATTCTTGAAGGAAATATTAATGTAGATGAAAAAAGATTTGAACCAGCAAAACAGAATTTTCAGAATGCTTTAAAGACAGCACAGAACTTGAATGATTTTAATCTTCAAATACTTAGTTACTACTCGTTGGGAAAACTATTTCAAAAAAACGGTTTTACAGAAGCTGCAGAATCGTTTTACAAATCCGGAATTTCTCTTATTGAAAATGTTTCCCGTCCTTTATTTGAAAATAGTGAGGTTCAGATTTCCTATTTCGGTGCTAAAAGAGATTTGTATGACTCGTATGCACAAATACTGCTCGAACAAAAAAAATATGAGGATGCATTTCTGATAATAGACAAATCGCGTTCCCGAAACACAATGCAGAATCTACTAAATCTTAAACTTTCGACTTTCACAGATGATAATAAAACGATAGAACAGCTTTATGAATTGGACTGGATGATAAACTCAGGAATTTACAGTCTTGCAGAAATTGACTCACTTAGGTACTTATTCTCAGCACTCAAAAGTAATCTGACAGAAAAATATCCTGATCTGAAACGTATTATCGCTTCCGAACACAATAACCGAGTATCTTATTTTCAAAAATTTCTTGCTGATAAAGAAAACTTTCTTTCAATCTATTTAACGGAAAACAAATCATTTTTATTTTTAATAACTAAAAATAACTTTCAAACTTTTGAACTTGCAGCTAACAAAGAAGAAATTGTTGGACTTGTATCAAAAGTATCGCCGCACTTCGACCAAGAATCCAACACACGATATTTTTTTAACAAAGATCTTTTCGCTTTTGACTCAAAATCCGCTTATGAGCTTTTCACTAAAACATTAAAGCCTGTTTTGGCAAAGATACCATCAAATGAAAAGTTGATAATCTCTCCATCTAAAGAATTATTAATATTTCCATTCGAGTTTCTGGTAACGAATTACGAACCTAACGAAAGCAATTACAATTATTCAAATAAAAAATTTCTAATTGCTGATTATGCAGTTTCATACTCACCTTCTGCTTCTGTGTACGCGGAGGAAGTTCAAAACAAATTGACTAACAATGATAAGGTTTTGATTGTCGGTGATCCGGCTATAGATAATCAATCAGAAGATTTTGCTGAGAGAAGAGGTTTGCTTGAAGAATCAATCAGCTCACCCCGAAGCTTTACTCTGCTTCCTCTAAAATATTCCGGTGAGGAAGTGAATATGATTGGAGAGATTATAAAAGCTGATAAGGTCTTTTTAAATAAAGATGCTACCGAAACTAACTTTAAGCAAAATGCAGAATTGAGCAAGATAATTCATCTTTCAACTCACTCCTTGCTATATAAAAAGCAGCCATTAATTTTCTTTTCAAATTTTTACGATCCTGAAAACGATGGATTTCTTGAGGCATCCGAAATAGTCCAGCTCAAATTAAATTCTGATTTAGTTGTATTAAGCTCATGCAGTTCAGGACTCGGAAAGCTCGACGAATCTGAAGGAATATTAGGAATGACAAAAGCATTCTTTGATGCAGGAACAAAAAGTATTATTGTTTCCTTATGGGAGGTAAATGATAAATACACATCAACGCTGATGACAATTTTTTATCAAAAGCTTAGTGAAGGATACGATAAGTCAGAAGCGTTAAGATTGGCTAAAGTTGAATTTATTAAAAAGCATTCCCCTAACCCTTACTTCTGGGGAGCGTTTGTACTTTCCGGAAATACATCGAAAATAAAACTTGAAACCCCCTCAACATTTTCACCATATTTTACAATTATGTTGGTAGTAGTTCTGATCGCAATACTGTATTTTCTCTTCATCAGAGGAAAAAAGAAATTACAAATTTCCTAATATTCTGCTCTCGAGCAACCTTCTTTAGCTAAAATTATACTTCAAGTATTATTAACACTTTGTTAACCTTATTAAAAGGTTGTTTTGCATTTCTTTCCATTAAATAAAATTATATGCATTCTTAAATTAATAAGTAATTGCGATGGTAAAGAATATACTCACATTCTTCTACCTTAGTAACTTGAAATGAATTGGGAACTTTGACCTTATTAGCTTATAAATTATGATACAGCATTTTTTAACTTCACATTTTTAAAATAAGATA
>DAIMIJ010000128.1:0-6698 GCA_036722835.1 Ignavibacteriaceae bacterium | reverse complement strand
TCACACTCTCACTTATTCTCAAACAAAATCAAAATTTAATATGATCGAGTTCACACCTCATTCAATGCCAAAAGAAACCGGCTGGATAGAAGTAATTGCCGGATGCATGTTCAGCGGTAAAACCGAAGAGCTAATTCGCCGATTGAGACGTGCACAAATTGCAAAACAAAACGTGAAAATATTTAAACCGAAAATTGATATCCGCTACTCACACACATCAATTGTTTCACACAGCGAACAATCACTTCCTTCTTTGCTTGTCACAGATGCAGAAGAAATTCTATCGCTTTCTGTTGATGCACAAGTTGTTGGAATTGATGAGGCACAATTTTTTTCTAACGATCTTGTCTCTGTTTGCAATCAGCTTGCCGATAGAGGAAAACGAGTAATTGTGGCAGGATTAGATCAGGATTATAAAGGCATTCCATTTGAACCAATGCCTCAGCTTCTTGCTATAGCCGAATATATCACAAAAACTCTGGCCATTTGTGTTGCTTGCGGTAATCCTGCAGATAAAACCCAGCGGAAGACTGCTTCCGGTGAGCGCGTTATTGTTGGTGCGGCAGATATTTATGAAGCTCGCTGCCGAAAATGTCACTACATTCCAAATGAAAATGAAAGGTGATACATGGATTTTATATTCTCGTTACTCAGAGGAGCTTTAGGTTTATTAATCTTACTGGGAATTGCATTTCTCTTCTCCAATAATAAGCGAAAAGTAAATTGGAGATTAGTAGTAACAGGTGTTACAATGCAAGTTATCTTTGCTATTTTTATTATTCACAGTGAAAGTTTACGCGGATGGTTTTTTCCTCTCGGCTGGCCAAAAGATGTTATCAACTGGCTGGGTGCCGCTGTAGTCAGCTTACTTGGTTTTACAATGCAAGGAGCCGAATTTGTGTTTGGAAAACTTGCAATAAATAACGGACCAGACAGTCTTGGATTTTTCTTCGCCTTCCAGGTTCTTCCCACAATTATTTTTGTTTCATGCCTAACTTCTGTCCTTTACTATTTGGGAATACTTCAGCTTGTCGTCAAAGGAATGGCTTGGGTAATGGCAAAACTTCTTGGCACAAGCGGAGCTGAATCTCTTTCCAACACAGCAAATATTTTCGTTGGACAAACTGAGGCACCATTACTAATTCGTCCTTACATAAAAACGATGACAAACTCCGAAATCTTAACGATAATGGTTGGAGGAATGGCAACAATTGCCGGTGGCGTAATGGCAAGTTACATTCAAATGCTTGGACAATCTTTTGCTGATGCAAAAGGAATTGGATTATCGGAAGCACAAATAACATTTGCAATTCAACTTTTAGCTGCAAGTGTGATGGCTGCACCGGCATCAATTGTAATTTCGAAAATTTTATTTCCTGAAGTTGGCGAACCTGTAACTAAAGGTACGGTAAAATTAAAAGTGGAAAAAAATGCCTCAAACATAATTGAAGCTGCTGCAACTGGAGCTTCAGATGGATTACAGCTTGCATTAAATGTTGGAGGAATGCTGCTCGCCTTCATTGCTTTAATTGCTCTAATAAATTACCTTCTAACAGGTTTAGGCGATTTATTAAATCTAAACGCTTATCTTCAAGCAACATTCGGGCAGCCGCTTTCGATGCAGTTGTTGTTTGGTTTAGTTCTAAAATATCTTGCTTATGGTATCGGCGTTCCATGGAATGATTCATTACACTTCGGGAGTCTAATCGGAACAAAAGTAGTGCTTAATGAATTTGTTGCCTACTTAGATTTAGCTACTTTAGTTAAAAACGGAGCAATGAGCGAAAAAGGAATTATGATGGCAACTTATGCATTGTGCGGGTTTGCAAATTTTTCTTCCATTGCTATTCAGATTGGTGGAATAAGTCCTATGGCACCTGAGAGAAAGAAGGATATTTCTGCATTGGGATTAAAAGCTGTACTTGGCGGCACACTTGCCACATTGATGACCGCAACGCTCGCCGGATTGTTGGTTTAAGTCTTACACGAAGATGATAGATCTAAATTTTAAGTATAAGAATTTGGTTGATGGAATTAAATCAGCAGCCCCGTTCACTCCTGAACTTGCAATAATTTTAGGCAGCGGATTAGGAAACTTTGCCGAGAGAGTCAAAATTGAAAAAACAATCTCAACGTCAAACTTACCCGATTATCCAAAGTCAACTATTCAAGGACATGAAGGAAAAATTCACTTCGCGGAATTTGCTGGAAAAAAATTACTGCTTTTTCAAGGAAGAATTCATCTGTACGAAGGTTACTCGATTTACCAATGCATTCTGCCGATTTTCATTTCCTATAAACTAAGTTGCCCGAAAATCATCTTAACCAATGCTGCCGGTGGAATTAATCGTTCATTCAAACCAGGTGATTTGATGCTAACTATCTCATTTAACGGAATTGCTCTTAAAAAAGAATTGACATCCTTAATAGGAATTGCTTCAGAAAATGGGATGAAGAACTTTCGTTCACTGCCATCACCTTATCTAAATAAAAAAATAAGGGAAGCCGCTAACGAAGAAAAGATAGAACTTAAAGAGGGAGTTTACTGGTACACAAAAGGGCCAAGCTACGAAACACCGGCAGAGATAAGGTACATCTCCAAATTTGGCGGAGATGCCGTTGGGATGTCTACGGTCCATGAAGCAGTGTATGCCGCATATTTGGGAATAGAGACTGCTTCAATTTCTTGTATAACAAATTATGCAGCAGGTTTGACCGATAAAAAACTGTCGCATGCTGAAGTTACTGAAACAGCCAATCTCGTTCAGCATAAATTTGAGAGTCTAATAAAGAAAATCATAGAAATCCTTTAATTATGATTTACTAACCCAATTCCTCACGAACGATTTAAACAACATGAAGGAACTGTATTAGCTCTCTAACTTAATTTAAAAAAATTAGGATTATTAAAAAGGAATAGATTTTAAAAATTTTATTTTTAGCTGATTTAATTGACTTTCAGGCACTATACTGATAATTTTGTTGACCTTATTTTTGAAAAATCAATCTAACAAGATATAAACTATGAAAGAATTCAGATTTAAAATCATCGTCATTCTCGCAGCACTTGCATTAAGCGTTTATCTCCTTTGGCCTACTTATAAGGATTACAGCAACAATAAAAGCATAACCGAAATCGTTAGCAAAAAGCAAGAAGAGATTAAAAGAACTTATCCTGAAATCACAAAACAAGATCTTCAGAAAAAACTTGTTGCTATTGAAGACAGTATTCGAGTTTCCGATCCGTCAATTGCCGATGCAAGACAAAAAAGAATTAAGCTCGGTTTGGACTTACAGGGCGGAATGCGTGTTGTCTTAGAAGTTAACACTGCAAAATTGCTTGAAAAATTGGCTAAAAATCCTGATGATGTTTTCAAAAAAGTTTTAACTGAAGCTGAAAAAGAGGCTGCTTTATCTAATGAATCCGTTGTAGATATAGTAGGTAGGAAATTTGAGCAGCGCCAAATTAGATTAAGCAGGTACTTCGGAACGATTCGAGAAGATGATGATGAAATTCTTAACAGGTTAATAGAAGATTCAGAAGATGCTGTTGCCCGTGCAATAGAAATTATTAGAAATCGTGTTGATCAATATGGAGTTTCGGAACCATCCATACAGAGACAAGGCAGCAGAAGAATAATCGTAGAACTTCCAGGTGTGGCTAAAGAGGAAGAAGCTAAAAATCTTTTACAAGGAACTGCGCTTCTTGAGTTCAGAATTCTAAAAGATCCAGAATTTGCAATCTCTCTAATGCAAAAAATTGATAATGTGCTCGCCGGAAAAAATCTTGAGGACACTACTAAAACTGATACCACAACAACTGCAAAAACTGAAACGAAGGACACATCTTTAATTACCGCTGATACGAGTGAGCAAAAGCAATTATCTGAAGAAGAATTCAAAAAAGAGCATCCTTTCTTTGCAATTGCAATGATGGATCCGCAAGGTCAATCTGCAGATGCATATGTTCGGGAAGGTCAAAAAAGTTTATTAACACAGTATCTAAATCGTGAAGATGTTCAAAAAGTAATGCCGAACAATGTCGAGTTTGTTTATTCAGCGAAATCCGTTGGTGTTGACAAGGGCGAAAACATTTATATGATGTATTTAGTAAATAAAAATCCCGAATTAACCGGCGGTGTAATTACAGATGCACAAGCAAATATAGATCCAAGCACTTCCTCACCTATTGTTAGCATGGAAATGAACAGCGAAGGAGCAACTGATTGGGCGAGAATAACCGGCGCAAACGTCGGTAAAAGAATTGCAATAATGTTAGACGGAGTTGCTTTTTCTGCTCCTGTTGTTCGCGGTAAAATTCCCGGCGGCAGATCTCAGATTGAAGGAATGGCGGATATGGAAGAAGCCAAACTTTTAGAAATAGTACTAAAAGCCGGTGCTCTTCCTGCACCTGTTGATATTATCGAAGAAAGAACTGTCGGTCCTTCACTTGGGCAAGACTCGGTTAATTCCGGTTTCACGGCTTCCATCATTGGTTATATTGTAGTGGGATTTTTCATGATCTTCTACTATCGAAAAAGCGGATCAATTGCCGCTGTGGGATTAGTCCTCTCAATCTTATTCATTCTTGCAATCCTAGCTGGATTTGGTGCCACACTAACTCTGCCTGGTATAGCTGGAATTATCTTAACGATGGGTATGGCTGTTGACGCAAACGTTCTAATATTCGAAAGAATTAGAGAAGAAATGGAAACAGGTAAAACTATCAAAGCTTCCATTGATGGAGGATATTCTAAATCTTTCTCCGCAATATTTGACTCGAACATTACAACATTTTTCACAGGGCTTATATTATATCAATTTGGTACCGGTCCGGTGCAGGGATTTGCATTAACTTTAATGATAGGAATTGTAACAAGCTTGTTCAGTGCTTTATTCATATCACGGTTCATCTTCAACTTTCTAGTTTCAAAAGGTTCAAAAATCAGTATTGGTTAAGCCAAAGGCTTACAAGTAAAAAAAGGTTTTTAAGGAGTAAATTAAACAGATGCGCATTTTCGAAAATATTCAGATTGATTGGATAGGGAGAAGGAAATTTTTCTACATGGTTTCCACTGCCCTTTTCCTTCTAGGATTAATAAATATAGTCATTCGCGGTTTAGAATTTGGGATTGACTTTAAAGGAGGATCCGAAATTGTTTTACAGTTTAGTAAGCCAATTGAAATCGGAAGCATAAGAAGCGAAGTTGAAAAGCTTGAACTCGGAAATGTTGAGCTAAAAACTTACGGAGGTGAAAATACAGTTCTCATAAGAACAGAATTACAATCTATACCGGCAGCCCTTTATCCGAGGGTAATCCAAAGCATACAGAATGAGATTGACAAGGCAATCCCTGGAGTAGAACGAAGAATAACTGATTCAACCCAAAACTCGATCACGCTCACACTACCTAATCCAGACACAACGAATATTTTAGTTGATAAGCTTTTCGAAGCAGGATTTCAAACTGGAAAAGTTTCTGAGGAACCCACGAACAACCAGATGCTTGTTAGTGTTGGTATATCAGACTGGATAAAAGAAAATCTTAAAGAAAGATTCAAGGATAATTCTTTCCAGGTTTTAAAAGAAGATCAAGTCGGTCCCAAAGTCGGTTCAGAATTAAAACGCGATGCCGTTTTGGCTGTTTTATTATCGCTTGTTGTTATTTTGATTTACCTTGCATTCAGGTTCAAATTCATCTTTGCTCTCGGAGCTGTGCTTGCCTTATTTCATGATGTTTTAATCACACTTGGCTTGTACTCAATTTTATATGGAGTTATTCCCGGATTAAATCTTGAAATTGATCTTGCAATAGTTGCCGCTTTTCTAACTCTTGTAGGTTACTCGATTAATGATACGGTTATTGTGTTTGACAGAGTGAGAGAGAATTTAAAAATTCATAAAACAATGCCGCTTTTTGATTTACTGAATATGAGCATTAATAGAACAATGAGTCGAACTATCTTAACCGGCGGTACAACATTATTGGCGGTGTTAGTAATATTTATTTTCGGCGGTGAAGTATTAAGAGCATTCGCGTTCACACTTGCATTCGGTATCATCATCGGAACATATTCTTCAATCTTCGTTGCGAGTGCCTTAGTTCTAGAATATGCTGAAAGAACCAAGAAGAAGGTTGAATTTTAATTCGAAATTTTTTCAAACATTTTCTTGTCATGCCGGATTTGATCCGGCATCTGTTTTTTAAATGCGGAAATTTTTATCAAGGAACTGCTACTAAGACAAAGCTAGTAGATTTCTCCGAAGCAATTTCAAACTTTGAAAGAATTGAAGGCAGAAAAACAGAATCCCCTTTTGCAAACTTGTTTGATATATTCTTACCATTGTCAGAAGACAATAATTTCAGATTTCCTTCAAGTACGAATAGAATTCTTGGCCCAATTTGGTTTTCGAATTTTAATTCTTTCTTGGTTGAAGAAAAAATTTGTATTTCAAATTCCTTTGCATTTGTCTTATAGATTATTGAACTGCCAATTTTCTTGCCTTTAAGAATTTGCGGTGCAGCCAAATCATAATTTAAAACCTTAAGCAAAGTTTTAGCATCCTTATATTTGGGAGTTAAACCGGCACGAATGACATTGTCTGAGTTAGACATGCACTCGATAATATTTCCCTTCAGATAAGCATGAGGAATTCCAGGTTTTGTAAATATTGCTTCTCCCCTTTTCAAATGAAC
>DAIMIJ010000127.1:5364-6765 GCA_036722835.1 Ignavibacteriaceae bacterium | reverse complement strand
ATAGAATTTTCATCAAATAATTTTTTAATTATTGCGTAATCACGCTCATATTCAAAAACTGAAACATTCAGTCTATCGCCATACATTTGCACTTCAAATTCAGTTGAAGTTTTTATGATATTATAGGCAGCTCTAATAGGACTGCAAACAATTTCAATTACTTGCATATGCATTAAATCTTTTATATTCTTTGGCGTATCACAACTGATGATTTTTCCCTTGTCCATCAATGCAACTCTGTTACATCTTTCTGCTTCATCGAGATAGGGAGTAGTCATAAAAATTGTGATGCCATCTTTTTGCAGGTTCGATAAAATTTTCCAAAAATCCCTTCTTGATACCGGATCAACTCCCGTAGTTGGTTCATCTAGAAAAATAATTTTAGGTTTATGAATTAATGTGCAAGCAAGAGCAAGTTTTTGTTTCATTCCACCAGAAAGTTTATCTGCAAGACGATCTCTGAACGGAGTTAATCTTGTAAACTCAAGCAATTCATTGCGTCGTTCTTTATAATTTTTAACACCGTGTATATCGGCAAAAAATTCTATGTTCTCATCTACTGAAAGATCTCCGTAAAGTGAGAATCGCTGTGACAAATATCCAATTCCATCCTTGATTAGATTTTTTTGTGTCAGCAGATCGTAACCTAAAACTTCTGCATTACCTGAGTCTGGATTCAATAATCCAACCAACATTCTCATTGTAGAAGTTTTTCCAGCACCATCAGGTCCAACTAGTCCAAACATTTCACCACGGTTAACTTCATAGCTAACACCATCAACCGCCATTATAGAACCGTAGCTTTTTTTAAGGTTTACTATTTTAATTACTTCGTTCATTGTTTAATTCCAAGATTACAAAATTGCATCATTACAATATTGTCTTAAAAATTTTTGTTAATTAATATTTATTATTTGAAGAATAAATGACTTAATACTTTTAACTATTTCTTTTATATCATAATTGTGCAGATACTTTTTAAAATTTGAAATTTGAGTGATAACGTTTATTGCCTTTTTGTAATTCTCATCAAATTCATTCTTTGAGATATAGTTTAAATCCAAAGCAATGTATAACATTGAGCGAACTTCCCCTGCGGAACCTTTAGAATAGCTTAAGAAGTTTCTGAACTCCTTATTATTATCTCTTTCAAATCCTTCCGAAATATTATTCATTATAGAAATTGCTGCACGCTGAATCTGATCTTTCAATCCATAGTCTCTTTTGAAGTTGTCAAGTGAAGTCAATTCATAAATTGATTTAACTAATAATCTGGCATCCTGCCAAACCTGCAAATTTTCAAATGATTTATCTTTCATTTTATCTTCCTATATAGTTTGTCAAAAAATAGTTTAATTATAAATTCAATCTAATCCTGCAATCTTGTAATTTTTTAATCTT
>DAIMIJ010000127.1:0-5264 GCA_036722835.1 Ignavibacteriaceae bacterium | reverse complement strand
ATATCTTCACTTCTTGCTCCCTTAAGCATCAAATTAAGCTGCGCCTGTGCAATTTGCTCTCCAGCCAAAGCTTGGTCTAATTGATATTGCAGAGTTTCGCTATCGATAATTAAAATTGTATCGCCGGCATTAACGCGATCACCCTCGGCAAATAAAATTGATTTTATTTCCCCAGTATTCCTTGAGCTGACGATCACATTTGTAGATTCGATTGTGCCTGTAGCTTCGATGAAAGTGTTATTATCGTTGTTGCTGCATCCGACAATTAAAACTAAAAATGCAAAGATGACTATTATTTTAGTTGTTTTCATTTTTATCCTTTTTTTTTGTTACTAATATTTTTTTTCCTTTTTCGGTAACAATGCCACCGATTAAAATATTGAATGCGGTTCTTGCCGCTTCGATCAAAGAAAAGTTGTTGTGAAGAATAAATTCCGGATTGACGACTGATCGGACTGATGAGACCAGCATATTCATTACAATGGAAGTTGGATAATCGAGAAACAGCCCTTCTTTTTTCCCCTGATCAATTACCTTGGTGATGTTTCCAAACATCATCTCTGTTCTAAACTTATCTACTTCGTTCCATATATCCGGAAAGTAACGTTTTATTTCGTTGAACGTTTGCGGATTGATTTTTTCTGAAGTCTTTGCGAGAATAGCAATTAAATCATTTAATTTTTCAATTGCATTCTTATCACTGCCTAATGCTGGCACAATCATTTCTTTCATCTTTCCCATGAATCGTTTTGCAATAGCATGAGCAAGACCTTCTTTAGATGGAAAAATTTTGTAGATAGTTTTCTTGCTCATCCTCAACTCAGTCGCAATATCGTCCATTTTGATTTTGTGAAATCCCTCGTTAAAAAATCTTTCCTCTCCCAGCTCCAGTATTCTATCCTGTTCTTTCATTTTTACTCCTTAAAACTATTTTGGTTTTTCTGGTTTCCAATATAAACAGCGGAAACTGAAATGTCAAGATAAAGTTTCTTAAGTTTCCCAAAACTTCATATTTTGATTGAAATACCATAATTATGAAACAAATTATTTTTAGTTAGACATCAAATAATTTTCTTTGAATTGATTAAGATGCAAGATTAGCTAATACATAGCGCGGCAAGCTGTAATTAAAAATGAAAAATTAAAAATTGTAAACAGTGAAAAATATTTTGACACAAAAAGCAAAAACTTAAACGGCAATAATCTAAAGATAATTTTTTAAGAGGGAGTAAAATTTTGGAAGTTCTTAAGCAATAATGTTTTATAATTTGATAAAAAAGTCAATTATTATTTTTTGATTAACCTAGTTATGCATCCTTTGAGATTGGTCCTCAAGAACCGAAAATAGCCGCCTTTCAAAATTTAAAGGATTGAGCAAGTCCATCGAATTAATCTTCTGGCGGTAAAGTTTAGAATCATATGTAGACTGATATTTCAATTAAGAATTTTGAATTAATAATTTTTTATTGATTCGATTTTTCATCCCATAAATATATTATTATCTTTTAACCTAGTTCTTAAGCTTGATTTAAAGTAAAATTTACATCATATTAATTTTCAAATTAAAACAAACTGTAACGGTAGAGGTTAAAAATCACCTATACATTCAAAAATAAAATTAGTTAAGGTTAAAATGAAGGAAGTTCGCGAAAAAGTAAATCATATTGATGAACAAATATTAAAACTCCTTGCGGAAAGGAGAGAGCTAAGTATTAAAATCGTTAAGCTAAAGAACAAGGAGAAATCATTTATTCGTGATCTTGAGAGGGAAAAAGAATTATTGACACGACTAATTGAAAGAGGTCGAGAAATCGGATTAGATGCTCATTATGTCTCAAAAATATTTTATGAGATTATAGGTGATTCTGTTAAACTTCAAAACCAATTTGTATTGAATGAAGAAAATAAGGATGCTATTACTGAAGTAATTACCGTAGCAATTCAGGGTATTGAAGGATCCTATAGTTTTCTAGCATCCAAACAGTTTTTTGGTTCTAATAAAGATATTGTTTTTAGAAAGATGAAAACTTTTGATGAAGTTGTAGAAGCAGTTGAAGATTCATCTGCAGATTATGCCGTACTTCCTATTGAGAACACTACATCTGGAAGCATTACTGAAGTTTACGATTCTTTGACAAGCAGTAATTTGCATATCGTTGGCGAGGAAATACTTCAAGTAAAACATTGTCTGCTGGGATTAGAAGATATTCCCCTAAATAAAATAAAGAAGATATACGTTCACTACCAAGCAGCAAGACAGTGCAGTAAATTTCTGAAGTCGTTACCTCAAACAGAAATAGTGTTTTTTGAAGATACAGCAAAATCAGTTCAAAAAATTAAAGAAGAAGGAATAAAAGAATATGCTGCAATTGCCAGTTTAGAAACCGCCGATATTTTCAATGTGCTTCCTTTACGTGAAAACATTGCGAATCAACCAACTAACTTCACTAGATTTTTAATCTGTTCACGCCAGCCAATTAAAGTTGATGAACGAATTCCTGCAAAGACATCACTGATTCTTGCCACTGCACACAAAGCTGGGTCTTTAGTGGCAGCATTATCTATCTTTAAAGATTTTGGAATTAATATGACTAAACTAGAATCCCGGCCAATTATTGGAAACCCATGGGAGGAAATGTTTTATTTAGACTTTCAGGGCAATATACAAACACAAAATGTAAAAAATCTCTTAGACGAAATTGGAAAATATACCAGATACTTAAAGATACTTGGATGCTACCCAACTAAAGAATTTGAAAAAACAAAAGTAGAACCGCACCAAAAACTCGATGAAAATCCTGAACAGATAGATGAAACACTAGTGGTAACTACAGAATCAAAGTCCACGCACAAAGTTTCTTATAAGCTTGCCAGCAGAGAGTATAAGCATGATGATACCATAATTAGTGTTAAGGATGTTAAGATTGGAGGAGGTAAGTTCGTTATAATTGCGGGACCTTGTTCAGTGGAATCATTTGAGCAGATAAACCAATGTGCAAGAGAAGTAAAAGAAAATTTTGCTCATATATTGCGCGGAGGTTGTTTCAAACCTCGCACTTCACCTTATGCGTTTCAAGGGTTGGGATACAAAGGACTCGACTTACTTAAATCCGCTGCAGATGAATATGACCTGCCTATCATAACCGAAGTTCTTTCAATAGATCAAATAGAAAAGGTTGCTGAAAAGTCTGATATACTTCAAATTGGTGCTCGAAATATGCAGAACTTTTCTTTGTTGTCAGAAGTTGGTAAATCATTTCGACCTGTAATGCTTAAGCGTGGTCTAATGGCTTCTATAGAAGAAGTTCTGAATGCGGCAGAATACATCCTTGCAAAAGGGAATAGACAGGTGATGCTATGTGAACGTGGAATAAGAACTTTCGAGACGGCAACTCGAAACACGCTTGATCTTAGTGCGGTTCCAGTTCTCAAAGAATTAACTCATCTACCGATCATTGTTGATCCATCACACGCTGTTGGGCACAGAGATAAGGTAATTCCGTTAGCTAAAGCAGCTAAAGCAGTCGGTGCGGATGGGCTGATGGTTGAGATGCATCCTAATCCGGAAAAAGCGTTAAGTGATGGAGAACAATCTTTAACTTTTGATCAGTTTCGAAGTCTTGTTTCTGAACTGCACAAAATGAATTGAAAGATTTTTCTAAGATGAAAATAAAGAGATTAGCAATAATTGGTTTGGGATTAATTGGCGCATCGCTCGCAAAATCAATAAAACATTCTGCTCCTGAAACCGAGATTGCAGCATTTGATTTTCCTGATGTTCTTGAAAATGCACTATTAGATAAAACCATTGATGTAAACCTTCAATCATTTACCGATGCTCTTTCCTATGAACTCATATTTTTAGCGTTACCAATTGAGCAAAGCATAGAAGTATTTAGGGAATTATCACCGCTATTAGAAAAGGATCAAACCATCTCTGATTTATGCAGTGTAAAAGGAATCTTTGCTGAGGAATGGAAGGCACTTACAAGTAATGGATCATACATTGGTGCACATCCGATGGCTGGAAAAGAAAATGGCGGTTATAAAAATTCTGATGGACTTCTTTTTGAAAATTCAATTTATATTATTTCTGAACACAGCAAAAAATATAATTCACTAACTGAATACACAGAGCTTATCAAAAGTATCGGCGCAAGAATTACTTTTCTTGATCCGTATTTGCACGATAAAATAGTTGCAAAAGTTTCGCATCTTCCACAATTGTTATCTGTACTATTAGTTAATCAAGCATCACCTTCAAAAGATGGATTGCAGTATATGGATTTCAGTGCCGGGGGATTTCGCGATATGACGCGCATTGCCTCAAGTGATTACAAAATATGGAACTCGATTATTAAGTTCAACAAAATAGAAATTTTAGAAGCAATCAATTCATTCAATAAAGATTTGACGGAGTTAAAAACATTAATATCAAATGAAAATTCAAATTTAATTGGTGAACGTTTCGATAAGGCAAGAACCTTAAGAGACGAGACCCCTATAAACAATAAAGGATTTCTTGATCCATTATTTGACATTAATATTTTCATGAAAGATGAACCGGGAATGATAAGTAAAATATCAACAGTGTTATTTGAAAATCAAATTAACATTAAAGACATTGAACTCTTAAAAATAAGAGAAGGTACAGGCGGAAATTTCAAATTGTACTTTGAAAGTAAGACTGAGGCAGAAAAGGCCAGGAAAATTTTAGAGGGTGTAGGATTTAAAGTCAATTAACTGACCGCTTAGTAAATGGGCTTAAGATGCGTCCAGGCAGCCAAAATTTATTTTTAAGAAGCATTGCTTTTGAATAAAAAAGGATAAAAGTTTACTATAGTAATTCAGTTCTACTCCGAGGGAGGCCGACTTTCTCAGTATTACTATTCACGCCGACAATACTCTCCCGAAGCAGAAATGTTGATAATAACTAAATCAATTTCTGAGGAGATGTTATGAAAACAAATTTATTAGTGTTTTTTTCCATCAGCTTGATAATATCAAGCAGTACTAACTTGCGGGCTCAAAAGAATAGTTTGACGAAACCAGAATACTACAAGGTTAGTGAAGTAAGAATTTATATTAATGAGCAGTCGGATATTTTCGAATTAAGGAAACAAGGTTTAGGATTTGAACACATCAAATTGCACGATAATTATTTTGATGCCTTACTTGACAGTTTTCAAATAGATAAACTAAAAAAGTCCGGCTACCTTTATGAAATAATAATAGATGATGTAACCAAAGACTATCTTGAGCGA
>DAIMIJ010000126.1:1362-6917 GCA_036722835.1 Ignavibacteriaceae bacterium | reverse complement strand
CATCTCTTTGTTAAAAAATTGGTTATAACGACCAAATTTATGGCTAAGAATTTGATATGTTGTTTTAGAATTAACCAATAATATTTTATATTATTCGAAGTAATTATGATCAGGAGTTCGAAATGAAATTTTCGGAATTTAAAAAATTGGTTGACAGCAAGGACGAATCTGTTTTAGTTAAAGATCAATCAATAAATAAAATTAAGAACCTTGAGGTTATACTTGATATAGTAAACACTATA
The DNA here is from genome assembly GCA_036722835.1 of Ignavibacteriaceae bacterium. Taxonomy (GTDB): domain Bacteria; phylum Bacteroidota; class Ignavibacteria; order Ignavibacteriales; family Ignavibacteriaceae; genus XYD12-FULL-36-8. The sequence continues at coordinate 6,675 of DAIMIJ010000126.1, read as the reverse complement.
AACAAAACCTTAATTCTTGATGATGTGTTAATACTAGTTCTTAAAAATGCAATTGAGCTAACAAATTCTGAACGAGGATTTATTGTCCTTATCAATCCTAATGGCGATCTTGAATATAAATTAGGTTTAGATGAACATGGAAATAAGCTGCCAAAGGAATCTTTTAGTGTGAGCACCTCGGTTGTTAAAGATGTTTACACAACCGGTCAATCAAAATTTATTGAGGGGGCGCATAGCGATACAAATTTTGATCCTAGCATGAGTATCCTGCGTTTGGAACTGGAAACAATTCTTTGCTCACCGCTCATCACTGAAAATAAAAAAATTGGTGTTGTGTATGTTGACAGTAAACATCTTCACAAAGTAAAAGTGAGTGAAATTACAAACACCTTTGAAATACTTGCAGGACAAGCCGCAACTGCTATTCGAAATGCACAATTATATGCAAATCAGGTTAATGCCTATAATGCTTTAGATGAAGCTAACAAACAATTAATTCAGGTTGAACGTAAAGCATTAAAAGCAAGTATTGATAGTGAAATTGGTCAAGAACTTCAAGGGCTAGTGCATCTTGCTCTTCTTGAAACTGAAAGTTCAATGCGGGCGATTGAAACTTCTCAAAAAGAAATTGAGAGTAAAAAAGAAGATTCTACTCAAACTAATCTTGATAGAATTTTATTGAAATTAAAAGTAGCTGCTGATTCCATTACTAAAATTCAAAAGTTTGCACAGGCTTTGTTGGAAACTTCAATAATGAACCTGAAAAAAGATAGCGGGGATTTGAATAAAACAATTCAGTCGGTTCTAAAATATATTTCACCAATTAAAACATTCAGTAGGATCACGTTTAAAACTGAACTAAATAACCTGCCTGTTCTCAAGTATGATTCCGAACAGATTCAGCAATTGCTTGTTCACCTTTTTACAAATATTGCTGAAGCAAAATCAGATGCCACAATTACTCTTCAAACGTATAGTGAAAAAGATAAAACTTTAGTGATATGTTCCGATGATGGACCTGGTATTCCCTCCAAAATTGTGAGCCAGGTTTTTAATCCTCCATCCCCGGAAAAGCCTGGCTATGGATTATTTTTATGCAAAAGCATTATTGATAGACATAATGGTGAAATTAAAGTATTAAATTCCGACAAGGGCACGAAAATATTATTCTCATTACCGCTAAATTAAATATGAAGCAAGAAGCGACTAAATATTTTTTAGCTTTTTATAATGAGTTTGCTTTGCCGATTCAAGTGTTTAACCAGGATGGCAAGTTGATTTTTATAAACAAAGCATTCACTAATTCGTGGGGATACGAACTTTCAGAACTTAAAGAGTATAATATTTTTAATGATGCTTCTTTAAAGAATGCTGAAATACTTCCCATTATTAAAAAAGCGTTTGATGAAAACGTTGTTGCGGAGGTAGGCAATTATACAGACTCACTGATGAAGAGTAAAAAGATAACAGCCCCTGTTTATAAGACAAAAATATTTCCAATAACATTTGACAAAGAAAATTATTTTATCCTTGTTCACGAAGATAATACAGAAATTTTTCTTGCTGAAGCGGAAGTGAAAAAAGCGAGGGAAGCAAGTAAGGAAGCCGAACGATTAAAAACCACGTTTCTAAATGTTTTATCCCACGAACTTAGAACACCGCTGAACATAATCCTCGGATACAGCACAATTATTAAAGAAAGCTTAAAGGATAAAGTTTCATCCGAAGAAAAAGTTTATCTTGATAATCTTCATAACGGAAGCGAGCGATTGTTCAACAGTATTTCTCAAATGCTGGAATTTGCACAGTTGGAAGCCGGTAATTTTAAACTTACTATTGAAACCGTGGATCTCATTCCGATGCTTCAGTATAGCATTCAGGGCATTAAGCAGCAAGCTTTGGAAAAAAAGATTGACATAAAAACAAATATTAAAGAAAAAAGCATTCTAGTTGATATAGACTTGCATTGTATTGAAAACGCTTTAAATAATTTGTTAAATAATGCCGTTAAATTTACTTCACGCGGATTCATTGAAGTTGAAACTGGAATACTTAAAGATCATGAACTGGCTTTTTGTAAGATCAGAGATTCGGGAGTAGGTATTTCGGCAGAGTATTTAGAGCATCTTTATTCTCCATTCTCACAGGAAGATTTAAACTTAAGCCGCAATTATGAAGGCAATGGTTTGGGTCTGGCGCTGACTAAAAGATATGTGGAAAAGTTGGGCGGATCTCTTATCGTCGACAGCATAAAGGGTGTTGGTTCAACTTTTACCTTAACTCTTCCGCTTTCGAAAAAGGTAATGAAGTCAGAATCTCCCTTAAATAAATCTGCTAATGATGATTTCAAAAAAGTTTTAATGTTTGATGAATTTGGCGAAACATCAGAATTGGTGAAAGTGTTTCTAAAAGATTTTGCCGGAGTCTCGGTTCATGGTTTTGAAAATTTTGGGAATCATCTTATCAAAGAAGCCCAATATGAATTAGTTATCCTCGACATCAATTTAAATCAGTGGAATGAGGGATTGACTTTATGTAAAGAAATTAAAAACAAAGATCCTTTTAAACGCCCTGTCTTCATCATGTCTGGTGAAACCGATAAGAATAAAATTAACGAGTTTTACAAAGCCGGCGCAGCAAAATTTATTATAAAACCATTCACAAAAGTTGATCTGATAGAATCTTTCAGTGCAATTCTATCATAATTTTCTCACCTGGATTTTTTAATAACTCATCTTGCCTAAATGTAAAAGCTACAACTGCCTTTCTGTTGGGCGACCAGACTGGTCCTACTAATTGTGCGACAATTTGATTTCTAGAAAAATTTGTTTCGTTACTATACGTGGTTTGAGTTAATGGATAAAAGCCAATGGATGAATTTTCCAGTGATTAGCCTGCTCATTTATGGTTGTGACTTTTCACTCACTTTAAATTATTCATCTTCGACAAAGAAAAGCTGTCTAAGCAGGATAATTCTTGCTATTTATTTCGTTCAAAAAGGAACTTTGAATAGATTTTGAGCAGTAAATTCAGCCAATAATTAAAGCGGGAAAATCTGTGAGAGAAATTCATAAGTGGTGGAGTCCTAACCTTAATAAAGATATGGAAATTGTTGTGTACGGATATTCCGGCTATGCACTTTTATTATTTCCAACCGCAGCAGCAGATTTTTTAGAATATGAAAGATTTCATCTTATAGATGCCATCGGTGAATTCTTAAGCAGAGGTGACATAAAAGTATTCTCAGTAAATAGCATTAATAATGAAAGCTGGCTAAACACAAACATGCATCCTGCAGATCGTGCGATAAGACATCAACAGTTCAATTCATATGTTGCCGAAGAAGTTGTCCATTTCATAAAAACCCATTGCAAAGGAAAAGTCCCGATAGTAACCGCAGGAGCTTCGCTGGGAGCGTTTCATTCTGCCAATACTTTTTTCAGAAGGCCCGAGCTTTTTGCAGGAGTAATTGCTATGAGCGGTTCTTATGACATTAAAGCATATTCCGAAGGTTATTATGATGATAATTGTTACTTTAATTCACCGGTTGATTATCTTCCCAATCTAACAGACAAGAAAATTCTATCACAATTAAAAAACAAGCAAATAATTATTTCAACCGGTCAGGGTGATTATGAAGCGCCAGAAGAATCACAAAGATTATCAGATATTCTAACTTCAAAAGGAATAAAACATTGGTTGGATATTTGGGGATATGATGTTGTTCATGATTGGCCTACGTGGAGACAGATGCTGCCGTATTATCTGAGTAAAATTAAATTTTAAGTTCAGCAAAATTCGAAAACATTATCACTTTGGAAAATATTAAGTCTATTTGGAAACCATTTCTTAATTCATCCCGGTTTAAAGTAAAATTTCTCGGAAGCTTGATCATTCTTGCCGGGACATTACTTGTCTATAGAAGATTTCTAGATTTTGCAGAAGCAAGAACCGGCGTTCCGATTTCTGATCCAATTTTGAAGTTGTATGAACCGATTGACTTAACTTGGTTAATCTTCGGACTAATTTATCTTTGCTTGGTTGTTGGAATTTTAATTCTAATCAAACATCCGGATAGACTGCTTTTAGCATTTCAGACATACACAGCAATAATAATTGTTCGAATCATTGCAATGTATCTAATGCCATTTGAAGCGCCGGAAAAGCTTATTGTTCTCAACGATCCTTTTGTCGAAATGTTTGGTTCGAGCGAATCTTTGACTAAAGATTTGTTTTTTTCGGGACATGTTGCAACATTATTTCTTCTTTTCCTGGTTGTGGAATCAAAAAGAATGAGATATATTTTTCTTGCAAGTGCGGCAGTTGTTGGCATTTCCATTGTTTTACAACATGTTCACTATGTTATAGATATTTTTGCGGCACCTTTTTTCACTTATGTGTGTTTCGTTGTAGTATCATTCTTAAATTTGTATACGCTCAATAAAAAGACAACTTAAATATGAGTGACATTCAAAAAGCAGAAGTTCACGAAGTTTCGGAAAATATATCGAGCGTGTTTAATCGCTTCGGACTCGATTTACCGCTAAGTCCAAATGATGTTGAAAATCTTAGTCAGCTAAAAATTTATCTTACAGAAAAGCTGAAAGATTTGCTTGATAATAATTTTAATCTTCTTGTAAACACACTTTACCGCATTGATGTGAATGAGGAAAAGCTAAACGAGTTGTTCGGAAGCAAGAATAGAGTTCCCATCCCATCAGCGCTTGCTGAATTAATTATCGAAAGACAGCTTCAAAAAATTCATTTCAGAAAAAAGTACAAAGAAGGGAATCTTTAATTAATGGAAAAGCGAAGTCTAGCAGGAAAAAGAATTTTGATATTTATTGATGATATCTATGAAGATCTTGAATTATGGTATCCTAAAATATTTCTATCCGGTTTAGGTGCAAAGATAGTGGTTGCCGGTTCAGAGAAGGGAAAAGTTTACTCGGGGAAGCATGGTTATCCTTGTAAATCAGATGCTGCAATTGCTGATATGAATGAAAAAGATTTTGATGGATTGGTAATTCCCGGAGGTTTTGCACCCGATAAACTCAGGCGAATTCCTAAAGTGCTTGAGCTTACAAAACAATTTCACCATTCGAAAAAGTTAGTTGCCCACATTTGTCACGCAGGTTGGATTCCAATTTCTGCCGGAATTATAAAAGGATTTAAGTGCACTTCCACTCCAGGGATCAAAGATGATTTAATTAATGCAGGGGCACAATGGGTTGATGAGCCTCTTGTGATAGATAGAAATATGGTATCAAGCAGAAGACCGGATGATCTTCATTTTTTTTGTGAAGGAATTGT
>DAIMIJ010000126.1:0-1262 GCA_036722835.1 Ignavibacteriaceae bacterium | reverse complement strand
GCAAGATATCTTTTCGGAAGCGAAGCAGAATATTTGAAAGAAGGTTCAGTAATTGTTAGCGGCGGTAATGTTACGTACCAGGTGACAAAATCAAAAACAGACTTGCTAACAGTTCATGCCGGAGTAGTTGCATATTTCAATTCCATCTTTAATTAAGCTTTAACAATTTTATGAACTTAAGATAAACCCAGTTTCTTCCGCTCAATTTTGATTGTGAGAAACTGGGTTTATTAATAATCAAATTAACACACTGTAAATTATTTTCGGAGCGTATCCATGCCTATTCATTCCAAGCAGCTTGATGAGCTTGCAATAAACACAATTAGATTTTTATCTGTTGATGCAGTACAAAAAGCTAATGCCGGGCATCCCGGTATGCCAATGGGCTGTGCACCAATTGCTTATGTTCTTTATACAAAATATCTAAATCACAATCCTGCAAATCCCAAATGGTTAAATCGAGATCGTTTTATTTTGTCTGCTGGTCATGGCAGCATGCTGCTTTATTCCATTCTTCATCTTTGCGGTTATGATCTTCCTTTAGATGAATTAAAAAATTTCAGACAATGGGGAAGTAAAACTCCGGGTCATCCCGAATTTGGATTAACTGCAGGAGTTGAAACTACCACCGGTCCTTTGGGACAAGGATTTGCCAACGCTATTGGAATGGCAATTGCTCAAGCTTTTCTCGCTGCTAATCTCAATCAGGATGATTTTAAAATTTTAGATCATTACATCTATGGGATTTGCAGCGACGGCGACTTGATGGAGGGAATTTCGCATGAAGCTGCTTCATTAGCCGGGCATCTTAAGCTGAATAAAATTATTTTCTTCTATGATAATAATGGAATTTCAATAGATGGAAAAACCTCTTTGTCTTATTCTGATGATGTTCAGAAAAGATTTGAAGCTTACCATTGGAATGTTTTACACATTAACGATGTAAATAAACTTGATGAAATTGAGTCCGCAATTGAATCTGCACAGAAATCTATTCAGAAGCCGACGCTTATCATTGCAAACACACACATTGGATTTGGAAGCCCGAACAAACAGGATACCTCGGAAGCACATGGTTCTCCTCTTGGTGAGGAAGAAGTTAAGCTGTCTAAAAAAAATCTTGGCTGGCAGTATGAAGAATTATTCTACATTCCTCAAGAAGTAAAACATCACTTTAAGGGAGTGAAATTGAATGGAGAAAAATTAGAAGCTGAGTGGCAAAATCTTTTTAGTGATTACAAGAAAAAATATCCCGAAAAAGC
>DAIMIJ010000125.1:1792-6990 GCA_036722835.1 Ignavibacteriaceae bacterium | reverse complement strand
TCTTTATCTGGATAAAACAATGGAAGAGCACTTCCAATAGGATATTTTGAAGGTAGATATATGCTATCTAAAAAATCACATTCATCATCTGTTAGTTTAATCAAAATGTCATTTGTTGAAAGCATATTCTTAAGTTCTAAGATATTGTGTGTCTTTTTAAATGGAATTAATTTTTCAATGAATAATGATTTCAATGCTTTTTCAATAGCTTGCTGAACATTTTGCAAGCAAGGATTGTAGAGGTCACTGTTTAGTAAAATTTGGGCTGCTTCATAGTTTTCTTCAGAAAATTTAAACCACCTTTTAGTTTCCTCTTGCATAAATCACTTCTCCGGATTCAACTTCAGTTTTAAAAAAGCTGTTTTCATTTTCATTTACGATCGGAAAAATATCAATTGCAATCTCTTTAGATAAATGCCGAATAAGTTTGCGATATTTCAGCGCAAGTGGGAGATAGCTTTCAGAACTATTCTGTACGACAGCAATATCCAAGTCATTTGGCGAATCACTTTTATTAAAAGAGCCAAAAATTATTATTCTTTCAATTTCTTTCTGGTTCTTTAGTGAATCAATTATTTGTTTCTTCAATTGGGTTTTGTTCATAGTAATTTTATCATTTTATTTTCTTAGTGCAAAGATACGATTTTATCAGAAATATAGAAGATTGTCCGGTAATTTAAGGTTTGTTTGATGGGTTTTGGGAAGTACACCTTAAACCGTGGAATATGTGTGCAGGTAAACTTGTTATTGAAGAAGCAGGAGGTTTAGTTACTGACTTTGATGGAAATAATATTGATATTTTTTCTAAAAAGATTTTAGCGAGTAACAGTAAACTTCATAACTCGATGATTGAAATTTTGCAACGAAATCCTTAGCGGTATGTTACTTTAATAACCAACGCCAAATGATTTTATTTTTAGTTATTTATTCCTATAAACTTTTAAAATCCAATCATCGCTTCGTACGTGTTCTCACCCCTCAACTAGAGTGAGTTCATTAGCAGTGACTGGTCAGAACACACGCGTTCGACTATTTAATGAAAAATATTAATCAATAACTTTGAGTGTTACTGTTCTCTCGAAATAATTACCAATCATTCCTTCTTTCCCCTTGCCTTTAACGGCTTCGCCACGAGTAAGCATTAATTGCAGTGTTACTTGTGCATCACGTGCAGCATCTGAAGGACGAATCGTCATCGGCAACATTGTCAGATTAAACCCTTCATATCCTTCAAGATTATCTCCAACGAGTCGACAAGCCATTTGAAGATTTACATCCCATCCCGGGGCAAATTTTGATAAAGAACTTGATTCAATTGTTGTAGGATCAATGTAGATCCAACCATTTCGATACGGAGCGACTTCTTTGTCGTCTTTTTTATAGCCGGTTATAGTTCGCACTGTAAGTGATTCATTACGTTTTACTTGAAGTAAAAAAGTTCCGTCTGGTTGTCGGAATGATTTTTTCGAATCCTTTTCGATAATATCGATGATAGTATTGGCTTCGTTATTCCACGGTCCGTTATTTGAGTGGCAAGTAAGGCAATTCTTTGCCTTGGTGAGTATTCCAACACTTGGCGGATAAGCATAAACTTTCTGGAATCGATCCAATGAAGGACCAACCGGTACAAGCAACAAAACAACAATGAAGAAGACAGTTATTGTAACTTTCATATAAGCCTCCTATTAGGTTTTCATTAAGTCAATCTGAACTATTTCGGTTATCTATTAAAATTATACCATCGATATTTCGTCTGTTCTAACGGCATGTTAACCCGATTTAAGCGGGACAAGTTGTTAAAACACAACAGCTAAAGTTAAAAACTTTTTATTACCCTATTGATTATTTATTTATTAAAGATGTAGGCATTTATTTATTTCAACAGAATCATCTTCTTATTAGAAATAAAATCTCCAACTTGCAATTGGTAAAAATAAACACCACTTGAAATTTTTTGTCCAGCATCATTCTTTCCATCAAAGATAACTGAATATTCTCCACTTTGTTTCTCTTCATTAACCAAGTACTTTACTAGCCGACCGATAGAATCAAAGATTTTAATAGTGACAAAATCATCTTTCTGTATTTGATATTCAATTGTAGTAGTTGGATTAAAAGGATTTGGGTAATTTTGTGTTATGGATATTTCGTTTGGAATTGGATTATTATTTCCAATTATATTTGATGTTCCTTGTAAACCCACAACATAGACATGAGTCGTCCCGTCTACAATTGCGCCAAAGGTAATCTCCATTTTTCCATCATTATTAACATCACAAAAGGGTGAGGTGCCATCTTGAGCAATAGTTACATCTGTAATTGTTGCTGGTAATTCCCACTCAACGCTTCCCGTACTACCATCGATTATTACTAATTTATCTCCGCTGACGACCCCACCAAAGTATACAAGTTCTTGTTGTGGATCGCTATCCATGTTAGCTGATCCCAAGAAATACACAATGTAATTTGGAACAGAAATATCCCTAATAACTATAATTTGGGCAACCGCATTATTGTAAATAAATAATGAAGCAATTGCAGCGATTAATAAAAAAGAAGTTTTTTTCATAATATTTCTCCTATCTTTAATTGGGCAATGTTTTAAAATTAAACTTAAGACATTGGCACATTGCTGTTAAACCAAAATGCCTAACTTATACTATGCTACATGTAGTTTTTAATTCGGAAGATATATATGCACGCAGCTGCAATCTATGATCCAATATTTTTGAATTTTTTCAATTTTCATAATATTTAAAAATATCCTCTGCATAAATATCATCCATAGTTAAAACATTTTTCTTTTTTGTTTTAAAGCAACAAGTATTCCTAATCCTTGTACATCTCTTCAATCAATAGATTGTACTCATCTTCAACAAATTTGCGTTTTACTTTCATGCTTGAGACACACAATTACATTTCCATAACTTATGATTATTTCAAACAGAAATAGCTTCGCTCAAAATGAATTTTTCAATTCTTGGTTTAAGAGAATCCTTCATCACAAGGTCAACATTAACTTGCAATTGGTCTGACAAATAATTTTTAAGTTCAAGAAATTTCAATAGACTTGGAACTTTCGAAAAGGAAATGAGAATATCCAGGTCGCTGCCAATTTCTTGTTGGTTTCTTACATATGAGCCAAAAACTTCAACCGAAATTACATTGTACTTTTGTGTAACATAGGGAAGAAGATTCCTAACTTCGGATAATATTTCTTGTAAATCTTTTTTCATGTTCAAAACACGGGATTAATTTTTAGAATATTCAAATTTTGCTCTAATCCTTGTACATCTCCTCAATCAAATTGCTGTATTCATCTTCGACAAATTTGCGTTTCACTTTCATGCTTGGAGTAATTTCTCCGGTTTCAATCGTGAATGGCTTAGTTAAGAGCTTAAACTTTCTAATTTTTTCATAGTTCGCAAGTTTCTTTTGTAATTGAGCCATATCCTTATCGAACAAATCAATGATTTCTTTCTGCTTCATAAGATCTTCAACTTCAGTGTATTGGATTTTATGCGAGTCAGCATATTCTATTATTGCTTCAAAGTCCGGAACAATCAATGCACTCAAGAACATTCTTCTATCGCCAATTAAAACAAATTGATCAATATATTTGCTGCTGAGGAAAAGATTCTCAATTGGAGTTGGAGCAATATATTTTCCTGTAGATGTTTTGAATAAATGCTTTTTACGGTCAGTTATCATCAAAAAACCATTTGCATCAAAAACACCAATATCTCCTGTATGAAGCCATCCATCATGAATGACTTCATCGGTTTCCTTTTTATTTTTAAAGTAACCTTGCATAATGTTTGGACCTCTTGCAAGAATCTCACCGTCGGAAGCAATTTTAATTTCAACTTCCGGGAAAGATTTTCCTACGGTTCCAAATTTGTAATCATCGAACCTATTTGCAGCAATAACGGGCGATGATTCAGTTAATCCATAACCTTCAATGATTATTAATCCGGCGGCTTCAAAAAACTCACCTAAGTGTCTTGATAATGCCGCTCCGCCGGAAATGAAAAATCTTAACTTACCTCCCGTTTTTTCACGGAGTTTCGTGAAGACTAATTTATCGGCGAGCTTATGTTTTATTGAAAGAGTAATTGGAATTCGTCCCGCCTTTTTTGCTGTAGCATATTCCTTACCAACCTCAATAGCCCAATAAAAAATTTTTTGTTTTTTCACCGGCTGGCTTTCAACATTTTTAATGATCTTGGAATACATTCGTTCAAACAGCCGGGGTACAGAAGTTAAAATAGTTGGATGTGCCTCAAGCATGTTCTGGGCAACAGTTTCAATGCTTTCTGCAAAGTAAATTTGTCCGCCCGAGGAAAATCCTGTGTAATAACCTGCCATTCTTTCGAAGATATGACAAAGCGGTAAGAATGAAAGAAATATATCTGTTTCGCCAATAGGATAAGCTTCAAGAGCAGATCTGACATTCGATATAATATTTTTATGAGTAAGCATTACGCCTTTCGGTACTCCGGTCGTTCCGGAAGTATAAATTATTGTACACAGCTCATTTTCTTTTACAGCTTTCATCTTTTGGCTGAAATAATTCTGATCTGTAGCTCGTAGGTTTTTACCCATCTCCTGTACTTCAATGAAAGTGTAAATAAACTTTTCCTCGTTGGAAATATCTTTCTCGTTAAGAACAACAATGAATTTTAGATATCGTAAGTTGTGCTTGATCTTTAAGATTTTGTTAAGTTGAAATTTAGTGGAGATGATTACTCCCTTGGATTCAGAGTTATTGAGAATGAATTCGATTGACTCCGCAGTTAGGGAAGGGTAAATTGGAACATCAACGGCCCCAAGTCCGAGAATTGCTATATCGGAATAAACCCATTCAGGTCTATTCTCAGAAATAATTGCAACCTTATCATCTTTGATAATTCCTAAAGCTGCCAATCCAAAGGCAAAATTATCCGTTTGATCTTTAAACTCAGCATAGGAAATTCCCTCATACTTGTTATCAACTTTACGGTACATCAAATTTTTATTGGTTTTCTTGCCATATACTTCGGTGAGAAATATGTACAGCTCAGGAATGGTTTTAAATTCTGCCAAAAGTGCCATGAGATACTCCTGATTTAATTGAGAAATAGAATTAATTACAGAGTAAAACTGAACTTGATAGTTTGTATTCAGCAAAATATTTTTTTTTTATTAAAAATGCTAAT
>DAIMIJ010000125.1:0-1692 GCA_036722835.1 Ignavibacteriaceae bacterium | reverse complement strand
AATCTTATATGCGTTCAAAATTGTTTATAAAAGCTAAAACCAGTAATTTTTAATACCTTTTTGATAAAATTATTCATAGGAGAAGATGATGAAAATAAAACCTTTCAAGAATGAACCGATAAATGACTTTTCAATTAAATCTAATTTTAACAAACAAAAAAAGGCGCTTCAAGAGGTAAGAACTAAGCTTGGCAAAACTTACGATCTGTACATTGGAGGTAAGCAATACCAAACTGAAAATAAATTTCATTCATATAATCCTTCAGATAAGGATGAAGTGCTTGCCACATTTTCAAAAGGAACCGTTGATCTTGTAAATCTTTCTGTTGAAACTGCTTTCGATAAATTTCAAGAATGGAAATATGTTCCGGCGGAGAAGAGAGCAAAAATTTTATTGAAAGCGGCAAGCATTGCACGCAAAAGAAGATTCGAAATAAATGCCTGGATGATTTTAGAAGCCGGTAAAAACTTTACCGAAGCCGATGCAGATACCGCCGAGGCAATTGACTTCCTTGAATTTTATGCGCGGGAAACTCTGAGGTATTCTGCTAAGCAGCCGCTTACTCCTGTCAAAAAAGAGAAGAATGAATTGGTTTACATTCCGCTCGGAGTTGGAGTAGTAATTCCTCCATGGAATTTCCCATTCGCAATTTTAGTTGGAATGACTTCAGCAGCCATTGTCTCAGGCAACACCGTTGTGCTTAAACCTTCCAGCGAAACCCCAATGATTGGTTACATATTTTATGAAATTATGAAACAAGCCGGTTTGCCGGATGGAGTTCTTAACTTTTTACCCGGTTCAGGTTCTGAAGTCGGTGATAATCTTTTATCCCATCCTAAAGTTAGATTTATTGCTTTTACAGGTTCAATGGAAGTTGGAATTCACATAAATGAGTTAGCGGCTAAAGTTCAACCGGGACAAATTTGGCTTAAGAGAGTAATTTGTGAAATGGGTGGAAAAGACAGCATCATAGTTGACAAAGAAACAAATATTGATGATGCAGTTAATGGAGTTATAGCTTCGACGTTTGGATTTCAAGGGCAAAAATGTTCTGCATGTTCTCGTGCAATTGTTGATGAAGCTGTTTATGATAAATTTGTAGCAAAACTGAAAGAGGAAGTTGATAAAATTCAAATTGGTTGTGCAGAAGATAACTTTAGAATGGGACCTGTTATCAGTGCAAGTGCTGAAAGAAGCATTTTGTCTTATGTCGAAGTTGGGAAGAATGAAGGCAGATTAATTAACGGTGGTATGAAAGCAGAAGGTAATGGTTATTACATAAAACCAAGTGTTTTTGTCGATGTACCTCCGACTGCAAGAATTTCTCAGGAAGAAATTTTTGGTCCTTTTCTTTCTGTGATAAAATCCCCAAACTTTGAAGAGAGCATAAAGATAGCCAATAACACTAAATATGGATTGACCGGTGCAGTCTATACTCGAAATCGTAAGAAGATCGAAAGAGCTAAAAAGGAATTGCTGATTGGTAATCTTTATTTTAACCGAAAATGCACAGGTGCTTTAGTCGGCGGTCATCCATTTGGAGGATTTAACATGTCAGGTACAGATTCAAAAGCCGGCGGTAGAGATTATCTGCTTCTTTTCCTTCAAGCAAAATTGATGAGTGAAAAAATAAAGTAAGAAATTTAGCTGCCACTAATCCTTTTGATAACAGACACGAATGGACAATAATT
>DAIMIJ010000124.1:0-6999 GCA_036722835.1 Ignavibacteriaceae bacterium | reverse complement strand
TGAATCCCCATTGAGGACCAAACCCATCTTCTATTTCTATGAAAGTTTGAAATGATAAAGCTGCAAGCGAACCATACCACACACATTGTTCAGCTTCAAAATTAGCAGCTTCTAAACCTGCAGAAATTCCATGTTGAATTAACATGCCACCATACGCATGACCAATTTTATCAATCCATAGTGCATAACCCCAATCATTTTGAAAATGAAAATCCGATTTTTGATTACTCCACCAAGCTTTCTGCTGATATAAATGTATTGCAGTACCGGTTCCTAAAAATGCTGCGCCCATTCCGGCTAAAACAGGATAATTAATTTTACTTCTGAAAGGATTAAAATCATCACCATTGCTGAATGATGACATGGTTTGCGGAATATCAGAATATTTTAGAGAATGAAGTGATGATTTTGTTTCTGGGGATTCATGTCCCACTGAATCAATAGATTGTGGAATAATTGTGCATGCGCTGAATGAAAAGATAAAAAACAATATTTTATATATATTAAGATGAGAACTTCGCATGCCAATCAAGATAAATTTTCTTAAAAAGTAAAAACAGTCACTAATCAATCGCAGCTATAACTTAGGTTCCGGCTTCATCTGCGGAAATAAAATTACATCTCGGATTGAAGCCTGATTCGTCAAAAGCATAACCAAACGGTCAATTCCAATTCCTAATCCTGCAGTTGGCGGCATTCCATATTCCAGTGCTTTTAAGAAATCTTCATCAATTTGTTGAGCTTCCTCATCGCCGGATTCACGCATTTTCATCTGTTCATCAAATCTTTTTTTCTGATCAATAGGATCATTCAACTCAGAAAATGCATTGCAAATCTCACGTCCGCAAACTACACCCTCAAATCGTTCCACTAATCCTTCCTTTAAACGATGCTTTTTTGCTAACGGTGATAGCTCAAGCGGATAATCTTTTACAAAAGTGGGTTGAATTATTCCCTTTTGAATTGTCTCACTAAAAAGTTCATCTACAAGCTTAGCTTTGTTCTCAATTTTATCAGCATCTATATTAAACTTTGTAGATATTTTTTTAAGCTCCTCAAAGCTAATAGTCAAAATGTTTGCATTTATTTTTTCATTTAATTCATCAACCAGCGCGATTCTTTTCCATGGCGGTGTGAAATTAATAGTATAACTTTCAAAATTGAATTTAACAGTTCCAAAAACTTCAAGGCAGATTGATGAAATCATTTTCTCAACGAACGTCATCATCCATTCATAATCTTTATATGGAACGTACAATTCCATCATAGTGAATTCCGGATTATGCATTTTATCCATTCCTTCATTACGAAAATCTTTTGAGATTTCGTAAACACCATTAAATCCGCCGATAATTAATCGCTTTAGATAAAGCTCGTCAGCAATTCTTAAATATAAAGTTGTATCAAGTGTATTATGATAAGTAGTAAAAGGTCTTGCAGAAGCTCCTCCATACAATGGTTGAAGAACAGGAGTTTCAACTTCAAGAAATTCATAATAATCAAGAAACTTTCTCATAGAAGAAATTATTTTACTTCTCTTCATAAAAACTTCTCTTACATCAGGATTAACGACTAAATCGAGATAGCGTTGACGATAGCGTAATTCCTTATCTGAAAATTGATCATGAATAATTTTATTACCGGCTTCATCGGTTGTTTCTTTAGGAATTGGAAGTGGTCTTAAAGATTTAGCAAGTAAAGTGAGAGAGTTAGTATGAACTGAAATTTCACCTGTTTTGGTTTTGAAAACATAACCTTCAATACCAATAATATCACCTATATCCAGCAACTTGAAGACATCGTAGTTTTCGCCAAGATCATCTTTCTTCAAATAGATTTGAATTCTGCCGGCATAATCTTGAATGTGAGCAAAAGAAGCTTTTCCCATTCTCCTGATTGCCATAATTCTTCCTGCAATCCTAACAATACGTTTTTCATCCTCTTTAAAATTAGTTTTAATATTATCCGAATCACTATTTATATCATACGAATACGCGAACGGTTCAATTCCTTTTTTCTTTAGCTCAGATAATTCTTCCTGTCTTCTTCGAATTAAAACACCAAGATCTTGATCAAGATTTTCTTCCACTCATTCTCCTTTATTTTCTTCTCAAGTTAGCTATTCTATTACAGACGAGGTCCTGAATATTTTCGGTAAGCTTTAAAGGAACAGTAAAATTATTGGCAATAACCGAAAACACCACAGGTTCACCATCTCCCGTGTTTGCATAGCCGGAAAGGCTTCTGACTGAACCAATGAAACCGGTTTTTGCCCTAACATTATTTTCAGCTTTTGTGCCTTTCATCCTGTTTGCTAGCGAACCGTCAACTCCTGCTATTGGAAGTGAATTATAAAATGGTAGATAATACTTATGCTGATACATGAAGTTGAGCAGAGATACAATTTGTTTTGGTGTTACTAAATTTAATCGTGATAAGCCACTTCCATCAACCATAATCATATTCTCCGGATTAATTCCCATCTCCTGAAAAACAGAATTGCATACAGTAATTCCATTTTCAGCCGATCCAAAATTTTCTTTTTCCATCCCAATAGTTTTTAGAATCTGTTCAGCATAAAAGTTTTGGCTATTCTTATTAAGTATTTTTATAATGTCCTTAAGATTGGGTGAGTAATGTGTAAATAATTTCGAAAGTTCATTGTAATCAATAGGTAAAGAAATATCATCAACATCTAACGGAAATCCGCCGACAACTATACCTTTGCTTTCCAAAACTTCTTTAAGTACAACCATCGTATATTGTGTTGGGTTATTAACCGTAACATAAGTTTTAAGAGAATCAGATTTTCGAATCGTTCCCAAAACGGTAACGACATTAGTTCCTCTTTCACGGTAAACATCAATTGAGGTTATCGAATCATTTTTTACAACCGAAACTTTATTTACAATCACAGCGTATTTTGTATTTGGATTGATATCAAGTTTCGATTGTCCTGTTAAAGCATCAGCAGTGACAACAATATCAATGCAGTTATCATTAAACGAAATTGCGGATGATTGAGCAGCATACCAATCACTCTCATAATCCCACTCCCAACCTTCACCTAAACCTTGATCATCAAATTCATTATCGTCTCCAATAATATTACCTGTAATTTCATCAATTCCAAGCTCAAGTAATGAATCTGCCCAATCGTTAAATACTTTTAACACATCATTTTGATAAAATCTTCCTGAAATAGCCGGATCCCCTCTGCCTTGAACAATAATATCGCCAATAAGTGTTGATCCATCCATTCTTCCGCGCATGTAAATGTTAGTTGTGAATTTATAATCATCACCTAACAAAACTAAGCCAGCACTGCTTGTAAAAAGCTTAAGATTAGAAGCAGGCATGAATAATTTATTTTCATTTCGCTTATAAAAATATTCTCCTGTTTCTAACGATTGAATCAAAACTCCCCAATGTGCATTGCTAAAATTCGGATCATTAAAAATATCATCCATCTGGGACCAAAACTCTGCAACAGTTGTGTATGAATATTTTGGGATTGTGTCTTTTGCGGCTACACGAGCATTTAAGTTTAAGTTGACTGCTAAAAATAAGGTTGTGAAAAGTAAAAATTTATAACGCATAATGACTCGTGATTTTATTAATTTCTGAAAGGGATAACCTACGATACGCACCAACGGGTATATCCGCTGTTAAACCTGCATAACTGCAGCGATTTAAAGATTTAACATTGTAGCCCAAACTGGCGAACATCCTTTTTACAAAATGGTTTCTGCCTTCGTAACATTTAACCCGAACTAAAATCTTGTTTTTCTTTTGCGGTGAGAATATTGATTCAAATCTACTTTTTTTCTTATCAAGCGTAACGCCTGATATTAATCTATTCTTATCATCGTCGGTTAATTCTTTGTCAAGCTTAACGTCGTACTCTCTTGGAACCTTATGTTTTGGATGAGAAAGCAAATAAGAAAAATTTCCATCGTTCGTTAACAGAAGAACTCCCGTTGTGTTAAAATCTAATCTGCCGATAGGATAAATGCAGCTATCACTCTTGATCAAATCAACGACTGTTGTTCGTCCTTTATCATCCTTTGAAGTTGTGATTGTGCCCTTTGGTTTATTAAGCAAATAGTAAATATGTTTTTTTATAGATACAATTTCGCCGTCAACTTGAACCTTATCATTTTCAGAGTCAATTTTAGTCGCTAAGTTGCTTACAATTTTATTATTTATCATTACCCTGCCCTGAAGTACTAACTCTTCCACTTTTCTTCTTGAAGCAATGCCGCAATCAGATAAATATTTATTAATTCTAATCTGCATTTTCAGATTCATCTTTAATTTCTTTTTCTAAATTTTCTTCCATAAGGTTCATCATAATTCTTTTCTTTTGTTCAATAAAATCTTCATCCTGCATAATATCTTCAATCTCTCTCGGCTTAGGTAGATCGCTTAAATCTTTTAAACCAAAGTATTTAAGAAATTCATCTGTTGTTTTATATAGTAGAGGTCTTCCGATTGTTTCAGCTCTACCTGTAATTGAAATCAATTGTTTTTCTAAGAGAGCTGTAAGCATGTAGTCGGAATTTACACCGCGAATTGATTCGAGTTCCGGTTTTGTAATCGGCTGCTTGTAGGCAATTATGGAAAGCGTTTCCAAAGCCGCTTGACTTAATCGCCTTTTGCTTTTTTCAGTTGAAAGATAACCGACATATTTAGCGTACTCAGGTTTCGTTGCATGTAAAAATCCGTTCGCAATTTTAACAATGTGCACCGCTGAATTATTTGCCGCATAAAATGAATTAAGCTCTTCCACAGCTTTCTGAACATCCTCTTGATATATTTCAGTCTCATCGCCATCAATTGCTTGTATTGCTTTAATAATTTCGGATTCCGGAATTGGTTCATCCGATGAAAAAATTAATGCTTCAATTACAGATTTGTAAATCTCATCCATTGGTTAATTTGTACAGTGTAAAGTTGTTATAATTTTTTGAAGCTCTGATACCGATTTTTCCCATTTTTGTCAGTTCAAGCAAGGCGACAAATGTCACAACAATTCGGATTTTTTCCTTCATTCCCCCAACTAAATCTAAAAAAGTTAATTCAGGTTTGGCTTCAATCAAATTCATTATGTGCTCTATTTGTTCATCAATGGAAATGTTTAATGTTATTACCTCGTGAATCGGTTCTTCTTTTATTCCTTCGATAATTTTTTTAAAAGTTTTTGCAAGATCGTAAATGCTGACATCTTTTAGCAGCACATCATAGTCTGAATATGTCTCTTTAGGATCAATTGAGTAATTACCGCGAAAGCTTATTTTTCGTTGGTTTGATTCGAAGAAAGATAATTCTTCAGACATCTCTTTGTACTTTTTGTACTCCAACAAAGCTTGAACCAGTTCAGTACGGGGATCAATTTCTTCACCTTTTTCATCCACTTCGCGAGGAAGCAGCATCCTTACTTTTATGTGCATTAAAGTTGATGCCATTAAAATAAAATCACCGGCAATTTCAAGATCGAGGAGTTTGATAAGATTTACGTATTCTAAAAACTCCTTAGTAATTCTGGAGATTGGAATATCATAAATATTCAATTCATCCCGTCTGATAAAAAACAAAAGTAAATCAAGCGGTCCTTCAAATTGTTCTAATTTAATTTTATACATTTATCCAATCTTCATATTTTCACGAACTTGTTTCATTGTTTCATTAGCAACTAATCTTGCTTTTCTTTCACCTTCATGAAGAATATCTTTTACCTCAGAAAGATTATTTTCATAGTGCGGTCTTTTTGATCTTATTGGCTCGAAGAACTCTGAAATTTTGGCTGCACAATTCATTTTGCAATCAACACATCCTAAAGCACCCGATCTGCATCCTGTTTCTATTTCTCCTATTTGATTTGGGTTAAACTTTTTATGATAAGCAAACACAAGACATATATCGGGATTTCCCGGATCTCCTTTTCTAATTTTATTTGGATCGGTAACTGCTTTTTTTAATTTACTTTTTATCGTTTCCGTATCATCAGAAAGAAGAATTGTATTTCCTAATGATTTGCTCATCTTAGTATTTCCATCCAAGCCGGGAAGGCGTGAAAATCCTGTCAGCAAAGGTTCGGGTTCTGGAAAAACTTCGCCATATTGGTTGTTGAACTTGCGGGCAATTTCTCTTGAAATTTCGACATGTGGAACTTGATCTTCTCCGACAGGAACAAACTCACCTTTGTATAGAAGTATATCTGCAGCTTGAAGTACCGGATAACCAAAATGTCCAAATGTAACATAATCAATGTGAAGATCTCGCATTTGATCCTTCAGTGTAGGATTTCTTTCGAGTCGGTTAACAGTGATAAGCATTCCGAAAATTAAATTCAATTCGGTGTGTTCCTTAATCTGCGATTGTCTGAACATCGGGCTTTTGACAGGATCTAAGCCGGCAGATAACCAATCAATCAGCATATCAATTGTGTTATCATAAATTTGACTTGTGTTTAAATCAGTTGTTAAGACATGATAATCTGCAATCAGATGAAAATTTTCATAATTATTCTGAAGCTGAACCCAATTTTCCAAAGCACCCACATAATGACCAATGTGCAACTTACCCGAAGGGCGCATTCCGCTTAAAATTCTTTTTTTAGGCATGTAAGATTATTAATTTTATAAAACTTTATTGTGAAAAATACGAATTAAGCTTGTAATAATCTTGTATTTATTCTCTAATTTGATAAGAAGTTAAGATAAGTAAAGATAAGGTTTCCAACCATCGTCCAGCTTACCAACCACATGTTTGATGAACATAATATGACTCGGCTTGAAAGGTTTTTGACGAAGATGCATTTTGGAAGCTTCAGGTGTACGATCACCCTTTTTATTATTACAACTTGTGCATGCACAAATTAAATTTTCCCAGCTATCCGATCCACCGCGCGCTTTTGGAATTACGTGGTCAATTGTTAAAGGTAAATCTCATCGTCCGCAATAACCGCACTTGTAGCCATCTCTTCTTAAAATATTT
>DAIMIJ010000123.1:0-7015 GCA_036722835.1 Ignavibacteriaceae bacterium | reverse complement strand
TTCAAAAAATCCCATAGCAGAAGCAGTCAGCATTTCACCAATGAAAAGAACAACAAGCCATTTCCCTCTTTTCTTAACCATCTCTGTAATTGTAGTATCGATGTAAGGATCCTCCAAAGCTTCGGTACCGCCAAGTTTATGAATATCCTCGGTGGCTTCTTCTTCCGCTACATCAAGTACGTCATCAATAGTAACAATACCGATAAGCGAACCTAACGCGTCTACAACAGGAAGAGCTACTCGATCATATTTCTTAAAAACTTCCACCGCTTTCTCCTGATCATCATGTACATTAAGCCCAACAAAATTTTCATCCATTAGGTCAGCAATTTTTCTTTCCAGCGGTGCAAGTATAACATCACGGATTTTAATATCGTCAATCAACTTTCCTTTTGCATCAACAACATAAATTATATTCAGTGTTTCGCTGGCTTTTCCATACTTTCTAATATGCTCAAGCGTTTGCATAATATCCCATTCGGGATTAACAGCAATGTAATCGGGTGTCATTAATCTTCCGACGCTGTTTTCAGGATAACCGAGAAGAGAAGTGGCAATCTTTCTTTCTTCAGGAGAAAGCATCATTATCATTTGTTTAGCTGCAGCACTCGGCAGTTCTTCGAGTAAAGCAGTTCGATCATCTGCAGACATTTCATTCAGGATTGATGTAACCTCTTCTTTACCCATAGCTTTAATCAGATTCATCTGCATATCAAAGTCTAAATACTCAAATGTATCTGTAGCTAAATCCTGGTGGAGTAAACGAAAAATAATTACTTGTTCATTTTCTGCCGGAAGATTTGTAATAAGGTCGGCGATGTCTGTTGGAGTCCAATCACTTAAAATTTCCTTCAAAGTGCTAAGGTTTCTTTCATCAATCAAAGCTCTAATTTCCGGTTGCAGCAATTGGCTTAGCATTTGAGACTCCTTATTTTAAAAATGATTGTTAAAGAAAATTCTGATTACATTTCTTTATGAAATTGATGGTGAATTGTGTGCAAAGATAAATTTTAATGAGTGAAAATTCAATTAGGTGAAATAAATTAAAAACAATTTTGTGTCTTTATTCTTTTTCCTTTTCCGGTTTGAACTCAATTGGGATGATAATCATAGTTCTTACGGGTTTGCCTTTTTGTAATCCGGGTTTAAACTTCGCATAGTAGATAGCATTTCTGGCAACATCGTCACAGCCGTAACCAATTCCTTCAACAACCTGTGCTTCCATCACCTCGCCATATTCATCAATGAATGCCTGCACTTTTACAGTTCCTTGAATTTCATTATTTCTTGCCTCTGAAGGATAGATTAGCTTTTTATAAATTGCTTCCATTCCGCCGACGGGTTCCGGCATTACTTCTATTGTTGAAAAAAATGCGGGATCATTTTCCAATTTTTCTTCTTCTATCTCAGGCGGAAGTAAAAATTCATTCGAAACTCTTTTAGGTTTCACTACTTTTGGTTTAGTTTCAGTATTCTCTGCTTTTTCTTCAACCGTATTATTTTCTGTTTGATCTTTCGAGCTTGCATAGTAGTCTTCAACAATTGGCTGAACAACAAGTTTACCGGCTTCATAATAAACATCGGACAAATAATTTCCGCTCTCATCAAATAAGTTAGTTGGTCCTTCCCGTCTGCCATTTTCAATTACAAAAACTTCTTTCAGCTTACCTGAGTCAGAATAAATTTTTACGAGTCCTTCAACCCGTCCGTTAAGATAAATTCTTTCTTCCTTAAGATTTCCATTCTCGTAAAAGAACTTAGCTTCTCCTTCACGAACGTTATCTTTAAAATTTATTTCTGACTCAACGTTTCCATAGGAATAAAAAGATTTGACAAGACCTTCTTGAGGAAAGACGCTTACATAAAAAAATATCACAAGTAAAATGACAAACATTCCTGATCCATTATAAAATTGAGCGGAAAAATAAAACTTATTCTTGAAAGATAAGTGGTAATAATGCAGTAATTAAAAATATTATGATAGCAATTACGAAAAACATGTAACCGACTTCGGTATCATACTGAAGAAGATCTGTCACACTAAGCAGATAATTCCAATCATGGTAAACTTTATTTCCGCCAAGCAAAGGCAAAGCTTGTGTACGTGCATCTGCAGCATAGACACTAATGTTAATTAAGTTTTGACCAAGCCAGAGTAAACCAACTTGTGCACCGGTGCGATAGTTATTTCTAAAAAAATACCACGTGATAAGCGAAGGCAGAAGTATTTGCATAAGTGTTCCGCCTAATGTGTAAATAAACTTTCCAAAGAACATAAAGAAAAAATGTCCCGCTTCATGAATTACCAAATTTGCATTATCAATCCATGTATATGTGCCGCGGTTCAGAATCAGCCAAACCATTATTGGAAGCATTATCGCTGACGGCAACCATCTTTTAATTTTATAAGCCCAACCCGTTGTTTGCTCATTAGATTGAATTTCGTTCATTGGAATTATTGCTTTTCAGTATCTTGATTCATATTTTCAATTGTAAATTTAAGATTAAGATTTCCTTCTTCAAACTTCGCACTTAAATTTTTACAGATAATAAATCAACCAATAACTAATTAAATGGAGTAAAGTGCTATGACGAATCAACTGAAATTTTTCTTTTCATTTATTTTCTCTTTCTTTCTCTTCGCAGTTTTAACGGTGGATGCTCAACAATTCCGAACACCGCGGCCAAGCCCTAACGCGACAGTAACTCAAACCGTCGGCGTGACGGATATAACCATTGATTTCAGTTGTCCTGGAGTAAAAGAAAGAAAAATCTGGGGAGATCTGGTTCCTTACGATAAGATTTGGAGAACAGGAGCTAATGAAGTTACATCAATAACTTTTTCTGATCCGGTTAAAGTGAATGGAAATAATTTACCGGCAGGAACTTATGGAATTCACACAATCCCTCGTGAAAAAGAATGGGACGTGATTTTCAGTGGCTCCACCAAAGTGAATGATCCGTCAAACTTTGATGAGAAAAAAGAAGTTCTACGAATTAAGGTTAAGCCGGTCGAAAACGCATTTACCGAAAGGATGACATTTACTTTTTCAGATATGACTGATAACGCAGCAATGATAAATCTATTGTGGGAAAAGAATAAAGTCTCTTTCAAAGTTGAAACAGAAACTCAAGACATAACTCTTTCAAATGCCAGAAAGATGGTTGATTGGAACACTCCTTTTCAGGCGGCACAATATTGTCTTTCAAACAATGTTAATCTTGATGAAGCGATGAAATGGATTGAAGCGTCAACACTTCTAAATGAAAACTATTTTAACATGAGAGTAAAAGCCCGCCTGCTCGAAAAAGTTGGAAGAAAAAATGAAGCTGTAAGTATAATGGAACGGGCAATTGGACTGGGAAATGAGATGAAAGATAAGCCATTCGATTTTGAACAAATGCAAAAAATACTTTCTGATTGGAAAAAGTAATTATCATATTTATCTGCTAACTCACGTTATGCAAGGTAACAATAAAAATTCGCAAACAAACCCAGTTCCTTTTGTTCTTAGGAATATCGTTAGGAACTGGGTTTGTATTCTTCACTTTTGCGTAAGATAACCTGCTAAGTATTCATTGCGGCTGGGAAATTCTCAGCCGTTTTTTTATGCAGTCGCTAAATAAAATATTAGGAGATAATAATTGTGGGAGAAGAAAATAATCAGGCAAGTTCTTTGATGTTATCCGATTTAAGTGAAACGTTCTCTCTTAATTCGTTTGAATTCATTGGCTTCTTATTAAATATCACTGTGAAAGTTGAACCCCTATCTTTCTGGCTTTCAACTAAAATATCTGCATTATTTATTTCGACATATTTTTTTACCAAAGCAAGTCCTAAACCGTTTCCCTCGAACTCACGTTTATAACCCACGTCTTCTTGTGAAAAAGGAGCAAATAAATTAGCAATATATTCTTTTGATATTCCTATTCCGGTATCTTTAACTACCACCTGAAGCTTTTCTTCATTGAAGTCATCCAAGCTAACGTTAACACTTCCTTTTAAAGTATACTTAATAGCATTACCGATAAGATTTTGAAAAATTTGCATGACTGAATAATAGTCCGCAATAATCATACTGTATTTTGATTTATTTGCATAGGAAATTTTAATATCTTTTTCATTCTCGAAGGTCTTAAACTCTTCAACCAAAATCACTAATTCTTTGTCCAAATCGAAAACTTTGCTTTCCGGTGAATAACTTCCGCTCTGAACTGCAGAGATGTTTAATATTAAGTCGATTGTTCTTTGGAGCCGTTTACCAGCACTTGAAACAGAATCTAATATCATTTTTGTATCTTCATCAGCATCATCCAAATCATCATGAATTAAATTCATTGCAGTTAGGATTACGTTCAGCGGTGTTCTAATTTCATGAGACATTTGAGCTAAAAACGCACTCTTCAAGCGGTCTGATTCTTCTGCTTTTTCCTTTGCAAATATTAATTCTTTTTCAACGCGTTTGCGTTCGGTAATATCAATAACCTGTTCAATGAAATGAGATGGCTTACCTGCTTTATTTTTTACAATCACAGCTTCAACTATTACATAGATTACTTGACCATCTTTTCTAAGCATTCTTTTTTCATAATAAGCACTCTGTTGAATGTCTCCAACTAATTTCTCATGAATTACAACATCTATTGATTGATCTTCGAAATATGTTAAATCTTTGATTTTCTTTTCTAAGATTTCAGTTTCAGTATATCCTAATGCTGTATGAAGGGCGGCATTCACTTTTAGAATTTTTCCATGAAGAGAACTTATGATCATTCCAATCGGTGCAAGGTCAAAAAGAAGTCTGAACTGTTCTTCGCTTTGCTTTAATAGCGACTCGGTTTGTCTTTTTTGATTGATCTCATAGTTTAATTCTCCGATCTTATCACGAAATTGAAACTTCAGTTCCTTATTTAATTTCTCTATCTGAGAGTTAGCTTTTTGTAAATCTTCTGCCAATAAATTTATTGAGTTTGCTATCTGATTAAATTCGGTATTACTATTATTTTTAATTCTTTCATCTAAGCTGCCTGCAGAAATTTTGTTTGCAGATTCTGATATTTTTCTAAGCGGCAGCATTAAAATTATGCTGGCGGAAAAAAGAAGTATAAAGCTAATGCTGAAAAACAATAAACTGATTAATCCAATTTCATAATTGGATTTAACAATTTTTGAGTTTAGATCGCTCCTGGAAAACTGACAAAATAAGTTTATGGTATAACCCTCTTTAACTGAAAATGATTTTTGTAACTTGTAAATATCATTTTTTGTATCGGTAGTTTCTATATCAGACCGATTGGAATATTGTTTTTCTTCCTGTCCTATAAAACCTATTTCTTTTATGACAGAACCTTTTGAGTCAGTAAGATTTAGATATAACACTCCTGCATCACCGACAATTTTTCCGAGCCTTCGATCGAGATATTCTTTCCCATTACTTGTTGAATCCATACTGACTAAATCTAAGATTTGATCAGCCACCAATTGTTCCTTAACTCTTTGGGTTTCCAGTAAAATTTCTCCACTTCTATTTGAGAATAAATAAAAGATTGAGAGAGAAACAATTACGAGAAAAATTGTTGAAATAATTAAAAATTTCAGTTGAACTGTGTTGGTTTTCCTAATCTGAAATAATTCTTTAATCTTCATTTTATTTAAGTGTTCATTTAATTAGTTTTTTATAGTTCTCATCTTGACGAGATATCTCATTCAGTTATATCTTGAGTTCACAAAAGTCACTATCACTGTTTTATTAATAGAAAAGTTCAAATAATATGCCGACGCAAATTGCAGAAGGATTTGAAAAATGAAAATTTTGAGGGTATTTCAGTACGAAGGGTTGTGATTTTTACCAAATAATTGGGTGGAAATGAATAATTTTCCAATTCTACCGATGTATCAAGTTTTCTTCCCCGATGATTTGTTAAACAGAGGATTGAATATAACTTAAACTATTCTGAATATTTTTTTACGTAAGCATCAATATCAAATTTATTTTTAGCCCCGTTTCGGTTCATATATCTAATTTTACCATAAACCGGTCTTTCAAACCAAGGACGATCATGGACTCCGCCAATTGCCCATGCACATCCAGTATAGCCATTGGGATCCCTGCCATCTAATTCATACTTGTCATTAATATAAATTGCAACCCGCAATGCTTCTTCCGGTGAACTTGACCACTCCAGAATTTTTTTTGCCCAGTACATTCTCATGTAGCCGTGAAGTTTTCCTGTCATCAATAATTCTTTTTGAGCAGCATTCCATAAATCTTCATGAGTTTTGGCCTGCTCAAATTCCTGAACTGAATAGACAAATTCTCTTTCATCTTTACGATGTTCATTTAATGAAGTTTTTGCCCAACTATGAAATCCTTCGAATGAATCATACTTGGGATTGAAGTAACAAAAATTATCAGATAATTCTCGGCGAATGATTAGCTCTTCCCAAAAGGACTTCTCCGATTCTTTATTTCCATTGAATCTTTGAGTTTCTAATGCAATACGCTGTGCAGAGATTTGTCCGAAATGCAAATAAGGAGAAAGATTTGATTGTCCATCTTTTGTTGGATCATTTCTGAGTTGATGATAATCTTCAAATTTGTTTTTCAGAAATTCATTTAAGTATTTCTGCGCTCCAGCTTCACCGGGTTTTAACCAATCTACTTCTTTAACACTGAAATCAATTTTAAGTGATTTAGAAATTTTCTCCCAATCTATTTTATTAGAGGACAATTCACTCTTACTCATTTTTTTGAGGGGAGGAAATTCATCCATAAATTCAATCAATGTTTTGTTGATCTTTGGACGAATTGTATAAGCAGCAAACTCCAGTTTATCCGAAACGTGTAGACAAGGAACAATGTTGTGAGCGTCAACCTCATAAAAAGGTATTCGAATTTTCTTGGCAACTTCTTTTTTCCAAATTCGCTTTATTCGAAGCGGATCAAAATCAGAAACAAGCACTGAAGCATTATTGGTTTTTATGAATTTTAGAATTTCTTCTTCCGGTCTTCCA
>DAIMIJ010000122.1:5115-7056 GCA_036722835.1 Ignavibacteriaceae bacterium | reverse complement strand
TAACCATTGTCGGGCCCTCCAACTTCAGTATGAGTAACCGTTCCGGCTGGTTCGAATGATTTACCTTGCGCCCCTCCGGTTGGTACGTTAGCATTAGTTTCGAATACTGCACCGTCTCCTATCGTTCCGCTGAAGTACATATTCTTAATTTCCATTCTCTGGCTGGGATCGGGCAAATAGTCCCCCTTGTTTGTCATCCACAGGAAAAGTCCATCAGCTTCCCAGCCCGGACTCCACTTACATACCGATTTATCGTCTGATACAACACCGATATAAAGATCGGTTCCTTTGTGTACAAACTTAACCGTAGCTCTGCTCTGATCATTATAGCTATTGAGTGGGCTATTCCATTGCTTATAATAACCGCCTGTGCTGGTGTTACTGGGTTTGCTTACAACTACACTTTCAGCATTAGCCCAAAAAACTTCATTCAATTGACCATCAAGAGTGATTGTTTCAGTAGTAACGATTGCACGCTTTAACGGTGGATCGGCAAGGCGTAAAGTTTTGTATGGAGGGTCGCTCGGAAGGCCCCATTCACTTCCCCACCACATTTTGTAATAGGAACCGGTGGTTGTAACATCATCAAATCCGTCAGGATCAAATATATTTATCACGACAGGAATATCAGCTTGTGGATCTGTGTAACCTAATGAGTCAAGATAGATAACCATTTCTGCAGTGTAGCCTGAATCATCCGGAGTTAATTGATTAACAACACCGGGAGGAATAACTTGTCCGGCACCTTCACCCCAATTTGGGGTCGGTTCTTCGAAATGAATAGGTGCACCAACACCTGCACTATTATAGAATAATTTAAACTCAACTGGGGTTCCGTCAGCTTTCTTAATTTTCATGAATAATCCATCGCCCTCCCAACCAGTGGTCCTTCTACAGATGGATTTATCATTCGATTGTAAAGAGATGTACAATTTCAGACCGTCATGAAGAAATCTAACGAATGTTGTTGTTGTATCTGTATAACCGGCATCGACTAATATACCACCGGTAACGGTATAAGTAACATCACCCGGAAGAGCATTTGCACCGTAAACAAGATAATCATATCTCTTCTGCCAGTCTGTTTCGCTAAGAATTCCATCGACTGTTATCTGCTTTTCAGCCGTAACTACCTTTAAATAAGGTGGATCTGAATGAGTTTGTGCAAACGAAGTATCTGTACTTAGTATGAGAAAAAGAAACAGAAAGGAACCCACAAATATTGTTGTGAAGGTTTTCATAGGACGCCTCCTTTTGTTTGTTATTATGTTATTTAATTACTTACTCGGGTTATTAGAATAATCATTGTCACCCGACGGATAAGTTTTTTATTTAATTGTTGATGACTAATTGTTTTTAAGAAAGTCAAATTCTGAAAGAAAATAATAAAATGTAAACGTTTACATTTTAATCTAATTTTTTTAATTTTATTTGTCAAGTAAATAATCTATAAAAGTGAAAAAAAATACCGATGAGACTTGTATCACTTTAAATGAACACTAAAAAATATTTTGGGAAGGGAATTCAAATGGAAAAGACGATTTACCTTATATTTTTCTTTCTTATCTCTATTTATTCTCAAATAAATCCGCAGCAATTATTCATAGACAAATTTGATAATCTAGCCAACTGGAAAGAAATTGTTTCCGATGGTGCAAGCTTAAAGCTCAGCATTCAAAAAGGATTGAACGGCGATTGCTTAAGAATTGATTATGAGTTTACCGGTGCCGGATATTGTGGTATAGAAAAGGAATTTCCCTTTGTTCTTCCAATGAATTATAAATTCACATTTCATCTTAAAGGTATTTCTCCAAAAAATAACTTAGAGTTTAAGTTAGTTGATAAATCAGGGGACAATGTCTGGTGGAAAAATCAAAGAAATTTTGACTTTCCAACTGATTGGGAAAAAATCACAATTAAGAAACGAGATATTGAATTTGC
>DAIMIJ010000122.1:0-5015 GCA_036722835.1 Ignavibacteriaceae bacterium | reverse complement strand
CAATATTTATTGATTGATTTTCAGTTTACAAAAGAAATTGGAGGATTTGTTATTCACTGGGATGAGCTTGATTTTGCAAGTGATTTCGATATTTCAATTTCCAATGATAGGGTAAAATGGGAAAAAGTTTTTGGTTTAACTAATAATAATTTGACCCGTAATTTTATCTACCTCAAAAATGCCGATGCAAGATATGTCAAGTTTAATTTTACGAACAGCAGACGAAAGAAAGGATATGCAATTAAAGAGATTGAAATTAAGGATATTCAATTTTCTCAAAGCTTAAATAATTTTTTCACAAATATTGCCGGATATTATAAGGAAGGTTCGTTTCCAAAGTACTTTTATGATAAACAATCCTATTGGACAATTATTGGAGTTAGTGAGGATCTTAAAGAAGGATTGATAAATGAACAAGGAACTATTGAAGTTGATAAATCATCTTTCTCAATTGAACCTTTCATTCAACTCAATGATCGGTTATTAACATGGAGTGATGTTCAGCTTAAACAATCTCTTGAAAATAAATATTTACCTATTCCAGAAGTCACGTGGATTCACCCCTCTTTGAATTTGGAGATTAAAGCTTTTGCAACGGGTGAACCAACCAGCTCTGCATTAATGATTAGATATAGATTGATTAACACTTCAGAGAAAATTTTGTCCGGAAAATTATCCATTGCTTTAAGACCATATCAAGTTAATCCCAAATGGCAATTTTTAAATAACGAAGGAGGTGTTTCTAGCATCCAATCTATATCTTACGATGGTAATACGGTAAGAATAAATAATGACAAAGTAATCATCCCGCTAATTCAACCTAATGATTTTGGGGCAAGTAAGTTTTATGATGGAGAGATTATAGATTACCTGCTCAAAAACTCACTGCCGCTCGATAAAGCAGTTAAGGATGATTTCGGATTTGCATCAGGATGTATGAGCTATGATTTTAATCTTCAGTTTGGTGAATACAAGGATTTTATTTTTAGAATCCCTTTTTATAAAACTTCAGAAGAATTTTTAAGTGAGTCAAAAAATAATCCCACAAATTATTTTAATGATCAACTCTTAGGTGAAATTAAAATTTGGGAGGAGAAACTTGATAAAATTAAGATACAACTTCCGCCTTCTGGAGAAAAAATCATTAATGCCTTAAGAACTAATCTAGCTTACATTCTTATTAATAAAGATGGGCCTGCAATTCAGCCCGGTTCCAGAAGCTATGAACGTTCATGGATGAGAGATGGTGCTTTAACTTCGAGCGCTATTCTGCGTTTAGGATTAAAAGAAGAAGTAAAAAATTATTTAGATTGGTTTTCAAAATATCAATTTCCATCCGGGAAAATTCCTTGCGTTGTTGATAATAGAGGAGCTGATCCAACTCCGGAAAATGATAGTCATGGAGAATATATCTACGCACTTCTTCAATACTTCAAGTTCACACACGATACATTATTCCTAAACGACAAACTTCAAAACGTTATTAGTGCAGTTAACTACATTGAGTTTTTATCTAATCAACGTAAAACAGATCAGTATAAGAAAAAGGATTCAACTGTGTTCTGGGGACTTATGCCCGAGTCAATTAGTCATGAGGGTTATTCTGCCAAACCCATGCATTCTTACTGGGATAATTTTTTTACGATTAGAGGACTGAGAGATGCGGTTGAGATCGCTCAAATATTAAATGAAAAAGAATTGAGAGCAAGATTTATAAAATTAAAAGATGACTTTGAAATCAATTTACAAAGCTCAATTAAACTTACAATCAACAGCCACAATATTGATTATATTCCCGGCTGTGCAGAACTTGGGGATTTTGATGCTACCTCTACAACCATCGCAATCTTCCCGGGAAACGAACAAAAAAACTTACCTGAAAAAGAATTACTAAATACCTTCGATAAATACTACGATTTCTTTCTCAACAGAATGTCATCTACAACAGATTGGATAAATTTTACTCCCTACGAACTTAGAATTGTCGGCTCATTCATTTATTTAAATCAGAGAGAAAAAGCTCATAAGATGCTTGATTTTTTCTTTAATGATCAACGACCCAATGATTGGAATCATTGGGCTGAAGTAGTCTGGAAAAATATTGATGAACCACGATTCATAGGAGATATGCCGCACACCTGGGTTGGATCAGACTACATCAATGCGGTGAGAGCCATGTTCGTTTATGAAAATGATTCTGATACATCACTAATTTTAGGAGCAGGTTTGAAGGAAGAATGGATTGATTCACCCGAGGGGATTAGTGTCAGCCAAATGCCATCTTATTATGGTGATGTAAGTTATACAATTAGAAAATTTCAAAATGGATATGAGATTGATCTTTTAGGAGAGCTTCAAATTCCTAATAACAAAATAATATTTAAGAATTTTAAAAAAGATATGCCTGCGGCTGTTCAAATAAACGGAAAAAATTCTTTCAATTTTAACAAGGATGAGATAGTAGTTTATAAATTACCGGCTAAAATAATTATTTCATATTAAATTCGTTTTCTCCCTCAATCAAAAAAATCCAACTGCGGAGATTTAATTATTGAATCAAATGATTCGCCTAAAAGCCCAAGCACAGAATCTGCAATTGGTTTTAACTGCTTTTCAATGTAGTGCTGATAATCCAGATCACCATGAGTAAGTTCGATTGGAACAGGTCCTCGTTTTGTAATCACATATTCAACAGTTCCGCTTCGTTTGTTTATCATTCTTGCGGCACGAACATGAGGCGGACTACTTTTCTGATATTCATCAATTTCTTTCCTTAATCTTTTCCGGTAAACAAGATTATAATCAAAAGCTCCTATGTTTACTTTATGAACAATTGATCTTATCCAATCCGCAATTTCTTCTCCATTAAAAATTTTCAAATAGAGCTGTACTTGAAATTCCTTTGCAAGTTTTGTCCAATCGGAACGAACGAACTCCATTCCCACGAATTCAATTTCTTCTTCACCATTTATTTTAAGAAGTCCGGTATAACGCTTCTTTGCCCCTTGTTCCCCTCCCCGCAGCGGGGTCAGAATAAAGCGGCTGTAATATTTTTCGAATTCTAACTCTAAAAAAGAAGTAACTTCATAATCTGCTTTTAATCTTTTCCTCCAATAACCATTTAGCTCGGAGGCAATACGTTCGCCATTGGATTGTGCATTTACACCTTCGTCTTCTTTTAATTTTATGAATAATGAATCCGTATCGCCATAAATTACTTCGTAACCTTGTTTATGAAGATATTCTTTACTCTGAAGCAGAAGCCATTTCCCGGTTCCGGTTATAGCGGAAGGAAGATGCGGATGATAAAACCTGCAGCCGCTTGAACCCATCACTCCGTAAAAGCTGTTCATTAATATTTTTATTGCCTGTGAAAGATGTAGATCGCCGACTTTCGATGCTTCGATGCGCTTGTTCATTAGCTCATTAATATAATCGGGAAGAAAATGTTTGCTTGCAGAAAATTTGTATCCGTTGGGAGTAGTAATTGTATCTACATGTGAGAACAGCCGTGAAACAGGATCAATTTTAAAAGATTGAATGATTGACGGGTATAGACTCTTAAAATCAAGGACAATTACATCTTTATAAATTCCGGGCACAGGGTCAATCACATAACCGCCGGCAGCATGCTGAGTCAATTGCACATCACTAATGTTTGATGCAACTAATTCTGCTCTATGAATTTTAGGCAAATAAAAATGATCAAATGCGGCAGACATCATTCCTAATTGATCGAGCAATAATCCTGAAATTTGCGCCCTTTTTACGAGAAGATCTATCAAACCGGTTTTGCAGAATATTTCCGTAACTAAAATTGCATCATTTAAATTGTACTCACAAAGCTTCGCTTTATCTTCTTGGAATAATCTATCAATTTCTGTTACTTTATCTTCCGATGTAATCAGTTTGCCTTTTCCCAAGAGTTCTTGAGCAACTGTTTCCAACCTGTAATCTTCAAAAGTATAAAAAGATGTTCTGAGGGTCGTTGGACCATCAATTACAATTCTTCCTGGAACATATGCAAAGTAGCTGCCTGCTTTCCGGCTGCGTAAAACGATAGTAGAATCATCTCTGCCTAAAGTGAAATTAATACCATATTCATTTGCCTTTGCTTCTAGAAACATAAGATCGAATCCTATAACATGCCATCCGATTATTAAGTCCGGGTCTATTTCCTTAAACCAGATTACAAAACCGGAAAGCAAATCTTTTTCGTTTGAGTAAGTATCAACGAACTCAGGAAGATTATTGTTATTACCGGAAACCAGAAAAACCTTCTTCAATTCTTGTGTATCAGAAGTAAGATGAACGGCAATTGAATAAAGCTGGCTCGGCTTGGAGCCTGTTTCAATATCGAGAGACAAAACTTTAAAACGAGGATTAACCTGACAGGGTTCAACTTTAGGATTGTGAAATAATGTCAAATTGTTTTTTTCAATCGCTTCACCAGATACTCTAATCTGAGCATTAATTCCTCTTTCCATCAAATATCTTTTAACCGGATCAATATCCGACTCATAAGTTGTTACGTCATTTTTGTGAAGTAATTCTGCAGCTTGTTTTAAATCATAATTTGTAAAGAAGTATAACGCATCAACATCATTCCCATCAAATGATTTAAGCTGAACTTCCTTTCTTTCATATTGAATATTCATATCCGGTAGTTGCACATTCCGGTTTACAAAAAAAACTGTTTTTACTCGATCAATAATGATTTCAACCGGTCCAATTTCATTCGACACACCAAACAGCAGAATAACATTTCTGCCTTTTTGATCGCGCCACTCGCTGGTTAATATAAATATTTCGTGGGAGTTCAATCTGTTACCGTTTTTGATTTATAATACAAGTAAAATTTGAATTCAGAAAGAGGTCAATTTTTCAAAAAATACCAAGAAAAATTTACTCAATTTTAATTTACTTTCCTTCAAAGATCAAGAGAAACTATCAAATACGTAAGAAAATCGTATTTAGTTTACAATGATTTTTGAGTCAATCTGGCACCTAAGTTG
>DAIMIJ010000121.1:3261-7072 GCA_036722835.1 Ignavibacteriaceae bacterium | reverse complement strand
TTTTATTTCTTCATTATGATGATAAATGATTACTTAGAAAGGATGAATATGTATTGGGTTGAAGAGCCGAATAAGGCAGCAGTCACTGAATTGTCTAACAGTCAAATTCTGGAGAACCTTGCATACGCAGGAAAGAGATTTGAGTATTTATATTGCAGAGAGTTACGAAAGCTTGAACAGATTCAATCAAAAGCGATCATCAAAAACCTCGAAGAATTTAAATCAGCCCAAACTAAATATTTTCAAATTAAAGGTATGCATCCAAAAATATGGTTTGAAAACTGGGATGTGTACAAGGAAATCATTCAAGAAGCTGGCAGAAGGAACCTCACTTTAGCTGAGCAAGAAATGAATGGATCAGAAAAAGTGCTTTGTTTTGGCTGATAGAATTTTAAAGAGATGACATCTTTCTTTCGGATTGAAATTCAAATATGAGCGATTTTACGATGAGAAATTTAAAGTTAGTTGTTAATAATTAGAGATGTCATCTCGCCAATTTGTGCAGGGTGAGTTATTAGTACGTTAAAATTATAATTCTTGTTCAGCTTCATCTAATAATTATCAGAATCCGTTAGTTAACGGATTTTTCTTATCCAAAGAATCATTCCAGAAATTGAATATCAAATATTGAATAAAGAATAATGAATGAAGAATATGTAATGATGAAGTTCTTAACCTTCCATATTCTACATTCCTTGCCTGCCCCGCTTTAGCGGTGGTTCGTTATTCATTATTCCTTTTCTATTCCGGTTTGATCAGGTTAGAATTTGCCTTCCTTTTTAATTTCTGCACCTAACACCTCAGTAATATTTCTTAACCGTCGAATCCCCGGCAGATAAACACCCACAACTTTTACTCTATACCTAACACCTCTTTCGAGCTTATTATAAACCATATTTGCGTTTGTTTTTCTGTGATAAAAATTATCTGAATTTTCAAACACTTCTTCCGGTGTGAAGATTAGGTATCTGCCTTCTTCATTTCCAAATTTTTCTTTGTTAATGACTGTTATGCTTATTTCTTTTTCAGTTAGAGATTTCTCAAAGAAGAGATAAGAGAAACCAAGAAAGAATAGCGAAAAAATTATCGCAACAAAAATTGCAAGCTTGAACATCGGATTTTCTAATACCATATTTACCTCCCTTAATCATCAGTTACCTTTTAATATTTACCATTCATTTCTAAGTTTAGCCGCATTTTTCTTTGGTGCATACATCAAAAAATAAAACACAAAATGAGATAGAACTAAATCCTAATACGAGAAATATTAGGTAATACATTTTTACTAAAAATATTGTAATAATTTCTAACGGAGGTAATATCTATTTTCCCGGCGCAGTATTTAAGCTGAAAATCCCTTGAAATATGTAACATGGAAATAGATAATTACGATCCAACTGCTAATAACCCAAAATCTATACCAATTTTAGCTGTAAATTTGCTTGAAGGAATATTAACTTTATACTAAATTGAGAATTGAAAGCCGTCCTGTTTGTAAACAAATAAATTATTGAGCATTGCATGGATCAAGATATAATTCTCACTACAAATTTCCCTGACTTAAAGTTATTCAAGCGCGGAAAAGTTAGAGACGTCTACAGCATTGGAGAGTATTATTTAATCGTATCTACAGATCGGCTATCTGCTTTTGATGTTATTATGGCGCAGGGAATTCCATTCAAAGGGAAAGTGCTCACAAAAATTTCGGAATTTTGGTTTGATTTTGGCAAACAAATAATTCCTAATCATTTAATAACTACAGATGTGGATGAGTTTCCATCTGAGTGCCGGCAGTACAAAAATATTTTACAAGGAAGATCAATGCTTGTAAAAAAAGCAGGAGTTGTCCCGATCGAATGCATAGTTCGAGGTTATATTTCAGGCTCGGGATGGAATGATTACAAACAAACCAAATCAATATCGGGAATAAAATTGCGCGAAGGTTTAGTTAATTCGGAAAAGCTTGATGAACCAATTTTTACTCCTTCAACAAAAGCAGAAATCGGCTTACACGATGAGAATATCTCTTTCGAACAAGCCGAAAAAATTATCGGCAAAGATGCTATTTTGAAATTAAAAAATATTTCTTTGGAGATTTATAAGGAGGCATCCACTTTCGCTTTATCTAAAGGAATTATTATTGCGGACACAAAAATGGAATTTGGATTTCATGAAAACAATTTAATTTTAGTTGATGAGGTTTTAACTCCGGATTCTTCACGATTTTGGCCTGCCAACCGTTATCAAAAAGGAAGAAGCCAGCAGAGTTACGATAAACAAATCATTCGCGATTACCTTCTCTCAATTAATTTTAATAAGCAGCCGCCTCCGCCAATTTTACCTGATGATGTAATTCAGAAGACAAGCAAAAAATATCTTGAAGTGCTGGAAAAGCTTACGGGAGAAAAGCTAGTATAAATGTTTCCTACTAAAATTAAAGTAATGGATAGTACAAAATTATTCTTGAAGTGGGATGATAGTTCAGAGTCATTTATTTCTTTGGAAAAGCTTCGAAAATTTTGTCCTTGTGCCACATGTATGGCTGAACGAGAAAATCGCAGCAAAGCTTTCATCCCATTGTTTCATTCGGGTCAGACCACGATTAGCGGAATAAATAAAATCGGTAATTATGCGATCGGCATTCTTTGGGAAGATGGACACAATACAGGAATATATGAGTTCCCATTTCTTAAAAAACTTTCTGAAAATTGATTCTTCTGAATCCCAATGGTACTTCCAAACCAGCTAACAGTTTTACGAATCATTTTAACTCCCATTTTTTTTATTCTTTTGCTTTCGGATGATACTTTGCTGAAGCAAATTGCCCTTGGAGTTTTTTTAGTGGCTGCTTTAACGGATTGGTACGATGGCTGGCTTGCAAGAAAATTTAATTACCTAACTAATTGGGGAAGAGTTTGGGATCCACTTGCGGATAAAATTCTTACTTCGGCAGCTTTTATTGCCATGGTGATTTTAGGAATAGTTGAACTCTGGATGGTTATCATAATCCTTCTGCGAGACTTCGTTATAACCGGATTAAGAATTTTTTCAGACTACCGAAATATTCAATTTCCAACTTCGGTTTACGCTAAATGGAAAACATTTATTCAGATTATATTCTTGTATTATTTACTTATTGTTTATGTTGGATCGTTAACTGCACAAATTAATAACGGCAATGATAAAATATTTGAGATACTTCTTGATAAGAATTTTATATACTTTGGTATGTTATTCATAACACTGCTGACCTTGCATTCGGGTTTAACATATTTATTCCGAAATCGTCAGCTAATTACAAAGCTATTTAATCATGAAGATTAATTTTTTTGAAAAATTTTTTGGTTCCGGATTTTATACCGGATATATTCCATTGGCTTCAGGAACATTTGCAAGTTTAGCTGCTTTAGCAATTTATTTTATTCCTAACTTTGAAAAACCCCATGTGATTATTCCCGCGATTTTCGTTTTTACTTTATTAGGAATACGTTTGGGGACAAAATTCGAAAGCTTGTATGGAAAAGATCCGGCCGAATGTACAATTGACGAAGTTGTTGGAATGTGGATTTCATTACTATTCCTGCCGAAGGATTTTTTCATTGCTTTAATTGCTTTTATTGTTTGGAGAACACTAGATATCATTAAACCATTTCCGGCAAGAAAATCAGAATCGCTCGAGGGCGGATTAGGCATTATGTTAGATGATTTAATTTCTGCAATTTACTCATTGATTATTGTTCATTTAATTTTACTTATTTTTGCTAAGTATTTAATCAATTAAAAGAAATAATATGATTGCGCACATAATCAC
>DAIMIJ010000121.1:0-3161 GCA_036722835.1 Ignavibacteriaceae bacterium | reverse complement strand
TTTGGATAGAAAAAGAAAATAAAATATTCATTGCCATGCCCGGTGTTCCGTATGAAATGCAAGCAATGATGCAGTCATTCGTTATACCGAATCTGATTGATAGATTAAAAGACTTACCGAGTGTTCAAAAGCGTGTAACATTGGAAACAACGGGAATTCCCGAATCATTTTTATTTGAAAAACTTGGCGACATCTCGGAGTTATTGGATGGAGCTAAGATGGCATTTCTTCCAAGCCAGATTGGTGTACGATTGAGAATAACTGTAAATGAAAAGACAGAAGAGGAAGCTTCTAACAAGCTGAGCGAAATTGAACAAAAAATTAGAAGCAAAGCAGGAAGGTACATTTTTGGTCGTGATGGTGAAAAGCTTGAAGAAGTTGTTGGTAGAATTTTAAATGAGCGGGGACTTAAAATTGCTATCGCAGAATCATGTACGGGCGGACATTTTTCAAATTTACTTACTAACATCAGCGGCAGCAGCAATTATTTTGAAAGAGGTGTAGTAGCATACAGCAATGCTTCAAAAGTTGAAATTTTAAAAGTTGAT
This sequence comes from Ignavibacteriaceae bacterium, assembly GCA_036722835.1. Lineage (GTDB taxonomy): Bacteria > Bacteroidota > Ignavibacteria > Ignavibacteriales > Ignavibacteriaceae > XYD12-FULL-36-8. The sequence goes on along the minus strand of DAIMIJ010000121.1, from coordinate 2,613 downwards.
GAGGATACAATTTCAGAGTACGGCACCGTCAGCTTGGAAGTTGCCAAGCAGATGGCTGAGGGAATACGGTCAATCAGCGGAACAGACATTGGTTTGTCAATAACGGGAATAATGGGACCTACCGGAGCAACGGAAGGTAAACCCATCGGTTTGGTTTACATCGGCCTTTGTGATGAAAAAGTTTGCACTGCTAAAAAATTTGTTTTCGGAGAGGATAGAATCTTGAATAAGCAGCGAACTGTACAAGCTGCTTTAGAAATGGTAAGAAGGCATCTTTTGGGAATTTCCTTTGATGATTAGACTTTTTGTTGCGTTAATAATTCCGAACGCAACTAAATATCAAATTAAAGAATTAAGAAAAATAATCTTTCCCGATGAGGACAAATTCAGATGGGAAGATAATCCCAAAATTCATCTTACTATAAAATTTATTGGTGAAGTAAAAGAAAATCTCCTCGAACTCATAACTAAAGAGCTGAACTTTCTCGAACATTTTCAAAAAATTAATTGCACTTTGGAAAAATTTGGATTTTTTTTCAAAGCTAAAGATGAGCCGCGAATTCTTTGGCTTGGATTGAATTTGGATAAATCGCTTTATTCGATTGTCGAAGAATTGAATCAACGACTTTCTAAATTCCAAATTCCATTTGAACACAGGAAATTTAAGGCACATCTTACTTTGCTAAGAATAAAAAATGATGTCCCTAAAGATTTTATAAGTAAATTTTCAAATGCGAAAATTCCTGAAATTAATTTTAGTGCAAATGAAATTGTGCTGATGAAAAGCGAGCTGACTGCAAATGGCTCGACTTACACAGAAATTAAAAAATATTATTTAAAATGATTCGGAGGAATAATGAGTACTGACAGAGAACAAAAGCTTAAAATAATTGAAGATACTATTTCGAGCATCGAAAAAACTTATGGAAAAGGTTCCATTATGAAATTGGGCGATGGTGTCGTTGCCCCTGTTGATTCAATTCCAACAGGAGCGTTATCGCTTGATTATGCATTAGGTATTGGCGGAATTCCACGCGGTAGAGTGACAGAAATATTTGGACCTGAAATGAGCGGTAAAACTACACTTTGTCTTCACATAATAGCTGAAGCGCAGAAATTGGGAGGACTAGCAGCATTCATTGACGCTGAACATGCTTTAGATATTAACTATGCAAAAAAACTTGGAGTTGACACACCAAATCTTTTATTGTCGCAGCCCGATTTTGGAGAACAAGCATTAGAAATTACCGATACTCTTGTGCGAAGCAATGCTCTCGATATTATTGTTATTGATTCCGTTGCCGCATTAGTTCCAAGATCAGAAATTGAAGGTGAAATGGGAGATGCAACGATGGCTGTCCAAGCAAGATTGATGTCTCAGGCACTACGAAAATTGACAGGTGCGATTTCAAAATCAAAAACAGCAGTTTTGTTTATAAATCAATTGAGAAGCAAAATTGGAGTTATGTTCGGAAATCCTGAAACTACTACCGGTGGTAATGCGCTGAAGTTTTATGCTTCAGTTCGATTGGATATAAGAAGAATTGCGGCTATCAAGGAGGGTAATGATGTAATCGGAAATCGAACGAAAGTTAAAATTGTAAAAAGCAAGGTCGCTCCGCCGTTCAAAGAGGTTGAGTTTGATATTCTTTACAATGAAGGAATTAGCAAATCCGGTGATCTGGTTGATCTCGCAACTAATTTAGGTATAGTTAAAAAAAGCGGTGCATGGTTTACCTATGATGAAGATAGATTCCAGGGCAGAGAACAGTTTAAACAGAAGCTTATTGAATTACCTGCTATGTATGAAAAGCTTTCCCGAGAAGTAAAAACCAAACTTGGAATGATCAAAGAAGAAAAAGAAAAGGTTGAAGAAAAACCCGCTGCTAAAGAAAAAAAATCTCCAAAGTAATTAGGAATGAAAATAGTTAAAGCGAAGAGAAGCGGAAGGAATCGCGTAGAAATACTTTTTGATAACGATCAAAACATAACATTAGCTTATGAAGTTTTCTTAAAAAATCAGCTCAAGCTTAATCAAGATATTTCAGAAGAGTTTCTTTCGTTTCTCTTTGAGGAAGATCAGAAATATCAGGTAAAACAAAGCGCATTAAATTTTCTTGCAAGAAGAGAGCATTCAAAAAATGAAATAAGAAATAAGCTTAGGCAAAAGAAATTCGGTTTAGAACTTATTGAGCAAACTCTGAATGATCTAGCACAAAATAATTATGTAGATGACCTTTCCTTTGCAAGGATTTTTGCAGATGAAAAAGTTAAAGCAAAAAATTGGGGAAAAAATAAAATTAAGTCCGAGCTGATTAAGAGGGGAGTCTCATCAAAAGTTATTGCCAATGTTATTGAGGAGAAGTTTAGCGGCGATTCGGAAATCGAATCCGGATTAGAATTAGCAAGAAAAAAACTTAAAAAATTAATTAACCGAAAAGTGGATCAAAAAAAAATTCAATCAAGCATTTATTCTTTTTTAGTTTCACGCGGTTACGATTATGATTTATGCAAGCAGATTTATACTAAGCTCTTCGAAGATGATGAACTAAGCGACTTTTAATTTTATATTCAGCTCTTTAATCATTTGCCCGATTTCGGGAATTGCAATTG
>DAIMIJ010000120.1:0-7089 GCA_036722835.1 Ignavibacteriaceae bacterium | reverse complement strand
AGTCAACGGAAGTTATACGATGGATTTGCTAAATGCTGTTTTTAGAGATGCCCTTAAGTTATTCTTCGTCATTCATTCTCTGAATTTTGAATAATGAATATCGAACAAGGAACTTTGATTTGAGAATGTTAAAAATTACTTAGCGAAAGGTTTATATAATGTTCTTGAGTGTGCAATTATTTATATTTGAACAGTAAAAATTAAAGCTTACTGTCGATGAGAAAGCACAGTAGTAAATATTTAAAATAAATTTCAAGATTAATCATGAATAAACAAAAAGAAGTACAGCCCCTTTCAGAAGTTACAGTTCGATTCGCCGGAGATTCCGGTGACGGTATGCAATTAACCGGATCACAATTTATGGAAACTACTGCTGCAGTTGGAAATGACTTAAGTACGCTGCCGGATTTTCCCGCTGAAATTAGAGCCCCCGCAGGTACGCTTGCAGGTGTGAGCGGTTATCAGTTACATTTCAGCAGCACCGATATTCAAACTCCAGGAGATTCGCCAGATGTTTTGGTAGTGATGAATCCTGCTGCGCTAAAAGTGAACATGAGAGATTTAAAACCTCATGCAACTATTATTGCGAACAGCAGCGCATTCGATGCAAAAAATTTAAAATTAGCAAACTACGATACCAACCCATTAGAAGATGGATCACTTGCAGCGTACAATGTTGTTCCTGTAGATTTAACTCAGCTTACTATGGCTGCGTTAAAGGATATGAGTCTTTCACCAAGGGAAAAAGAAAAGTGCAAAAACTTTTTTGCATTAGGACTTTTATATTGGATTTACAATCGTCCGCTTGAGCACTCTCTTCACTGGCTTGAAGGCAAGTTCGGAAAAAAACCGGATATTCTTGAAGCAAATAAACGTGCATTAATTGCAGGTCATAATTATGGTGACACTACCGAAATATTCACTACACGTTATGATGTTAAACCGGCTAAACTGGAAAAAGGAATTTATAGAAATGTTTCTGGAAACGAAGCTATTGCACTTGGATTTATTACAGCCTCTTTAAAAAGTGGATTGAATCTTTTCCTAGGTTCATATCCGATTACTCCGGCTTCAGAAATTTTACACGAACTAAGTAAGTACAAAAATTATGGAGTCGTAACGTTTCAAGCCGAAGATGAAATTTCCGGTGTTGCATCAGCGATTGGAGCATCATTCGCTGGTTCACTTGCAATCACAACTACATCCGGTCCAGGGTTATCTCTTAAAACAGAAGCGCTCGGTTTAGCGGTAATGACTGAGCTTCCGCTTGTTGTAGTTGATGTTCAGCGAGGTGGTCCAAGTACAGGACTTCCGACAAAAACCGAACAAGCCGATTTAAATCAAGCTTTGTATGGGCGCCACGGGGAATCTCCACTTGTAGTTTTATGTGCTCAAAGTCCTGCCGATTGTTTCTTTATGGCAATTGAAGCAGCCAGGATTGCAGTCAAATATATGACGCCGGTTATTTTATTATCTGACGGATATTTGGCATTTGGATCCGAACCACTTAAAATTCCGAAACTGGAGGAGCTGAAAGATATTCCTGTTCATTTTAGAAAAGAGGTAGAAGGATTTCATCCATATTTGAGAGACGAAAATCTTACTCGTCCATGGGCAATTCCCGGCACACCTGGATTAGAACATAGAATTGGCGGTTTGGAAAAGAAAGATATTTATGGAAATATTAGCTATGATCCGGATAATCACCAGTTAATGGTAAACAGAAGAAAAGAGAAGATCGATAATATCAAAAATGATATTCCAGAATTAATTGTCGAAGGTGATCAGCAAGGTGAACTTTTAGTTTTAGGATGGGGAAGTACTTACGGTGCAATTAAAGAAGCCAGCAGACATATACAGGCACAAGGTTACAATGCTTCACAGGCACATATCCGTTATATAAGCCCGTTTCCCAAAAATTTAGACAATGTATTAAATCGTTTCAAAAAAATACTTTTGCCGGAATTAAATACGGGACAAATGGCAAACGTAATTCGAAGTACTTTTTTACGTGATGTAATTCAGTTTAATAAGGTTCAAGGACAGCCATTCAAAGTTGCTGAAATTGAGAATAAAATTATTGAAATCTTAGGAGGACATAATGGAAACTAAAGTGAACGAAATTGTCAAGGATGTTAAATATACTGCAAAAGATTTTGCGTCGGATGTAGATGTAAAGTGGTGTCCTGGCTGCGGTGATTATTCAATACTTGCTCAAGTTCAAAGAACATCTCCGGAATTTGGAGAGAAAAAAGAAAATATAACTTGGATATCTGGTATTGGATGTTCGAGTCGTTTTCCATATTACATGAATACTTATGGTTTTCATGGAATTCATGGACGAGCAGCAGCTATTGCAACCGGTGTTAAGTTAGCAAATCACAAATTGCAAGTTTGGGTTGCTACTGGTGACGGTGATATGCTAAGTATCGGAGGAAATCACTTTATTCATATGTGCAGAAAAAATATGAACATCAAAATTTTAATGTTCAACAATCGAATTTATGCGTTAACAAAAGGTCAGTATTCTCCAACATCTGAAAAAGGTAAGATTACAAAATCATCACCTTATGGAACAGTCGATTTTCCTTTTAATGCTATTAAGTTAGCAACTGGTTCGGGTGCTACTTTTGTTGCTCGATCTTTAGATCGAGATCCAAAACATTTACAGGAGATGATCACGCGAGCATCAAAGCATAAGGGAGCTGCCTTCATTGAAGTTTATCAAAACTGTCCAATATTTAATGATGGAGCTTATTCTCTGCTGACGGAAAAAGAAACGAAACCCGAAAATGTTATTCTCCTTGAACATGGTAAACCGCTTGTATTTGGAGCCAACAAGGATAAAGGAATTATGCTTGATGGGTTGAATCCGATAATTATTAATTTGAATGATGGTAAGCATTCTATCAACGATTGTTGGATACACGATGAATTTGATGATAATCCGACGCGTGTATTTTTATTAGCAAGGTTTACAGATCTTCAAGGATACCCAACACCGATCGGAGTATTTCGTCAATTTAATAAGCCGACTTATGATGAAGATTATGTTCATCAGATTGAACAGCAAAAATCTCAGAAGGGTGAAGGCACTTATGAAAAATTGATGTTCACTGCAAATACTTGGGAAGTAAATTAATAAGTAATGATCAGTTTGATTTTATAAATTCTTAATTTATGGCGAAGATTTTCTCTTCGCCTTTTTATTTTAAATATTTTATTATGATCGATTTTAAAAAATTAGAATTAATATTAACAGAGCATGATAAATTTCTTATCACTACTCATGTAAACCCGGATGCAGATGCAATCGGTTCTGAAATTGCTTTTTATCTAATCCTAAAAAAGCTTGGCAAACAAGCTCACATAATCAATCATAGTGAAACGCCATATAATTTGAAATTTTTAGATAAAGATGATGTAATCAAAAAGTTCGATAAAAATATTCATTCAAAGTTGCTTGATGAGGTTGATGTTTTAGCTGCCTTAGATTTTAACCGTGCAGATAGAATGGTTCGAATGAGTGAAGATTTTCGCAATTCAAAAAAGTTAAAGATTTGTATTGATCATCATCTTGATAAAGAAGATTTTGTCGATCATCAGTTTATGGATACAAACTACAGCGCAACCGGTCATATTATTTATGATTTTATTAAAAAGACAAGAATAATCGAACTTGATTATGATTTGGCTTTTCCAATTTATACAGCGATAATGACGGATACAGGTTCATTCAGATTTGAAAGGACTACACCAGAGCTTCATAGAATTGCTGCAGAACTTCTTGAGTTAGGGGTAATTCCCGGAGAAGTGTACGACAAAGTGTATGATCAAAGTTATTTGAGCAAGATAAAATTGCTTGGAACAGCTCTCGAATCACTTAAATTATTTGGGGAGAAAAATGAAATCGGATACATGATTTTATCTCAGAATGATTTTCGTAAATGCAACGGATTAGAATCAGATACAGATAATTTTGTTAATTATTCTCTTGCAGTCCAGAATGTTAAGATTGGTTTACTCTTTATTGAATTGAAGGAAGGATTTAAAGCGAGCTTTCGTTCAAAAGGGAATATACCAATGAACAAATTAGCCGGTGAATTCAATGGCGGAGGGCACTTAAATGCCGCAGGTGCAAGATTTTTAAAAGAGAATATGGTTAATAAGATTCCCATCATATTAAAAAAAGCAGAAGAATATTTAGAAACTTACAGGAAATAAAATGTTTAAGTTATCCTTAAAAAGCGGCGGCAAGAAAATATCCTATAAAAATTTATCAGTTAGTGTTAGGTATTTTATTGATGAGAAAAAATTAAAAGAAAGTGTTAAAAATTTTGAGCGAGTTTCTAAAACAAAATTATCCGATCTTCAAAGGAAAAATTTTCTTTCCAGCGAGTCAACAGAGATCAGGGTATCGAGAGCAAACGGTAAACCGGATGACATTCTTCTTGTAAAAGTTAAATTAGATGAAAAGTTTACAAATGATTTTTTCAGAAATCACCTTGCCGGATTTCTACCAACACTTGGGAAAGAAGAAGTTAAATCTCTCCATATTTTCATTCCAAATCATGTTCATTTAAAAAAATATTTTGATGATGAGGAATATTATTATCAAACTTTTGCTGAAGGATTATTCCTAGGTAATTATGATTTCATCAACTATAAATCTGATAAAAAGAAATTGAAATCTCTTGAAGTCACATTTTATTCCGAGAATGAAAAAAAGTTGACGAATGCTATTGTTTCAGCTCAAAACGTAATGGCAGGAGTACACTTCGCTAAGGATTTACAAAATGAACCTGGAGGTATTTTAACTCCCGACGAATTAAGCAGAAGAATAAAAAATATACTGATTAAAGCGGGCGCGAAAGTTAGAATTTTCGATGAGAAAGAAATTCGAAAACGAAAGATGGGGGGATTATTAGCCGTTGGAATGGGAAGCAGTAATCTACCTCGATTTATTGTGATTGAGTATAATGGAGCAAGTAAATATTCAAAATTAAAAAAGCGGAGAACACATAAAACCATTGCACTTGTTGGGAAAGGAGTAACTTTTGATTCTGGAGGCATTTCTATAAAGCCGTACAATGATATGTGGGAAATGAAAGCTGACATGTCCGGAGCAGCAGTTGTTGCCGGGACGATCTTAGCAGCAATTAAATCAGAACTTCCTGTCAATATTACTGGAATTATCCCCGCAGCCGAAAACATGTTATCCGGAACATCAATGAGGCCAGGTGATATCGTAGTAACTTCTTCAGGAAAATCCATAGAGGTTGATAACACAGATGCAGAAGGAAGAATGATTCTTGCTGATGCGTTAAATTATGCGAGCAAGCTAAATCCTGATGTAATTATTGATCTTGCAACATTGACCGGTGCTTGTGTTGTAGCTCTCGGCGAGTTTGTTGCTGGATTGTTTACTAAGAATGAAGAATTATCGAAAGATTTATTTCAGATAGGTCTTCAGACTCACGAAAGAGTTTGGGCATTACCAATGTGGGATGAATATCATACCTTAAATAAAAGTGATGTTGCAGATGTTAAAAATGTCGGCGGAAGATGGGGTGGAGCAATAACTGCTGCAAAATTTTTGGAGAACTTTGTTGATAAAAAAAATGCGTGGGCGCACTTAGATATTGCTGGACCTGCAATGGCAAATAGCTATAATAATTACTCTAAAAAATATATGACTGGTTACGGTGTAAGATTGTTATTTGAGTATTTGAAAAAAAGATAAGTAATTCTGATAGTCTATTATTTTAGAATGAATTACAAACTATATTTACTAAATATTTTACCATCTTTCATTTCACATATCTGGTTAGCAATCCCCAGCATATCTTTATTATGAGTTACAACCACAAAGGTTTTTTTGTATTTGGAGTTTAGATGAACTATTAAATCGGAGATAATCTGACTATTTGCAGAATCCAAATTCCCAGTTGGTTCATCTGCTAAGATAATTGACGGATCATTTGCCAGTGCTCGAGCTACAGCAACCCGCTGCTGCTCCCCGCCGGAAAGTTCTGCAGGTTTATGATCTTTTCGTTCTATCAATCCAACTTCACTCAAAAGTTCATTTGCTTTATCCAAAGCTTCATCCAGTGATTTACCAAAAATCATTTGTGGAATTGCTACGTTTTCCGCCGCGGTAAATTCAGGTAATAAGTGATGAAACTGAAAAACAAAACCAATATTCTTATTTCGAAATTTCGCCAGCTTATCTTCCGAGAAAGTTAAAATATTATCATTACCAAAATAAATTTTTCCATCATCCGGTCTATCTAATCCTCCAAGGAGGTGCAATAAAGTGCTTTTACCAGCACCGGATGCACCAACAATCAGTGTTATTTTGCCTTCTACAATTTCAAGAGAAATAGATTTCAAAATTTTCAGCTTAATTTCTTTTGAGTTTTCAAAAGTCTTAACGAGATTTTCTATTTTCAGTATAACATTCGACATTATTTTACTTGCATTACAGAATTAATAAAATTTGTTTAATTATTATTCCCATTTGATGGCATCAAGAATATTAACTTTTGCTGCTCTTTGTGCTGGATATAATGAAGCCAAGAAAGATAACAGCATTGCCACCCCAGCAATAAAAAAGAAATCCGTAATTCGAATTTCTATAGGCAGAGCATCAATTTTATACTGCATTGGATCGAGCGGATAGATCTTGTACTGAAGCTGAAGGAAACAAACTAAATATCCGATAATTGATCCGAGTAATGTTCCTACAATTCCGATAAGCAGTCCTTCATACATAAAAATTTTTAGTATAGATTTCTCAGTAATTCCCATTGCTCTTAAAATACCAACATCCCGTTTTTTTTCAATTACTGACATTGACAAGGATCCTAGAATATTAAAACAAGCTACTGCAACAATTAAGGATAGAATTAGGTACGCAGTCCATCTTTCAATCTGCATTACGGTATATAATTCTTTATGAAAATCATACCAGGTATTCACCGCATAATTTTTTCCGTTCAGCTTAGCTTTAAGTTTTTCCTGAATATCGAATGAAGAATTCAACGAACTTAATCTAACATCAATACCTTGAATTCGATTTTTATAATT
>DAIMIJ010000119.1:1901-7091 GCA_036722835.1 Ignavibacteriaceae bacterium | reverse complement strand
TTCTTCTGTATTAAACATTTTCTCAAAACCAATTTGGTGCTTTGGTATTTCCATACCGGAAAATATACAAAATTACTTTACTGGACGGTAGTGAATACCCCATTTAAAAGAATTTTTAACTAAGAAATAATTTATACCCTTTTTGTGAACTTATTTAAATTATTACGAATTAAAATTCATTCATTTAAAGGACTCTAAAATTTTATTTATTTCTAAACCATCTTTTCAATGTTCCAAACAAAAGCATGAAGCCCCTGTTCTTCTGCTTCTATATCAACTGCTTTTACTTTCTCAAGCAATAGATCAACCAACTCATCTTTTATGACTGTTAACGCAACAGCATTTTGACTTGGCCAGATATGCGTGCCTAAATGCGGTTCTCCTTTTTCGCTGCCCTGCCCGTGAACGTTTAAAAATCTAGTAAAGCCGCGAATGTTTAAGCTTTCTAAAGCTTCCTCAATTTCTTCAGTAATTCCGTGATTATAAACTATCATTACTGCTTTCATTTTATCTCCTTAATCAATTTCTTTTTTCTTTTTAATTCTTGTTTCGAATACCGAATAAAGTACCGGCACTAACACTAATGTAATTAGTGAAGAGAAAAGCAATCCGCCAATGGTTGAAACACCAAGCGGTTTCCATATTTCCGAACCTTCACCTGTGCTTATAGCAAGGGGTAAAAGACCCAGCAATGTTGTTAGCGTTGTCATTAGCACCGGGCGTAACCTGTTTCGCCCTGAATATATGATCGCCTCACGAAGAGCAATACCTCTGGCTCGCGTAATATTTGTAAAGTCAACTAATACAATGGCATTCTTAACTACAATACCAACGAGCATAATGCTTCCCAGAAATGCAATTACACTGAATGAAACTCCGGTAACAAAAAGACCAATAAAAACTCCGGTGAATGCAAATGGAACAGAAAACATTATTATGAATGGATCGAGTAATGATTCGAACTGTGCCGCCATAACCATATAGACAAGTATTATACTCAGTGCAAGCAGAAAAAATAAATCTTTGAATGTATCTCCTTGCTGTTCAATTTGCCCGCCATATTCAATTGTGGTGTTTGGAGGAAGTTCAATTTTTGAAACAAAGTTTTTAATATCGGCGGCTACTTCGCCAAGAGAACGACCGGTTACATCAGACAACACACCAATTACTCTTTCCTGCTCTTTTCTTTTTATTGTCGGAGGTGAATATGCCTGAACGACTTTTCCAACATCTTTTAGTCTTACTGTTGTGCCCAATAAAGTTTTAATTGGCAAATTTTCTATTTCGGAAATATTATTTTTTTTATCGGGAGGTAAGCTGACAAAGATGTCATACTCATCACCAAGCTCTCTGTACTTTGTTGGAGTTAAACCATAGTAATTATTTCGTAGAGTATTGCCTACGATTGCAGTATTTAATCCACTCAGCGCCATTTTATCTCTTTGCAAAACAATCTGAAGTTCAGGGCGAGGATCACCAATATCAATTCGAACGTCGCGTGTTCCGTTTAGTTTGATCATGAAATCTTTAAGTTTATTAGCAACCACATAAGATTTTTCCAAATCAGGACCGATAATATCAATTTGTACGGGAGCACCTGTTGCACCTGTTAAAAAGGAAGCAGCACCGGCAGTATTCACACTAAAACTTTTAATTCCAACAAATGATTTTAATTTTTCACGCATCGCATCCGCCATTTCAAAAACCGATCTTTTCCTATCATTAATTTTAGATGCTCTGAATTGAAATCCCGCAATGTTTGCACCTTCATTTTGACCAAATAAAATTGATGAGAATCCGGCATCATTAACTCCAGATCGGGCAGAGACATAAACAACCTCGGGAAATTCTTTTTTCATTATTTGTTCTATCTGCTTAACATATTCAACTGTTTCTTCTAATCGCTTGCCGGGCTCAAGTTCTAATGATAATTGGAGTTGAGCTGAATCGGATTTGGGAATGAATTCTGTACCGAGTCCCGGAATAAGTGCCAATGAACCGACAAAGATTAAAAGAGCAATAACGATAACTGATTTTTTGTGATCTAACGCCCACTCTAATATTCCTTTATAAAAATTATCTAAGCTATCCAGCATCTTTGCCAATGCAGAATCTATCTTTTTAAGCAACGGGTTCGTTATTGATTTTTCTTCCTTTCTAGATTTTAACATCTTTGCTGAAAGCATAGGAATTAATGTAAGAGCAGCCAATAATGAAACAAGTATCATCACTGTTACTAAATATCCGAGTTGATTAAATAAAATTCCTGCAATACCTGAAATGAAAACCAATGGAAAAAATACAGCGACAATCGTGAAAGTTGACGCAGCAACTGCAAGTCCCACTTCCGCTGAACCAAAAATTGCAGCTTCTCTCGGGCGTGCACCTCTTTCAACGTGGTGAGAAATATTCTCAAGAATTACTATCGCATCATCTACTACCATTCCAACTGCAATAGAAAGAGATGATAATGAAATGATGTTAATTGTGTTACCCGAAAAATATAAATATATAAACGCACCGATTAAAGAAACCGGTAATGTTAGTACGATAATAAATGTTGCCCGCCACTGCCTTAGGAAAAGTAAAACAACTATAACCACAAAAAGTCCACCGAGTAAAACTGCTTCAGTTAGGTTGCTTACAGATTGTATGATGAATTCGGATGAATCCTGAATGATGTTAACCTTGACGTCAGAGGGCAAGTTCTTCTTAAGCTGTTCTAATTTCGCTTTTACATCATTTACAACCTGAACGGTATTAGCACCGGATTGCTTTTGTACAATAATTTGTAAACCCTTATCGCCGTTCAGTCTTACATTAATTGTGCGGTCCTTCAAGCTGTCTTTTACAACGGCAATGTCTTTTAGATAAACAACTCTTCCATTTTGTGACCCAACAACAATATTTTTTATTTCATTTGCATTAGTAAATTCGGCCGGCACACGAAGATTATATTCCATATCACCCATTTTTATTGAACCGGATGGCAGATTAATGTTTTCTGCCTGAAGCACCTGACCGATTTGACCAACCGAAATGTTATACGCTTCTAATTTTTTCTCGTCAACATGAACAAGAATTTGTCTTATGGGTCCACCGAAAGCCTGAACAGTACCAACACCGTTTTCTCTTTTTAATGGATCAATAATTTCGTTTTCGACTAATTTATTTAATCCAAGGTAACTTTCGTTTGCTTGAACAGCAATAAACAATATAGGAAAAATGTTTGTGCTGAATTTGAAGATAGTTGGATCTTCAGCATCATCCGGCAGATTTCTCTTATTAAATTCAAGTGCAGATCTAATATCATTTGATGCTTCATCGAGATTTGATCCGAACTCAAACTCAAGCGAAACAACAGAAATGTTATCAATCGAAGTTGATCTAATCTTTTTAAGATTGGTGACAGAACTTAATCCGCTTTCAATTTTTTTACTCACATTAAGTTCAACATCCTGAGCGCTTGCTCCTGGATATTGTGTGAGAACACTGATTATCGGTGGTTCTATTTCGGGGAATAAGTCAATGGGTAATCTTTGAAATGATACAAAACCAATAATGATGATTGCCACAAAGAGCATTATTGTTGTAATGGGCCGCCTAACCGATACTTCTGGTAGATTCATCATTATCTCCTTATTTTGCTTTGGCTTTTATTTCTACATTGCTTCCATCTTTAAGCAAACCTTGTCCTCTTGTCACAAGAAGATCACCTTCAGATAAACCGTTCGTAATTTCAACTTTCGAATCGAATTCTTTGCCTAAGGTCAGATCAACTCTTTTTGCGGTTTTGTCTTTAACAACAAATCCGTAATAAGCCGATGAACCTAATTGTTTAAGTGAAGCAGAACGCTGAATAATTATTCCATCAGTTGTACCAAGTATCATCTTTGCACGGACAAACATTCCCGGTCTTAATTTTTCGTTAGGATTGGGAATTTTAACTTCTACTTCGAACGTTCTTGAAGCGGCATTTATTGACGGATTAATTCTGCTTATAGTTCCTTTAAAAACTTCATTCGGATATAACTCCGATTGAACTTCGACTGTTTGATTCAGCCGAACTTCTCTGAAGTTGATTTCGCTGACGTTCAGCAAAAGTTTTAAAGGATTTATTTGCATTAAAGAAACGATTGTTGGAGCACCAGCTCCACCTGGTGCAAGCAAAAACACTTCGCCGTCATTTAATTTTTTTGCAGTAATTATGCCGCTAAATGGCGCACGAAATTGTGTGTTTGACAGTAGGAGTTGATAAGTTTTTTCAGCTGTTTCATATCCGGCTTTAACTTGATCAAATTGTGATTGTGAGATTGACCCGGTTGTAAAAAGCGGTTTTAATCTATCGTAATTATCTTTTGCAACTTGGTATTGAATTTTTGCTTGTGCAAGCTGTGTATCATCCATTTCAAAAAGTAAATCGCCCTCCTTAACACGCGAACCTTCTTCAACATATATTTTTTCAATTCGTCCTGTAGTTTGAGCACCAAGATTTGCTTCTTTCCAAGCCGCAAGAGTTCCAACAAGCTCAATTTCTCTTTGAATGCTTGATTTCTTTACAACCGAAACTTCAACCGGAATTGCAGCATCTGAAATTTTTTGTGAGTTATCTTCTTTTTTTGAACAACTAATAAAAATTACTGATGAAAGAGAAAGTGCAGCAACTAATTTTAATATATTCATTTAATTTATCTCCTAAAATTTCTTTTATTTAATTTTACCTAAAACATTTTCAAGATCAGCTTCTGCAACTTTTAAATCATATATTGCCTGAAGCCGGTTTAATTTTGCTTGCCGTAATGCAAGTTCAGCATCATTCACTTCAAGTTGGATAGCAACGTTGTTTTCTAATCGTCGCTTAGCAATTTCATATCCTTCTGTTGCCTGGCTTACTGTTTTATTTTGTCCTTCTATTCTTTTTACGGCTTGTTCGACTCTGTAAAGAATACTGAGGGCTTGAGTCTTAAGTGCCTCTGTAAAATTTCTTTTCTGCTCAACTGCTTGATTAAAACCAATCTCTGCCTGACTTACCCTTGCCTGTGTTTTAAATCCGTTAAAAATTGGAATTTGCAATTGTAATCCGAGCACAAAAGTTTTTACCCACTTATAATTGGAAAATTTAAAGTCGTTGGCTTGAGCTTGATACTGATAATTGCCAAAGCCCGCCAATGTTGGTAAGTATGCAGATTG
>DAIMIJ010000119.1:0-1801 GCA_036722835.1 Ignavibacteriaceae bacterium | reverse complement strand
TCTGCACGAAGTACATCATAATCCGAAAGTGTTCCGGCTGAATTTAGTCTTTTAATATTCTCAAAGTTATCCTCAGCATTTTTCAAACTTTGCAGCATAACATCTTTAGACTCTCTTGTAAGAATCACAGCAAGAAATGCTTTTTTAACATCACCGATAATTTTGTTTTTAACACTTCGATAATTTTGCTGGGAAATATCAAACGCGTCTGAAGCTAATCCGATTCCCTGATATAACGACCAAGCAAAAAGGGGAACGGATAATGATGCAGAAGCTATATATGAATTATCTGCACCAATTTTAAGAGTTGGACCAAATGGAGAACCCGGCGGCATGAAAATTACGGGCAGATCAATATACCGCTGATATTGACCACTTGCATTTAGCTGAGGGAAAAGTCCGCTGCGCGCTTCTCTTAATTTTTCTTCCGATTTATTGATTTCCATCGAGGCAATTTTCAAATCTGCATTCTTTTCTAATGCAAGGTTTATTGCCTGATCTAAACTCAGCACTGTAGTTTGCTTGGTTTGTGCTATCAGCAGTGCCGAAAAAATTGAAATTAATAACAGAACTTTTTTCACTTAATTATCCTCCGAATGATTTGATTAACTCTTATTTTTTTTCTAATGATGTATCGAAATTCCGTCAAATATTAATTTTACTGCAAAAATCATTTCTTCAACTGCGTTTGAAAAATCAATTGTTTTGCTGACTGTGAAGGACGCAAAATAAAATTCGCGATGACGAAGAGCTTCAGATATGGTTAAGATAAGCCCAGCTACTTTTGTTGTGTCGCATTTTTTAATCTCCTTTTTCTTAATGCTCTCATCTAAAATTGTTTTTAACATCTCGATTTCTTTTTTATGAATATTTTGGATGTGCACATACATTTTACTCTTAAATTCAAGAAGCACTGAAGTTGAAATTTCGTGCATCTTGATGGTATCTCTCACATAATCGAATTTTGCTTTTTCATAATTAATAATTTTGTCAATAGCCGTATCTGATTTTTTTAAAGCTTCCCCAACAATTGAGCAGAAATTTTCTTCTTCTCTTTTCATTACATCTTCAAGCAGTGCATCCTTATTTGTGTAATAGTAGTAAAGAGAAGATTTTTTCATCCCGAGTGCATTAGCAATATCATCGAGAGTAGTTTTAGCAAATCCATTTTTTGCTAAAAGCTCACGGGCAGTTTGTAGGATTAATTCCCTTTTGGTGTCGGTTATTTGAGTTGTCATAGTTTTCAAACTTTTTAATTGATTGTTCGAAAATTAAAAACAAATTTTGATTTGCACAAGTTCCAAATGATTGTTTGATTTTAATTATTAAGACTGATAGCTGGGAAAAGATCCAATAAGACCAACTAATTTCGTCTAAGTTAGGTCTCAATTTTAATATAGGATTAAGATTTGATAATTCTAGCAAAGGTTTTGGATGTGCTTCCAATTACACTTTCAGGTTCCTCTGGTGGTGAATGGAAAGCCGGTCTTGCCTGGGCATTAATCGGCGGATTAACCAGCTCGCTTTTATTAACGCTTCTTATTGTTCCGTTAGTTTACTCCAAAACGGAAGAGTTAAGAATTTCAATCCCGGCTTTTGCAAAGAAATTAGTTCGACGAAAACAAATTTCCGGAGAGCTGATTATTGAACCAGAAGTTGTGAGAGTGAGATTGGATGATTAAGAAAAACGGAACTTTGGTTCCCACCCAAAACCTCAGAGGTTTTTTTAATTGCGATTTTGACGTGAAACCTCGGAGTTATTCCGTTTAAAGTCAAACAAATTGAGGCAGTAGTTATGCCC
>DAIMIJ010000118.1:0-7109 GCA_036722835.1 Ignavibacteriaceae bacterium | reverse complement strand
TTGTTGGACAAGAAGAAGCGGTTTCTGCAGTTGCAAATGCAATCAGAAGATCAAGAACAGGCATGCAGGATTACAACAGACCAATTGGTTCATTTATTTTTATGGGAACAACAGGTGTTGGAAAAACTGAGCTGGCTCGTGCTCTTGCAGAATTTTTATTCGACGATGAACACGCAATGATTAGAATTGACATGTCAGAATACATGGAAAAGTTTTCCACCTCGCGATTAATTGGCGCTCCTCCAGGATATGTTGGTTACGAGGAGGGAGGTCAGCTTACAGAAGCAGTTCGCAGAAGACCATATTCGGTTGTACTGCTTGATGAAATTGAAAAAGCGCATCCAGATGTGTTTAACATTTTGCTTCAGGTTTTAGATGATGGAAGATTAACAGATAACCAGGGAAGGACAGTAAATTTCAAAAACACAATTGTTATCATGACTTCAAACATTGGTTCACATATCATCCAAGACAAATTTGAGGCGCTTGATGAAAATGATATTGAAGCAATTATGGGGGAATTGCGTCAGCAAATGCACGAACTTTTAAGAAGAACAATCCGTCCCGAATTCTTAAACCGGATTGATGAAATTGTTCTCTTCAAGCCGCTTGTTAAATCTGAAATTAGAAAGATTGTTGATATACAGCTTGAGCGAGTTCAACGTATGCTGAAGGATAAAGAAATCACGCTTGAAGTTTCTGATGAAGCAAAAGACTGGCTTGCACAGCTTGGTTATGATGTAACTTATGGTGCCCGTCCTCTAAAAAGAGTAATTCAAAAATATCTCATCAATCCTTTATCACAAGAGCTACTTGCCGGTAACTTTGTTGATGGTGATGCGGTCAAAGTAAGTGTTGGCGAAAGAGTTGGGCTGGTGTTTGAAAAATAAATCTTTCCCCAGATATGTCAGATTTAGAGTTGCTTATTTCTACGTAAAAAATCTGGTATATCTAAGACAGAAAACGAATCTATAAACATTTCGCCTCGCATTTCCCGAAGAATGGTAATTTCTTCTCTTTTTACCCAAAATCCACTTAAGAACTTCTGTGAAAATAGACTTTTCGAGAAAACCAATTGATTTTTTTAGAAATAAGGACAGCTAAGGTTTGATTTAGCAGTAAATTAAAGTTAAAACCCTGATAATAATGGGCATAATTATTGGAGATTATTTCTGGAAATAAATAAGGAACTCAGATAAATGAATACAGGACAAATGCTCCTGTCGTTAGGAGCATTAATTTTTTTGTCAACTATAGTCCTTCGCTTTAATCGTGCGGTATTAACTAGTGATGAAGTTATGTACAACTCTAAGTTTAATGTTCTCGCTGCTTCATTATGCACTTCACTGATTGAAGAAGCGAGAGGAAAGGCCTTTGACCAGGAAACCGATAGCGCAGCGGTAACTAAAGTTGATCAACTTTCAACTACTCTTGGTCCCGATTTCGGAGAAACTTATGAGACTTTCAATGACTTCGATGATTTCAATGGTTTTGTAAAAGTTGATTCAACAATGCCGTCTGCTGTTTTTTATGTAACAAGCAAAGTCTCTTACGTCGAAGCAGATAACATTCTTAATATTTTAACAAAAAGATCCTGGCATAAGATGATAACAGTGACAGTAATGAGCTCATCAATGAAAGATCCTGTTCAAATGTCATCCACATTTAGCTATTGGTATTTTAGGTAGGTACGCATATGGGAACAAACGTAATACTTGACATAATGGGCTCGATGATTATTGGCGGCATTCTAATGATAACTTTATTTAGAGTTTCAGATCGCGCCACTGAGAGAACATATAACAACTCTGGAGATCTTACTAATCAACAAAACATTGCAGCAGTAGTAAGAACTTTGGAATATGATTTCAGAAAAATAGGTTACTGTGCCGATTGGACACAAATACCTAACCCCTCCAAATCAATTATCTTTGCAAAATCAGATGGAATAAAATTTTTAACCGATGTTGATAGGGATGGGAAAGTTGATACAATGTACTACTACATCGGTCCCGCGTCGGAATTGATCTATACAGCTAATCCGAGGGACAGATTTTTATATCGCGTTGTAAATAATGAAAAACCCGTCAAGGTGAATCTTGGAGTTACACAATTCGACCTTGTTTACTTCAATGTTGATAAGGAAATTATCCCCGTACCTATTTCTGTTCTGGGGGAGATTTATACTATCCAGATAAGCGTGGCGGTTGAGGATATTGAAGCTTATGATCAGAAATACTCACAAGTATTTTGGCGGCAAATTAGATTAGTAGCAAAAAATTTAAAGAATAGATGAGGTTTTATTTATGGTAGGAAAAGCAACTTTGTTTGTTGTGGCTGGATTTAGTTTGATTTTTCTTGTTGTTGAGTACAATATGGGAAACGTTTCAACCCGCGCAGTATCAAACTTTACTGATTACTATTTGGAAAATTATGCTCATGAAGCTGCGGTCAGCGGAGCGAATCTTGCAGCAAATGAAATATTCATGGATCAGAAATGGACTAAGGGATTTAGCGACTTAGATTTTAAAGATACAAAAGTAAATGTAAGTGTTGACATTATTGATGCCTTTAAAAACACCAGGAAAATTACTTCCACTGCTGAATATCAAGGCGTGATGCAGACTGTCGAGGTAACACTTGTACCAAGCAAATTCTCAAAGTTTGCTTATTACTCGGTAAGCGAAGGGAGCAACATATATTGGACTTCAAAGGATACTGTTTGGGGACCTTTTCATACTCAAGATAAATTTAAAGTTAGCGGCAACCCTGTCTTTTTTGGAAAGGTAACAACTCTTAAAGGTTATTCAAAAACGGCTACCTCAAAACCAAAATTTTATGGCGGGTATGAAAGCGGAATTAATTTGCCTTTTCCTGCTGATGGCATAACTAATGTTGCGGCTGAAGCTAGCAGTGGTGGAAATACAATTACCGGAAAGGATACGGTCTATGTTACGTTCGCATCCGATTCTATAAAAATAAAATACTCCTTTAAGGGAATAGAGACAAGCTACCTTGCCTCATCTTTTTCGCCTAACGGAGTGATTTTTGTTAAGAATGCAAAAACGGTGAGAACAAAAGGTACAGTCAAAGGACAATATACTTTAGCTTCGGATTATGGGGATATTTATCTCGATGATGATATTGTTTATAATACCGATCCATTAAAAAATCCAAATTCAACTGATGTTCTCGGAATTGTAGCAAAGAGCGATGTTTTTATAACCGATAATGCCGCCAATAATAAGGATATTAACATTGATGCCAGCATTTATTGTGAGACGGGTAGCTTTGGCGCTCAAAATTATAGTACAAGACCGGTTAGTGGGACGATTAGTTTGCTTGGCGGAATTATCCAAAAAACTCGGGGTGCTGTTGGTACATTCAGCGGATCAACAATAAAGTCCGGATTTAATAAAAGCTATATGTACGATGAGAGACTGCTCCTAACTTATCCGCCTGCATTTCCAGGCACGGGCAGTTTTGAGATAGTTTCCTGGTACGAATAATCCATAAACAAATATTTTGATTTACTAATCCGACAATATAGTGGTTGTCGGATTTTTTATTTTAAACCATTCATGAAACCATCTTTACCGTACAATTGTTATTTTTGCTGATAGTAGATTTAATCCAATTTTATTATGTATTCAATTTTCGAATCTGAAATTATAATTCGTCCTGATGATATTGATATGAATGATCATGTTCATAACACCAAATATTTAGATTATGTGCTTGCGGCAAGATATGATCAAATGCAAAAGGATTACAAAATGTCGATGAGCGAATTTCACAAATTAGATTACAATTGGATCGTCAGTGCAACACATATAGAATATAAAAGAGCATTGAAACTCGGTGATAAAATAATTGTAAAGACACAAATAGATTCTGTAAGTGGGGCACAATCCAAAATTAATTTTTGGATAGTTAAAAAAGATAGCGGAAAAACTGCCGCTGATGGTTATTTACTTTATACAATGATTTCAAAAAAAACTGGAAAACCGGTTAGAATTCCCGACGAAATTATAAACAAATACTCTGTTTGAATTTTTTTTATATGTTTGTGTAAAATACTCCGGAGAACAAATAATGCAAAACTTTTTCAATCAAATTTACTTAGGAAACAACGTTACTGCCTATTTAACTGCACTTGGAATATTTATAATCGGCATATTATTGATAAAAATATTTAACAGAGTTGTGCTGAAGCAATTAAAAAAATGGGCAGAGCAAACGGAAACAACCCTTGATGATTTTTTAGTTAGAGGAATTGAGAAAACGATTGTTCCACTGCTATATTTTCTTTCGCTTTATCTTGCGGTTAAATCATTAAATCTTGATAAAAAATTCGAAAAATATTTTGATTTTGCATCCGTAATTATTTTCACATTTTTTGTCCTTCGTACCCTCTCGTCGGTTATTATATATTCTTTAAAAGCCATTGTTAAAAAACAGGGGGCAGACGAGCATAAACAGAAACAATTTAAGGGAATATCCACAATAATTTCTTTTGTGATTTGGAGCTTGGGCTTTGTTTTTGTGTTGGATAATCTCGGTTTCAAAGTCTCAGCGGTAATTGCAGGTCTTGGAATCGGCGGCATTGCAATTGCCTTAGCGGCTCAAGCTATCTTGGGTGACTTGTTCAATTATTTCGTTATTCTTTTTGACCGCCCATTTGAAATTGGGGATTTTATTATAGTCGCAGATAAGCGGGGCACTATTGAGCATTTAGGAATAAAGTCAACACGAATTCGATCTTTGAGCGGTGAGCAGTTAATTATTTCTAATACCGATTTAACGAACTCAAGGGTTCATAATTATAAAAGACTTGAAAAACGCAGAGTTGTTTTCAAACTGGGAGTTGTCTATCAAACAAGTGCCGAGCGATTAAAGGAAATTCCCGGGATTGTGAAAAACATTATTATGAGCGAACAGAAAGCTGAATTTAACCGCGGGCATTTTTCAACTTACGGCGATTTCAGCTTAATCTTTGAGTTTGTGTATTTCGTTCTCGATCAGGATTACACTCAGTTTATGGATTTACAGCAGAGAATCAACCTCAAAATTTATGAGGAGTTTGAGAAGCGGGGAATAGATTTTGCTTATCCAACGCAAACCATTTATCTAAACAAGAAAGATAACATTAGCTAAAAATTTAAGGTGTTTTGGAATTCCTTGGAAACAAATGTTGTTAATGTCTTTGGTTATCAACAGACGCTAAAACATTTCAAGGAAGAATAACAATTGAAAACTTATCAGTTCAAAGCAAAACAATTTTTACCAATTACGATTAACGAAGCATGGGATTTTTTTTCTAATCCGAATAATCTACCGAAAATCACACCGCCGTGGTTAAACTTTGAAGTCACGACACAGCTTGAGAGTAGAATGTATGCGGGAATGATAATCACATATTTAGTCAGACGGATACTCAACATTCCCGCCACATGGGTAACCGAAATTACACACGTTCATGTGCCAAATTTTTTTGTTGACGAACAAAAATTTGGTCCTTACAAACTTTGGCACCATCAGCATGTTTTTAGAGAAGCCAAGAATGGAATTGAAATGGAAGATATTGTAAATTATGCTGTGCCCTTGGGTTTTATTGGAAGGTTGGCGAATAACTTAATCATTTCTAAAAAGATCAAATCTATTTTTGAATATAGAACGGAAATTCTCAATAAAATGTTTGTGGAGAAATGAGGGGCTGAGAGAATTTATCCTTACTTACTTTTTGGTTCCAACCCTTCGTTTCCTGTATCCAAAACTAACTTCCAACTTCCGAATTGATCTTTTTTCCAAATAGAAACATAAGTTCCATTTCCTATGATGGATTTTCCTTCCGGATCCAGTGCCCTGAATTCATAAATCCCATAAGTGTAACCAAGTTCACCAGATTGTGCAATGTCAGCATACAATGGTTTCCATGTAAGCGTGTACCCGGAATCCAGTCTGGAGAAAAATCTTTCTTTAATAATTTCTTTGCCGATAATTGGAAAGTTATTTGAACGCAAAAGCACACCATCATCAGAAAGGTATGAAAGGAATGCCTCATTAACTCCCCGTGCTTCCGAGAGTTTTGAGAATTGGGCATCGACGTTTAGAAGTTCTTGTTTTCGCTCATCCAAATTAAGATTTGGAGCACTCTCTTGTGCATGCAAAGGCATCGCCAAAAGTAATATAATGGTTATAGCAAAAGATTTCATTTCATTTTCTCCTTAAATATTGTTGTTAGTTATCTAAATAACGGCAGCACATCCGCTAACCATGAATGGACAGGTAGCATTGCTTTGAAATGTCTAAAACAATAATCAATAACAGTTTTTGGTTTTAGCTGATTGATATCTTTGCTCTCGTAGAAACAATATAGTCCGTTGTGAAGCAGAAGTTCGGCGTGCGGGAAATCCAAATCAAATCCCTTTGGAAGTCTCTTGAAGTGTTTTCCCCCAATTTTATATCCGAGCTTTGTAACTTTTTTAATTGCTTTGGTAATTTGTTCGCTCGCTTTCTTATCGGTTAAAGCTTCTCGATATGTTTTTATCATGTTATCTGTAAACACGTAAGTCCCCCCGCCAAGGAAAAAATATTTTGGTTCTATGTGGAAATAAAACCCGGAACTTTCGAGCTTCTTATCATCGCCTTCCCAAAAGATAATTCCAAGATTGGTTTTATAAGGCAATTTATCCTTACTAAAGCGAACATCTCTATGCAAACGAAAGATTGACTTATCTATTTTTGGTATTGCGATAATATTTGGCCTGATACTTTGCAGTTTTTCACCCATTTCAACAACGAACTCTTGAGCTGGTTCTAAAAACATAGCTTTATATTCATCCCGATGTTCTTCAAACCATTCTTTATTATTGTTGCGGTAAAGCTTGCTTAAGAAATCTGCCGCACACTTGGGAAAATTGTTCTTCATATTTGGAATTTCGGATTTGTTATAAAATAGAGAGTTTTCACTAATAAATCTAAGCCGTCAGATGTAAATTAGAAAATGAAAATATTAATTAAAAAGCGGATTGATCTGCACAACAACGTGTTTTACCTTTTTGAAAATTTATTCAAACAAGCGTTATATTTGTACGCAATAGAAATTC
>DAIMIJ010000117.1:0-7163 GCA_036722835.1 Ignavibacteriaceae bacterium | reverse complement strand
ATGCAAAATTATTTTTCGAACTTAGATACTATCAGTGTCTCAGAGTTAACCAAACTAATAAAGCTTACTCTGGAGGAAAATTTCTCCGAAGTTTCTGTAGTTGGGGAGATATCAAATTTCAAAGCTCATGTTTCAGGCCATTGGTATTTTAATTTGAAGGATGCTAACGCGGTAATATCTTGCGCAATGTGGAAGGGATTGAACAGCATGGTTTTTTTCACCCCACAGAATGGGATGAAAATAATTGTGGGTGGAAGAATTACCGTTTACCCGCCAAGAGGCAGCTATCAGATTGATGTACGAATGCTGAAGCCCGCCGGTGTTGGGGAACTTCAAGCTGCTTTTGAAAAGTTGAAACGAAAGCTGGCTGATGAAGGATTATTTGATGAAATTCACAAAAAGCCAATTCCTTCCTTTCCTAAAAAGATTGGAATTGTAACTGCAAAAGATGGTGCTGCATTTCAAGATATGATTAGTGTTGCTGAAAGAAGATTCCCTTTGCTTGAACTTGTTATTTCGCCAACAAGAGTTCAAGGAAGCGGTGCAGCAGAAAGCATCGTTGAAAGTTTGAAGCTCCTGAATAAGCAAAATGATATTGATTTAATAATTGTAGCCCGCGGAGGTGGAAGTATCGAAGACCTTTGGGCTTTTAACGAGGAAATAGTTGCCCGTGAAATTTTTGCGTCTAAGATTCCCATCGTAACGGGAATCGGACATGAAGTGGATTTTACTATTGCTGATTTTGTTGCTGATTTACGGGCACCAACGCCCTCGGCTGCTATGGAAATCGCAACTCCCAATAAGGATGATTTTTTTGTCTTTATTAATGAATTTTCATATAATTCATCGGAAAAACTTGAAGAGCTTTGCAATGAAAATCGGAGGAAGGTAAATCAAATTTTAAACAGTTATGGTTTTAGATATCCGATTGATCTGGTGAGAAAAAAGTCTCAGCTAACTGATAATTTGATTTACAAAATACTACATGGAATTGATAAAAAGTTTGTCTATTATAAAAATAAAGTTCTTCTTAAATCTAAAATAATTGAATCGCAAAGTGTTCATAAAAACCTGAAAAAAGGTTATGTTATAGTAAATCAAGATTCGCATTATGTGAAAAGAGCAATAAACCTTGAGCAGAATAAACCGGCATTGCTTAAATTTTTTGATGGTGATGTTGAGATAGTGAAAAGAGATAATTAAATAGTCACCTTACGCAGAATTAAAATTTACATAGCCACGACTTTTAGGGTCTGTTGCGTAAGTCAGAGAAAGTCATTGCGAGTTCTACCAATACTTTGGGAGAACGAAGCAATCTCAAATTTAGCTCTAAATGTTAATTTAAGATTGCTTCATCCCGATAAGCCGTACTATCAACTGAAAAATCGGGATTCGCAATGACAATACAAAGGTTATGCAACACTCTCTGAAGTACGTGGCTATTCAATAACAACTTTTGCGTAAGATTTAGTTAAATAGTTACCTCAACTTTTAATATCAAAAAGTATTTATGAAAAAAAAAGAAACCGATAATTTCGAAAAAAAAATATTACGGTTGGAAGAAATTTCCGATCTCTTGGAGTCGGAGGATACACAACTTGAAGATGCAATAAAGCTTTTTGAAGAGGGTATTGAACTTTCTGAAGATTGTTTAACCACTCTAAAAAATGCAGAATTAAAAATCACAGAATTAAAGAAAAAAATTGACTCAACTGAACTTGAAAACAAAGAGCCATCAAAAAAGAATAAGGGCGGAGACGACTAAAAATGATCGAAAGCACTAAATATGAAATACTCTCAAAAGTAAATTTTCCTTCCGATATAAAACAATTGGATCTTGCACAACTGAAAACGCTTTGCTCCGATATCAGAGAATTTCTAATTGATACCATTTCGGAAGTCGGCGGACATTTCGGAGGCGGTTTAGGAGCTGTTGAACTTACTGTTGCATTACATAAAGTTTTTAATACACCCCATGATTTAATTGTATGGGATACAGGCCATCAAGCTTATCCTCATAAAATTCTAACAGGAAGAAAAGATGCTCTAAAAACAATTCGACAGATAAACGGTATAAGCGGATTTCTTAAAAGAACTGAAAGCGAGTATGATGTTTTCGGTGCGGGGCATGCATCTACTTCTCTCTCAGCAGCTTTGGGAATGGCGGTTGCAAGAGATATTTGCAAGGAGAATAAGAAAGTCGTAGCCGTAATTGGTGATGGTGCAATGACTGGAGGCATGGCTTACGAAGCAATGAATAATTCCGGAATAAGAAAATCCGATTTAATTGTTGTGCTTAACGATAATAACATGTCCATTGCTCCAAATGTTTGGCAGATTTCAAATTACTTTACCGAGATGATCTCACATCCAGACTACAATAAGTTTAAAGGTCAAATTTGGGATTTGACAGGTAAGCTCGATCATTTTGGTGATAGGTTAAGAAAAATTGCCGTTCGACTTGAAAGCGGAATTAAAGCCATTATCACACCAGGTATGTTGTTCGAGGCATTAGGTTTCAGGTATTTTGGTCCGGTTAATGGACATAACCTTCACCAGTTATTAAAAATATTTGAGCAGGTTAAAGGATTGAAAGGACCAATTCTTGTTCACGCATTAACAGAGAAGGGCAAAGGATATAAACCGGCAGAAGAACATTTACAAAAACTACATGCATCAACGCCTTTTGACAAGTTGACCGGTAAAGCATATAAAAAAGCTGAAACAGCAGCTTCTTATACATCTATTTTTGGAAATGCGTTAGCTCAAATAATTAAAGACAATCCGTCCGTCGTTGGAATAACCGGTGCAATGCCCGATGGAACGGGAATGGATATTGTGCAGAGACAATTTCCTGCAAATTATTTTGATGTTGGAATAGCCGAAGAACATGCAGTAACATTTGCAGCCGGACTGGCAACTCAAAATGTGGTTCCAGTTGTGGCTATATATTCAACATTTCTTCAAAGAGCTATTGATCAAATAATTCACGATGTAAGTCTTCAAAAGCTTCATGTTGTTTTTGTTCTTGATCGTGCAGGTTTAGTTGGGGCTGATGGTCCAACGCATCATGGTTCTTTTGATATTTCTTACCTGCGTTTTATTCCTGGAATGATAATTATGGCTCCGAAGGATGAATCTGAACTGAGAGATATGCTCTACACGGCAATCATGTATAAAAAAGGTCCAATTGCATTAAGATATCCTAGAGGATCAGCTCTCGGCGTTCCGCTAAAAGAAGGATTTGATTTAATTGAAATTGGAAAGAGTGAAATACTTGAAGATGGAAATGACGTAGCATTTCTCGCCCTTGGCTCTATGGTAAATTATGCACAAAAAGCCAGCAAGCTTCTTTCAGAAAATTCTATAAGCTGTGAATTGATAAACATGCGTTTTGCAAAACCACTTGATACCCAAAGGTTGGATGAGATCGCTCAAAGGTTTAAGAAAATAGTTACGTTGGAGGAAAACTCACTTGCCGGTGGATTTGGCAGTGCGGTTACTGAATATTTTGCTGATAAAAATTATAAAAATGATATTCTAAGGATTGGTCTGCCTGATTATTTTATTAACCATGGTACACAGGAAGAGTTACATAAACTAATAGGAATTGATCCGGCAGCTATAGCTTTAAAAGTTAAATTATTTTGTCAGTCTATGAATTACGAGAAAGAGGTAGCTGTTTGACAGATCAAACAAAAATTGCAGTAATTGGACTTGGAGGAGTTGCACAGTTAATTCATCTTCCAAATTTATTAAGAATCAGCAATGCCGCAGTTTCCTCCGTTACCGAAATAAATAAAAACCGATTGAATACTATAGCAGATAAATTCAATATTACAGAAAGGTACACCGATTATAAAGAAATGCTTGCGAAAGATGATTGCGACGCAGTGATAATTGCAACACCAACAAGCACACATAAAGCTGTTGGAATAGATTGTTTAAAAGCAAAAAAAAATGTTTTAGTTGAAAAGCCGCTTGCGAGATCTTACAATGAAGCTAAATTAATATTAGCTGCTGCGAAAAAGTATAAAAAGAAATTAATGGTCGGGATGAATTTAAGATTTAGACCTGATGCAATGCTTTTGAGAAGTTTATTGAACTCCGGTGAAATTGGAGAACCATTCTATGTGAAATGCGGTTGGATACGAAGACAAAGCAGCGCTCAAAAATGGTTCACAACAAAAACCGAATCCGGCGGGGGAGTAATAATTGATTTAGGAATATTGCTTCTTGATTTATCTCTTTGGCTTCTTGATTATCCGGTAGTTCAATCAATCTCGACAAAAAATTTTAATCATAACACAAAAAATGTTGAAGACACATCAATAAGTTTTATAAAGTTTAAAAATTCTGCTGTCATCTCAATGGAAACAAGCTGGTCATTGGTTCTTGATCGAGACAATTTTTACGTAAACATTTATGGAACGAAAGGTTATGCAACTCTAAATCCGTTCAGAGTATATAAAAAGATGGAAGATCAGACTATGGATTTAACACCGTCTCAGCCGGAAAGTCCTTTAACATTGTTTAGGAAATCCTATCTGAATGAGCTTAAAGCTTTTGTTGGTGCAGTTCGCGGATTAAATCCGGTTATTTCTTCCGGTGAAGAGGCGTTATCCCGGATGAAGATTATTGATTCGATGTATAAATCTGCCACATTAAACCGTGAAATAAAAGTCTAATGTATGAAATCGAAAATACTTCTTGTTGACGATGAGAAAGATATTGTTGAGTTTCTTCAATACAATTTGATTCAGGAGGGATTTGAGGTAATTACAGCTTACAATGGAATGGAAGCACTTAAAAAGCTTTCCGAAAAACCTGATTTAGTAATTCTTGACATAATGATGCCTCAGCTTAACGGATATGATGTTTGTAAAAAAATTAGATCGCTTCCGGAGTATCGTCAAACACCGGTGATTTTTCTTACAGCAAAATCGAGTGAAGTGGATGAGATTCGTGGGTTGGAAATTGGTGCAAATGATTTCATTCAAAAACCAATCTCGCCAAAGAAATTGATAGCACGGGTTAATTCCAACTTGAGAAAAGATATTAAAAAATCTGAAAAATCTCTTCCTGCACATATCAAAATAGGTCCGCTTTATATTGATAGAAATAAATATTTAGTCAGCGTTGATGGATTAGAGAAAATTTTTCCGAGAAAAGAGTTTGAACTCTTGTATTATTTAGCAAATAATCCCGAAAAAGTTTTCGATAGAGATACTCTTCTAAAAGATGTTTGGGGATTAGATGTCTATGTTGTCGATCGAACAGTGGATGTTCATATCAGAAAAATTAGGGAAAAATTAGGGAAACATTCAGATCTTATCGAAACTATGAAAGGAGTTGGATATAAATTCAAGTCTCTGGAAAAAAGTAAAGCATAATCTTTATTCCTCTCGAGTCTACCTCAAAGAATTTCTGCTTTTTAATCTTTTTATATTAATTGTCATAATTCTTCTTGAGAAGAGAATGACTATTCTCATTCCTCTTGTAATCATTATTCTGATTTTAAGTGTGATTTATTTTCACCATGTCGGCAAAAAAAGAAATATTGAAATTGACAAAATTAAAAATATCATTGGCGGCATAAGAAGAAATGAACTGCATGATTCATCTGAGATAAAGCTTGGGAAATATTTGCAGAACCTTGAAGATGAAATCAAGGAAATGTTCATCAAGAATAAAACTGATATTGAGTATCTTAAAAAGCTTGAACGAATCAGAAC
Source organism: Ignavibacteriaceae bacterium (assembly GCA_036722835.1). Taxonomy (GTDB): domain Bacteria; phylum Bacteroidota; class Ignavibacteria; order Ignavibacteriales; family Ignavibacteriaceae; genus XYD12-FULL-36-8. The sequence continues at coordinate 1,428 of DAIMIJ010000117.1, read as the reverse complement.
TGAATTTTTAGGCAACGTTTCACATGAACTGAGAAATCCGATTTTTGCGATTCAAGGATACATTGAAACTTTACGTGATGGAGCAATTGACGATCCCAAAGTGAATAAACATTTTCTTGAAAAAGCCACTGACCATACTATCAACCTAAGTAATTTGCTAAATGATTTGATAGATATTTCAATGATCGAATCCGGTGAGATGAGATTAAGCTATAGATATTTCGAAGTCAACGATTTTCTACAGCCAATTGTAAATCAATTAAAATCTTTAGCTGATGAAAAACATTTAGAGTTGACTTATCATACGTGTCGCCCGAATCTTAAACTTTTTGGCGATAAAAATAAATTAAAGCAAGCGCTGGATAACTTAATTACTAATGCGATAAAATATACTGAAACCGGAAAAGTAGAAGTTCTTGTTGAAGAGGATAAGAAATTTGGAAAAATAATTGTCAGAGATACAGGCATAGGAATTCCCGAAGAAGATTTAAGCCGAATTTTCGAAAGGTTTTATAGAGTAGATAAAGCTCGTTCAAGGGAAGTCGGCGGTACAGGTTTGGGTTTAGCTATCGTTAAGCATATAATCGAAGCTCATGGCTCAAAAATCAGCGTTAAAAGCAAGGTTAGTGAAGGATCGGAATTTTCTTTTACATTAAAAAAGTAAAATAGCTCTTTCTTTAGATATGCCAGATTTGCGGTTTCTCTGACGCACCAATAATCTGGCATATCTTGTTCGGAAATCTGACATACCTACACGAATCACTTTCGTTTTTCTTCAATTGTGTTGCTTTTTAGATATACCAGATTTTCGAATGCTTCTATCGCAGCGTAAATCTGGCATATCTAGTACTGGAAATCTGGCATATCTGCCCACATTATTTTTTGCTCTTTCATTGACTTGATAGTACATAATAACTAAATTTGTACTCCAAAATTTGAAAATTACGAGGTTAGAATGTTCGCAGTTGTAGATATAAAAGGACATCAATTTAAGGTTTTAGAAAATTCACAATACTATGTTCCAAAACTAACGGCTGAAGTTGATGCTGCATTAAAGTTTGATTCAGTGCTTCTTTATAATGATGGAAAATCAACCAAAGTTGGTTCTCCTTTTTTAGACGGTATGGCGGTCTCCGCAAAAGTGCTTGAGCATGTTAAAGATGACAAGGTAATTATCTTTAAGAAAAAACGCCGAACCGGTTATAAGAAAAAAAGAGGGCACCGTCAGCAATTAACCAAAATTGAAATTACAAAGATCGGATAGGAGAAATTAGTTATGGCACATAAAAAAGGTCAAGGTTCTACTCGAAACGGAAGAGACAGCAATGCTCAGCGATTGGGTGTTAAACGATTTGGCGGAGAGCAAGTCTTAGCTGGCAATATTATTGTTCGTCAAAGAGGAACAAAATTTCATGCCGGCAGAAATGT
>DAIMIJ010000116.1:0-7190 GCA_036722835.1 Ignavibacteriaceae bacterium | reverse complement strand
TTCATCAATTGGGAATACACCTGCTAAAGCTCCCCACTCGGTTGTCATATTCGCAATTGTCAGACGATCATCAATCATCAAATTTTTAATTCCATCACCGACAAATTCGATTGCATGATTTAATACTTCATCATGATTGAAGAATCCGCAAAGCGCAATTATAACATCCTTCCCGGTAACACCTGGCTGAAGTTTTCCTGTCAGTTCAACTTTAGCAATTGGCGGGACCTGCCACCAGGTTCTTCCTGTTGCCCAGATTGCGGCTGCATCAGTTCGTACAATTGGAGTACCGAGACAACCTAACCCGCCATACATATTTGAATGGCTGTCGGAAGCAACTGCCATTGTTCCGGGCCAAGCGTAACCTTCCTCACACATAATTTGGTGACCAATTCCTCTTCCGGCTGGATAAAAATCTGCTCCCATATCTCTAGCAAATTTTTCTATCGCTTTATATTTCTCAAGATTCTTTTCACTCTTATCTTGAACATTGTGATCAAGCGTTACCACAACTTGTCGAGGATTAAAAAGTTTTTTTGCACCGATAGATTTGAATTTTGGAATTACTGCACCTGTATTATCATGTGTCATCACATAAGCCGGTTTGATGGACAAATAATCTCCAGCATGAACTTCGTGTTCGGGTGAAAGTCCTACTGCATATTTTTGTGCTATTTTTTCTATAAGTGTTTGGGGCATCTTCACTCCTTGTTTATAGACGTTGTCAAATGTCAGATGTCAAAAGTCAAATGAAGAATATTATCTGGCTTTATCGATAAAGTTTGACAGTTTAGCAAATAATTCATTTAAATCATTTTCCAGTTCGGGTAATAAATTTTTATCTAAATATTCTAATTCTTTTGCAATTTCAATATGTGTATCAAGCTCGACTAATGACGATCTTGATATTTCGAAAAACCTTTTTCGTTCCGTCAGACTTTTCCTGGATGCCCCTTCAGCGATATTAGCGGGAATTGAAGTTGCAGCTCTTCTTGTCTGACTTGTCAAACCGAATAATTCTTCTTTGGGATATTTCGAAGTAATCTTATAAATCTTAGAAACGAATTTTATAGATAGCTGCCAAACGTCTAATTTTTTGTGGTTTAATTTTAACATGATGACTCCTTATAATTTGTTAATGATAGTTAGTTAAAATCATTTTCATTTGACGTTTGACTTTTGACATTTCACGCTTTAAACGGATCGAACGAAACAAAATCCGCATGATGAACAATTATCGCTTCAACACTTCGCTTCGCTAAATCACCTTCTTTAGCATGATAAGCAATTATGTGCTGAACCTCGTGTGGAATTCCGAAGCGATCTGCAATCGAAACGCCACTGAAAGGATGACGAAGTAATTTTCCAGCTTTGCTTGTAGTTAATTGTCCATTAACTTTATCATACTCAAAAAGTTTTCCAACATCAATGAGGATTGCTCCGGCAATCAACATATCCATATCTATTTGAATTTCATCCCCAAAATTCTGTTTCATTCTTTTTGCAATATCTACAGACAATTGTACGGCAGTTCGCTTATGATTCATGAAGGAAATTTTACAATCTTTTATCAGTAAGGAGAATGGAATTGTCTCCAAATCTTCGATAGAAAGGACGCTGTCCTCAACTGCATAAACCCAGCAATCAAGAACCTTCTCTCTAAGTTCTTTATTTTCTATCCAATTTATTTCAGGCCAAATTTTTAAAACTTTATTTCTCATAACTTTCTTAATTTTAATTGTCATGCTGAACTTGTTTCAGCATCTGTTGTTTAATTAAAAAGATCCCGAAACAAGTTCGGGATGACTCGCTACAATTTTTTTATAATTTCATCAGTCATTTGTTGAGTTGTAGATGCTCCATACTTAAATACATCAGTACCACCTTTAAGCTTCATCATATCATAAGTTTTCACTTTCCCTTCTTCAATAACATTGGCAATCGCAGTTCGTACTCTTTTTGCTTTTTCAGTTTCACCAATATAATCTAACATCATACACGCACTTAAAATCATTGCAATTGGATTTACGATAGAAGGATTAAGCTTTTGATACTTAGGCGCAGAACCATGCGTCGGTTCAAACACAGCGTATTCTTTTCCAATATTTGCACTGCAGGCAAATCCGAGTCCGCCGACCAAACCTGCGAAAGCATCGCTAATTATATCACCAAACAAATTCTCTGCGACTATCACTCCATAAATTTCTGGATTTTTAGTCAGCCACATCATTTGGGCATCAATATTTGTATCCCAAAGTTCAATGCCAGGATAATCTTTTGCAATTAATTTTGCCTCACTCCACATCATTCCAGAAGTTTCGCGTAGAACATTCGGCTTCTCACAAACAGTAACATTTTTATAACCATATTTTTTTGCATATTCAAAAGCTTCACGAATTAATCTTTGGGTCGCCTTCCTTGTTACGATTCTTGTTGAAATTGCGAGATCTTCACCTGGAACATTTTTAAAATTTTTCATCTTAGGATGTGTTTCAAACGCATCACGAACAACTTTTGGAGGATTTGTCCATTCAACACCTGAGTAAAGACCTTCCGTGCCTTGACGAAAGATTACTGTATCTACAACCGGTTCATCAAATTTTCCATCGGAAGTTTTTTTAATAAAGTTCAGAGGATTACCTTTAAATGATTTGCAAGGTCTTACGCATAAATCTAAATCGAAATACTGTCTTAGCCCAACTATAGGACTAAAATATTGAAGTCCTTTTTCCTTCAATGAAGGATCAAGTTCTTTTTCGGCAGCATCTTTTGGTTTGCTGGTAATGGCGCCGAATAATCCAATCTTATGCTCTTTAATAAGATCAATTGTTCGCTGCGGAAGTGCATTTCCTTCCTTACACCAAAAATCCCAGCCGATATCCGCATAAACATAATCAGCATTAAATCCGACAGCATCTAAAACTCTAATTGATTCTGGAAGAACGGTTTTTCCGATGCCATCACCGGGCATGGCAACAATGGTTCTATTCATGGTAATCGCCTAAGATTTTTAATTAAAGATATTTCAAAATTAGAGAATAAACCCTCTGTAATCAAGGAAAGTTTTAATTTGAAATTCGTATGAATATTACTTGTTTGGAATAGAGGCATCGCCATAAATGCTTGTTATCTAATAATTTCAAATAGAGATCGGTGGAATAATATTTGCTTAAATTGTGATGAATTAGAATTGAACAAGCAACTTACGTTTTGACTATCACCCTATAACATTACAAGTTTCATGGAAATTTCTTTTGAAGAAAAAATAGTTAACTCAGAAAACACATTCAAAATTATTTGGGAAAAGTCATCCGATGGAATGCGCTTGACCGATGATCAAGGGATTATCGTGATGTGTAATAATGCTTATGCGGAAATGGTTGGAAAACCTAAAAGCGAACTTGAAGGGTCCCCTCTATCAGCTATGTATTCAATAGATTCGTCCGACCATGTAATTAGTAAATATTTAGAAAATTTTAGGAAAGATACTTTCAAACAAAAAATAGAAACAAACGTCACTCTTTGGAATAAAAGGGAAATCAATTTCGAAATTTCAAATTCTCGTTTTGATGATTTGCATGGAAACAAATACTTGCTTACAATATTTAGAGATATAACCGAAAGAAAAGCTAACGAACAATTGCTGAGTAAAAAGGATAAACTGCTCCAAGGAATTTCAGAGGCAACGAAGTCTTTAATAAGCACATTAGATTATGAATCAGGTTACCTTGATGCATTAGAAATTCTTGGTAAATCTGCGGAGGTTGACAGAGTTTATATTTATGAGCATAAAACGGATATTGAAAATGGGGAGTTGTATTTTTCTCTTCGCTATGAATGGGCAGCCGATCCATCAATTTCACAACTGAATGACAAAACATTAAAGCGACTTTCATACAGCAGATTTAAACCATTAGACTTTTATGATTATTTCACCAATGGTTTGACCATGAAATATGTGGTTAAGGATCTTAGTGAAAATGTAAAGAGAGTATTTATAGATAGAAATATAAAATCAATTATTCTTGTCCCAATAATGGTGGACGAACAGTATTGGGGATTCATCGGTTTTGATGAATGCCATCAAGACAGAATTTGGACTGATAGCGAAGAATCATTACTAATTACAATGGCTTCTACGCTTGGTGCTGTAATAAAAAGAGATAAATTTAAAGAGGAGCTGCTTAAGAAGAATAAAGAATTAGATGAAGCCGTAATCCAAGCGGAGAATGCTGTAAAAGCGCGAAGTGAATTTTTAGCGCTTATGAGTCACGAAATCAGAACTCCAATGAATGGAGTTATTGGTATGACCGGGCTGCTGCTTGACACAGAATTAAATGAAGAACAAAAAGAATTTGTAGAAACGATTAGACTCAGCGGTGACCAACTGCTTGTAATTATAAATGATATTCTTGATTTTTCTAAAATTGAGTCCGGCAAACTTGAACTCGAAACTCAGCCATTTGATTTAAGAGATTGCATTGAGGATTCACTTGACTTGCTCGCATCTAAAGCTTCTGAGAAAGGATTAGATTTAGCTTATCTAATTGAAAATAATACACCCGTGACAATAAACGGCGATGTAACACGTTTGAGACAAATCCTGACAAACCTTATCAGCAATGCTATAAAATTTACAGAACATGGTGAAGTGCTTGTAAAAGCTTCGGCTGTTAAAACGGAAAATGAAAAATATAAAATTCAATTTTCTGTCTCCGATACAGGTATCGGAATTCCATCGGATAAAATGGGAAAACTATTTCAGTCGTTCAGTCAAGTGGATGCATCAACCACCAGGAATTACGGCGGTACCGGTTTAGGTTTAGCAATAAGCCGCCGACTTGTGGAAATGATGGATGGTACTGTTTGGGTTGAAAGTAAAGAGAACGAGGGAACAACATTTTACTTTACAATTTGTGCAGAAGTAGTTACTTCAAAATCTAAAATTTATTTCAGAGGGTTGAACCCTGAGCTTAATGATAAGAAAGTTTTAATTGTCGATGATAATTTAACTAACAGGAAAATTCTTAGTGCACAAACTGAACTTTGGGGAATGAAATCATTCGTAACTGGTGACCCGAAAGAGGCAATTCGTTTAATTAAGAGCGGCGAGTCATTCAATTTGGCACTCGTTGATTATTTGATGCCTGAAATTGATGGATTTATGCTCGCGAAGGAAATCAGAAGCTTATATTCAGCGGCATCACTGCCAATTATCATGCTTACATCAGTTGGTAAAAAGGATTATCCAGCGGAAGTCGAATCCTTAAACATATCAGCGTTTTTGACTAAACCTATAAGGCATAATCAATTGTACGACACTATTTTGTCGGTACTAAGTGATAGAGCGAAACTGAGGTATAATCGAAAATTAAACCCATTCCAAATGGCCGATAATCTTGCTGAAAAATATCCGCTTAAAATATTAGTTGCAGAAGACAATGTTGTTAACCAAAAAGTGGCTCAAAGAATTCTTGAACGAATGGGTTATAGAGTTGATGTTGTATCCAATGGTTATGAAGCTGTTGAAGTGGTTAAAAAAATCCCATACGATCTTATCTTTATGGATTTGCTTATGCCTGAAATGGATGGATTTACCGCTTCAAAAATCATTCGTGAGAAATGCAATACGGGTAATTGCCCGAAAATAATAGCGATGACTGCCAATGCCATGAAAGAAGACAAGGATAAGTGCCTGGCTGCAGGTTTGGATGATTTTATTAGTAAACCAATTAGGGTGGAAGAGCTTCAAACAATTTTAATGCATTGGGGTGCGGCAATAAATAAAATTCAAAGCAATCAAACTAAACACGGCAATAAAAAAGTACAGAATAATCTTGTTCCGGAATCAGACCTTTTATTTATTAAAGATATTAATTCAGAGAGTGATGCAGTATTTTTTGCTGAATTACTAAGCGTATATATAAGTGAATTGCCAACTACGATCAAACTTATTAACACTGCATGCGAATCAAACGATTACAAGAGCTTATACTTTTACTCGCATAAATTAAAAGGCAGCAGCATGACTTTAGGTATTAACTCGATTGCAGCTACATGTGAAGAGCTTGAAGCTTCTGCCAAAGAGCAAAATTTGAACGGCAGAGCTAATGATTTATCAGAAGAATTAATAAAAAAAATCAAACAAGTAATACAAGAATTGGAGGTAATAAAAGAAAAATACAGTAAATTTCCCCTATGAAATTAGGACATGATAAAAAACAAATTCCAGCAAAAAAAACCAACCGCAATAAAACGCTTACACTTACTAAACTAGAGATAAAAAAATTTTCCAGCCGATTACTTATACCAACTGCTAATCTTTCTGTCCAGGATTTAGAAAATAAAATTATCCATGATGATTTGCTTGAAATATCAGACTATTTGCCAAATCAATTTGTTGATCTACTTTTCATTGATCCGCCTTACAATTTAACGAAGAACTTTAATGAACGCACTTTCAGGGAAAGAAAACATGAGGATTATGAATCCTGGTTTGACAATTGGCTTAAAAAACTTGTAAGAATACTTAAACCCAATTCATCAATCTACATTTGCGGAGATTGGAAATCTTCTTCGGCAATATTTAATGCAGCAAGAAAATATTTCATTCCCCAAAACAGAATTACATGGGAAAGAGAAAAGGGAAGAGGAGCAAAATCAAACTGGAAGAATTGCTCGGAGGATATTTGGTTCTTCACAAAATCCAAAAGATTTACTTTTAATGTTGAGGATGTTAAGCTTAAAAGAAAGGTGATTGCGCCATACCGCGATGAGAAGGGAACACCGAAGGACTGGGAAAAACACGAGAATGGAAATTTCAGAATAACACATCCTTCAAATGTTTGGACTGACATTACAATTCCTTTCTGGTCTATGCCGGAGAATACTGCTCATCCTACTCAAAAACCGGAAAAGCTGCTTGCAAAAATAATTTTAGCCAGTTCAAATAAAGGCGATTTTGTTTTTGATCCATTTCTTGGTTCTGGAACTACGGCAGTGGTGGCAAAAAAATTAGGAAGAAAATATTGTGGTGTTGAAATAGATGAATATTATTGCTGCTTAGCAGAAAAAAGATTAGCAAATATTAAGAATGATAATTCCATTCAAGGTTACAGCGATGGCGTCTTTTGGGAAAGAAATACACTTAGCGAACAAGTTAGTTCAGCGCGAAGTCAAAAGTCTCCGCC
>DAIMIJ010000115.1:0-7254 GCA_036722835.1 Ignavibacteriaceae bacterium | reverse complement strand
AGATTTCATTCGACATCAAAAGCTTATAAATCCCATCTACCAAGTCAGATACATATGTAAAACTTCTTGTTTGAGAACCGTCACCAAAAACCGACATGTCTTCATCTCGAATTGCTTGTCCGACAAAAGTTGGCAAAGCTCTTCCATCATCTAATCTCATTCGAGGACCAAAAGTATTAAATATTCTTGCTATGCGTGTATCAACACCATGATAACGATTATAAGCCATTGTAATGGCTTCTGCAAATCTTTTAGCTTCATCATAAACTCCGCGAGGACCAATAGGATTGACATTACCCCAATAGTCTTCGCTTTGAGGATGGACTGCAGGATCACCATAAACTTCTGAAGTAGAGGCAAGTAAAATTCTAGCTTTCTTTTCTTTAGCCAACCCTAGAACTTTATGTGTTCCTAATGAACCGACTTTTAATGTCTGAATAGGAAATTTAAGATAATCAATTGGACTTGCCGGTGATGCGAAATGAAGGATATAATCTATTCTATCCGGTACATAAATATAATTTGTCACGTCATGTTTAATGAACTTAAATTCTTCATTTCCAAATAGATGTGAAATATTTTCAATATTACCAGTTAATAAATTGTCAATGCATATCACTCTCAAACCTTCTTTAAGTAAACGATCACAAAGATGTGATCCTAGAAATCCCGCACCACCGGTAACCACTGCTGTATGTTTGTACAATTTATTTTTCCTCTGCTTTTTTCTTTTTGAAGTTAATAACTTTCATTTCGTTTGCCACGTACAACAATGACATCAAAAGAAAAACAAAAACTCCGCCCAAAACGGTTGAGAATATTAATCTTGGGCTTGATGCATTTAAAGGCGGAATAGCTTCATCCAATACTTCGATTGTAGGGAGATCTCTATTTTCTTGGATTCTTTCCTTAAAATATTGCTGCTGTAGAAGCATATAAACTTCATTTTGAACTTTAACTTCTCTTACAAGCTGTGCTAATTCTCTTCCAATTTCCGGTACATCTTTAAATGCAACAAGATAATCCTGATTACCCATTTCCATTTTATTGTACTGATTTCTAAGCTCTTGTAATTTGCTTTTTAAAGTCAAAAGAGTTTTGCTGTCCTCTCTTAAATTTGGCTGAACCAATCCTAGTTCAATTTCTGTTTTAATAATATCAGTCTTCAGCTCAGCGGCAGCATCAATCGCCGCTTTTACCTGTTCGGGCAAAGAAACAGTTTTATTTTTTTTCTGAAATAACATTAATGAGTTTTCTGCAGAGTCAAGCAAAACTTTTGTTTGCTGTAATTGTGCTTCGATATAAATCCGTGCACGTTTGGCTTTAGATGAAAGTTTTTCTCTGTTGATGTTGTCAAGCGCTTCTACAAATGAGTTCGAAAGTTCAGCAGAAAACTTTCTTACCGAATCATTTTGCGAAGTGAATATCGGAAACCATGAGCCTGAAGTATTTACACTTAATTTTATAATTCCCTCTTTACTTAAATCAAGATTCAATTTTTCGGATAGCTTAGCCGCAGCTTCAATTTCGTTTTTAGCATCATAAAATTTTATAAGATTGTGTTTCCTAACAACATATAACGAAGCCGATCTGCTCTTGAGCATTTCAATGAAGAGTTGAGCATTAGCATTTGACATTCCCGCTGTCATTAAATTTGAAAGATCTTCTCCTCCGAGCAAACCGCTAAGCCCACCCATCTGATTATTTTTTTCGGGAGGAAGAATTGTGACTGGTGCTTCATATGATTTAGGGTAAACAAAAAATAAAATAAGAAAAAGCAGAACAGAAGTTGAGATCGTAACCTTAAGAATTGGTATTCGATAAATAATTATTGTGTGAAGTATATCGTGATAGCTCATCAATTCACCTCGTTGCTATTATTACTGCCACAGTTGCAGCGATTACCGTAGCAACTTGTCCAAGTACTTGCAAAGTAGTCGAAAATACGTCCCAAAATTTTTTTCCAGGCGGATTCTCAGGAATCCAAATAGTGTCTCCCGGATCTAAAGATTCAACATCCTCATCGTCAATCCATTCACCGGTATTTGATTTAATAACTCTCACATCACTTTCTATGGCGCGCCACCCAAATCCACCGGCAAGCTGAATATAATCATCCACATTAAAATTTTTATTGTAAACAATATTCCCGGGGTTAATAACTTGCCCCAGTAACGTGATGTAATTTTTTGCCTCTGGTACACTAATCAAGTCACCGCGTTTTAGAATAACATCTTCATTTAAATTATATTTAACAAATAGCTCTTCAAAATCCACAACAACTCTTCCTGTACGCTGACGCGACTTCGCTTTTAAATAATCGTATTCATCGTCAGTCATGTCTGCACGGAGCATTAGTTTCAATCTTTCGTACTCGGGATCCAAATCTACTTCACCTGTGGTTCGTGCTAAAGTTGCATCTTTTAGTGAAGCATCTTTACGGAATCCTCCTGCCTCTTGAATTATTTCCGATAGTTTAGTTTTATCTTCTTCAATTTTATAAACTCCCGGATACTGTACCCAACCCTCGATACGAACAAAGTTATCTATATAATATTCAGGAATAATACGAACAATCACATTATCCTTAAAATTTAACGGTATATTTTTTTCAACAATCTCACGGTATGAATAATAATAGCTTTTTTGATTCTTACCTTCCCTATCGTATCGCACTATTTCGATGGAATCAGTTTTAGAATTGTATTGAAACCTGCCTGCAAGTTTAATCAGATCATTTACACTTTCCCCTTCAAGAAATTCATAAGTAGCAGGAAATTTTACCGCTCCTGAAATAGTGACAACCTTATCTACCTTATCTACAAAAACAACATCGCCATCATTTAAGAGCGGGTTATGTTTCTCCTCTCCGTATCTCAAGAATTTTAGAAAATCATAATACTTTATTTCACCCTTAACATTTTTTACTTGAATATTTCTAAAGCTTGAAGTCTTATTGAAACTAATCGTATCCAGTAATAAATCAAAAAGCTTAGTATTACTTTCAACTATGATTGATGCCGGTTTTTGAACATCACCGACAAGAAATACTTTGATCTTTTTTAGATTAGCAATCGAAATAAATATCTCAACATTCCTGTAATACTTTTCTAGTGTTGATTTGATTTTTTCTTTTGCTTGTGTAAGTGTTAATCCCCGTAAATTTATTCCGCCAACTTTAGGAATGAATAAATAATTTTCGATATTGACAAAAAGATTGAAGTTCGTTTCTTCAATTCCGCTAATCGAAATAAAAATGTTTTCACCCGGTCCAACTTTGTATTCATCCGGATCAACGGCAGCTTCCCCGATACCTGGTTCAATTATTCTTTTAATCGAATCTCTTGAACTCTGAAAGTCTCTTTCTTTATAATCGGGAATGGTTTGTGCAATTTGGTACTCGGGAAGAACGACTAAAAATAATAATTGAACAATAAGTTTTACCACTAAGCTCTCTATTGTTAGGATATTATTTTTCTTAAACATTACCAGTATTTAGGATTTGAAAAAATTTGACAAATAAAATTATCAAATAATCACTCATCTTCAAATTTTGAGAGTGATTTTCTTTAGCACAAATACAGAGACAATAAAGCTGATTGCCGGTCCAATAAAGAAGATTATCCCATACATTTCAGCCGGCGGCTCATAGAACTTAGCAAGTGTACCAAATTTAGAAAAATAAAAAAAACAAATTTTGATGATGATGTATGAAAACAAACTTGCGAGAAGTCCGGTAAATATTTCATTTAATATTATGGGCATTTTAATCGTTGACAGTTTAGCTCCAACTAATTTCATAGTTTCAAGTTCATCACGTTTTAGACTAATTACAAATCTTATGGTACTATAAGTAATGTAGATTGAAATTAAAACGAGTACTGCAGTGATAATGAAAATGTATTTTTGAAGTCCCTTAAGTGTATTCACAAGCTTCTCTAAAATTTCATGCTCGAATACGATTTCATCAACACCGGCATAATTGCTTAACTGTTTTTTGATAATCTCAATTGAATTCTTATCAACATAATCCGCTTTTAATTTAAGCAAAAAAGAAGCAGGAATTGGATTGTAGTCTAAAATTTTTCGAAAATCTTCGCCGGTATCTTTAATAAATATTTCCGCAGCTTTTTCTTTATCAATAAAAATTATGGAAGAGGTAAAATCCTTATTTGTCAATTCAGTTTTAAGCTCTTTAAGACTTTTTATAGAAAGACTATCATTTAGAAAAATGTTAAGTATGAACTGTTCCTTAATTTTTCTTTCAATTTCTTGTGAAAGGAAAATTGAATAAAATGAAGCGGCGATTAACATTATCGAAATACTTAGCGAAATTAGAGAAAGTATGAAAGAAGATTTTGCCCGGCTAAAAATTCTCAATGCTTCTTTAAACCAAAAGATCATCATCTTAAACCAAAATTTTAAAAATTCGATTCATCAATCCATCTCACAATTGCCCAAGTTTGCAATATCGGATCCTTTTTTAAGGCCAAATTAACTCTGCCGTTTACGCGCACAATGTCCGTGGGATTGAATGTAATTGTTAAGTTAAAAGCACGGATGATTGTAGCGTTCGATGAATCTTGTGTATTTAGTACTTCACTATTCCAAATCAAATCTAATCGCTGCGAATTCTGAAATAAACCGTAAGTTGTTTTCATTTCCTCATCCCGCCCCCAGGAAACATCTATATTTAGATCATAATCACGATATGTAAAGAGAAAATCTCCGGCAATTAACTTTCCATAAATTGAAGTGTCCTTAAAAACGTAAGCATACTGGAAATTCTTGAAAACACCATCAACATTTTTTAAATCTGAAATAGTGGAACCATCGTTACTTGTGCTTGTATCCAAAGCAGGAGCAAAAGGATTTTTACAGCCTGCTAATAACAAAAAGGATAAAAGACCGAGTTTAGAAAAAAAATTAATAAAATCGTCCTTTCAATTCACTCCAGCTTGGTGAATCGCTTCTTTTAATATCTCGCCAAAAATAAATACTCCAGACAAACCTTGAATCCCTTACGAGTTCGAATATCAGCTCACCTTGATAATTTGACGGTATTGTAGTTTCATTAAGAGGAACATTTAATGAATACGAAGCCACATAAGTAATGCTGTCTCCATGAACACTTTGGGATGGATTTGACAAGGTCAATGTTATAGGCAATTCATCAGGAATTTTAATTTTAAGATTATTCAAGTATTGAGATTCATTTTTCTTACTCCAATTGTCGCCCAAAGCCGGAAATTGTGAAAGCGCTTCACTCGAAGGGGAAAAAGAAAATATTTTATCTGTAAAAGAGGAGTCAGATAAAGATGAAAGATAATTTTCGATATCCTTATCCTTAAGCGAATTAATAAAATTGGAAATTAATATTTCTGGAGTAAATGCAGTTTGGTAATCGGATCTTGGTTTTTGAGGAGATTCTGCATCGCGTGTTGTAAATAGATCGCAGCCGCTGATGAGAATAGAAGCAATTATGAAGACTATTTTTTTCATTTTTGTGCAATGATAATTATTCTTGGCGAAGATTCTTCTTCAAAATCATTTCCTAAATAATTCCCGTAAATACATTCAACCTTTAACCCGTTATTATTAAAAAAAGAGAGAAGTTCTTCCTTAGTGTATGCTCTCACAGATTCGTAATAGCTTTTTTCAATTCCTTTCCTTGTGATTATAATCTTTTTAACAATCCTATCTTCTTTGATTACTCTTTCCTGTTTTATTATTCCCTCTTTAATTTTGTCATAAGAAATTGGAATTAGATTATTCTTTAAATAAGTGATATTGAAAAAATCCAATATAAAATAACCGTTATCAACTAAGTGTTGGGATACAATTTTTATTACCTCACCGTTTTCATCATCATTTTCAAAATAACCGAAACTAGTGAACAAATTTATTATCAAGTGAAATTTTTGGGTAAGGTGGAGTTTTCTTAAATCACTTTTAATAAAATTGATATTCAGCCCAAGTTCTTTAGCTGTTAAACTTGCAACGTTTAATAGGTTTTCACTGATATCAACAGCGGTGACATCAAAGCCATTTTTTGCAAATAAGATCGAATGCCTTCCGGCACCGCAAGCAAGATCGAGTACTTTGGAACTCTTTTCTATTAAAATATTTTTAGTAATAAGGTCGAAAAAATTTTTTGCATCTTCTTCGTTTCGATGGCTATACACATATAAATATTCCTCAGTATTAAACCAATCTTCAAACCACTCAGCCATCAGATAATTATTCTTCCCAGCACAGCACGACCGATAGTAGCTTCATCTGCAAACTCTAAATCACCGCCAATCGGTAAACCCCTGGCAATTCGCGAGACTTTTACACCAAGCGGTTTAATCAACTTCGCAAGATAAAGTGAAGTTGCTTCTCCTTCAGTGTCCGGATTAAGAGCCAAAATGATTTCCTGAATTTCCTCCGTCTCAAATCTTTTCAATAATTCTTTGATGTGCAGCGATTCGGGTCCAACGCCTGACAAGGGAGATAAAACTCCACCTAAAACATGATAACAACCGTGATACTCATTACTTTTTTCGATGGCGATTACATCACTTGCTTCTTCAACAACACAAATTAATGAGTGATCACGTTTGTGATTGCTGCAAATATCGCACAAATCTTCAGTCGAGATATTAAAACAGCGATTGCAAAAACGAAGCTTAGTTTTAAGATTGTGAATTGCTGAAAGAAGTTTTTCTACAGTATCTATGTCGCTTTTTAAAAGATGTATTGCTAACCGCTGTGCAGTTTTTCTGCCAATACTCGGCAGCTTACTTAATTCTTCAATAGCAATTTGTAATGGTTCAGCTATTTGCAATTTTACAACCCTGGAATGTTAAGTCCTGGCGGAATCATTCCCTTAGTAACTTTAGCTAATTCCTCCTCAGCCATTTTTGAGGCAGCGTGAATTGCTTTGTTTACCGCAGCGACAATCAAATCCTCCAGAATTTCTTTATCCTCACTTTTAATTACCTGAGGATCGATCACGAGCGAAATCAATTCCTTGTTTCCATTAGCTGTAACCTTAACCATACCGCCGCCGGAATCTTCGGTTACAGTCAAATTTCCAAGTTCACTTTGTACTTTTTGCATTTCAGCCTGCATTTTCTGCACTTGTTTTAGCATTCCTTGCATTCCACCTTTCAGCAAAATTCCTCCTATTAAAGTTAAATTTTAGTAAAGCTTATTATTTTTATATTTGTACAAATATAATATATTGAAGTAAATATCTTAAATCTAATT
>DAIMIJ010000114.1:0-7257 GCA_036722835.1 Ignavibacteriaceae bacterium | reverse complement strand
AACGGGGTCGTAGTTCAGCTGGTTAGAACGCCTGCCTGTCACGCAGGAGGTCGCGAGTTCGAGTCTCGTCGGCCCCGCAAGTTATTTTGATAATGTTTTTTATCCTTTCGTGGGAAAATGGTTCACTTACATATTGTATTCTTCAAAGATTAATAAGTATTATGTAGGTGTTACAGAAAATCTCAATTGGCGTTTAGAAAGACATAATCTGGGCTGGGGTAAATTTACTAAAAGCGGAATACCATGGAAATTAGTATATCATGAATCCTTAAACTCTAAATCTGAAGCATTGAAAAGAGAAAAGGAAATAAAAAACAAGAAGAGCCGTAAATACATAGAAAATTTAGTAAATGCAGGAGGTCGTCCCGAATGAAATTCGGGAAGTCTCGTCGGCCCCGCAAACATT
The DNA here is from genome assembly GCA_036722835.1 of Ignavibacteriaceae bacterium. Lineage (GTDB taxonomy): Bacteria > Bacteroidota > Ignavibacteria > Ignavibacteriales > Ignavibacteriaceae > XYD12-FULL-36-8. The sequence goes on along the minus strand of DAIMIJ010000114.1, from coordinate 6,851 downwards.
CCGATAAATCGGAATTGCAGCGGGCAAGCCCGCAGTAAATAAAAATTGAAATTAGCTCTACATATTAAATAAATTAAAATATTGTCTCGCCTGTCCGGCTAAATTCGAAGAAGTTAGACGGATCGGCCCCGCAATATTTAATAAAATTTTTTGTTGGAAGATATACTGATTCTTCTTGATTCCTCAATTACGAATTACATTTTGTAAATAATTTTTAACCTACAGTATACTTCATCGGTAAATCCCTTAAGTATTCTGAAATATCAATAAACAAAAACAAGGAAGCACATAATGAACATTTTCGTGGGTAATTTAGCAAAGGAAGTTACCGAGCAGGATTTGCAGACTTTATTCGCCGAGTGCGGTAATGTACGAAGCGTAAAGATCATTAAAGATCTTTTTTCCGGAGAATCCAAAGGATTTGGATTCATTGAAATGCCCGGAACGGCTGAAGCTCAAAAGGCAATCACCGAACTGAATACAAGAGACGTGAAAGGAAAAAAAATTGTTGTCAACGAAGCTCGACCAAGAGATGATGACAGACGTGGTGGCGGCGGGCATCGGGGCGGAGGCGGAAGAAAAGGTGGTGGAGGTGGTGGAAACCGTGGCGGTGGCAGCGGCGGAAGAAGAAGTTGGTAATCTAATTTTCTTTTATTATTAAACCCTTCATATTTGTGGAGGGTTTTTCATTTTAAAATTTTTTCCTTCAATTGATTAAAAAAATAACAAGTGTGATTTAGGGCGTTGCTTCATTTCATTTTAATTTATATTATTCCATCAATCAAAATATCTCTCTATAATCAAGCGAGGTCAAATCATGTATTACCACATCAACAGAGTAGATTATTTTTATACCACAGTAAAAGATCAACCGGGTGAAGCGTATAAGCTTCTTTCAGCATTAGCCGATTTGGGTGTAAATCTTCTTGCCTTTAATGCAGTACCATTAGGATCCGCCGGTGCTCAGCTAAGTCTTTTTCCTGACAATCCATCATTGTTGACAAGCATAGCAAAGAAAGCGGGTATTGTTATTGAAGGTCCAAACCCGGCATTATTAATTCAAGGTGATGATGAGGTAGGAGTACTGGCAGAAATTCATCAAAAACTTTTTTCTGCAGATATAAACGTTTATGCTGCTAACTGTGTTACCACAGGAAAAGGAACTTTTGGCTATCTGATTTATTTAAGACCTGATGAATACGATAGAGCATTAAGCGCATTGGGAATGTAGAATTTCGTTTGCATTCTTAATCACTTTCTTGTGATGATAAGCCGGTAACTTCTGGTAAATATTTTTCGGAACTGGTTCCGTGAAATCTTTTATTGTACTGATCAAGAATAAAATCGTAAAATTTTTGTCCGTAGCTTTGCTTGGTCAGTAAATTACCTTCGCTTATTATTTTGTGCAAACGTTGAGTCTGCAGAATAAATATTTCTATTTTGGATTGAATGATTTGTGGAAAGATATTTCCATCTGTTTCTATGGCTAAGAAGGGCAGATTTTCTATCTCAGTATTGTAACTTTCTCTTTTGATTTTTTCTGCTGCAGATTTTCCTTCAATGTTAAGTTCGGAATTTAAAATAGATTCTGCAACCCGCGACGGCATGCAACCAAATGGACCGATTGAAATTACTCCTGAAACATGATCGAGGATTTCACGCAATCCAGAGCCAACAGTAAGAATTGCTTCTCCGGCTAATTCCGGACTGATGAGATGCTCTGCTTTTTTAACTACCTTATTTACATGCACTAATTCATTATCACAAAATCCTGATCGTGATAAAATATTCTTAATTCTCTTTTCAATATTCTGTTGGAATATATTTTTTATTTTAATCTTTGCAATTTCGGCTAATGCCGGTTTACGATGACCATCATTCCGCATAGCAAGAAAGCTTGAGTAATAAATATATTCGCTAATAGGTGCTACTTTAGCTATTATATTTTTCTCAGCAAGTCGTTCAATCAAATCCATACGTGAAAATTCATCATTACGAACATAGATTTCACCAATGAGGGCAACTTTCACTGTGTCGTTGTAAGGCACTTTTTTCTTTTGCCTCGAAAGTCTTTCCGCCAAAACTTCAAGTTGGTAATAAATTTTACTTATGTCCTCATTTTCAATTATTTCTAAAATCTTTTTCCATTCATCAGTAAGAATACTCAGCGCTTCTTGTTTATTTTCTGCAATAACATTAATAGCATGAAAAATATTTTGAATTACATCAACCGTTGTTGTTGCAATCCAGCCCCGTTTGAAAAATTCATCACCCAAACCACCGTACGAGTCTTCATCGGATAAAGTATACACACCATAATCTTTAAGTTCTCGCTTTCTGATAATTTCTTCGAGATAAACATGATATTGTCCAAAGCGACATGGACCAGTACCTTCTGCCATGAAGAGAAGCGTTTTTTCGTTTTCGGGTTTTCTTTCGTGATAATAATCGAGCATCGCACCGGCATTAAGAATTAATGGAAGACATTCTTTGCACGATGTTATCCCTCTTCCGCTTGTGAGTGTTTTGAATGTTGATATTGGTAGGGGTTCAGAGTTAATTCCCATAGATCTGAAAACTGCAGAAAATGCCTCAGATGCATAATTGCCCATATTTGGGACTAAAACCTTTACGCGTTTATCAGTCAAAGTAATTTCTTCTCCATCGGAATCAATAATTGTCCAGGCATTCTTAACTCTCAAAGGTTTAAAATCTTTTTTGATTTCTGAAATCATTCCTTTTTTGTCAAGCTCGCGATAACTTTTAATAATATCCAATGCCGCTTCAATTCTTGTGTTGATGCCGGCATCCGCAGAATGACTGTCGAGTTCCAGCGTAAGGGAAGGTTTGTTTCCCATAATATTTCGAAAATAAGTAATGATCATTGAATCGGGACCACAGCTAAAGTTTGTTATGTAAGTCCCAAATAATTGAGGATGATTTTTAACATATCTTGCTGACTGAAGGATTTGCTTACCCAAACCCCAGTACATGTGGCGATAGCTTTCGAGCGTTTCGCTTGGAAGAAAATCGTGTGGAATGATCAGCATATTTCGTGAGGCAAACTTTTGTGGTATTCCCAGATTCGCTTCCTTTGCAAATGAATTATAAGATCTTCCAAACAGTACAATTGCAAATTTATCGGGATCGTTTTCAAGCTCTTCAATTACTTTCCGTCCGATCAATTTAAATTCATTCAGCATTTCTTTTTGAATTTCAGTTGCATAATCATAAGCTGATGAAGCTAAAGCTTTATCCTTCCCAAGCTCTTTTGCCAGCTTTATAAATTTATCCTTAGCATTTTCATAGCCATTAGCAAAGCTGATAATGGGCGAAAGAATTTTTATTTCGCCTAAATCTTCTTTAAAGGTAGTTTTCAAGTAATAAGGTTCGGATTGAAGTAACACGCATGTTCTATCAAAAAATTGATTGTCGCGGTTATAAACTTCGAGAATGTGCGGAAGGAAAATGTAATCCACTTTTCTATCAATTAAGTCCTGGAAAAATCCATGTGCCAGTTCAACCGGAAAACAAAATGCTGATTCCTTCTTTTCAATTCCGAACTGCTTTACATTATCGCCTAATACAATTTTGAATCCGAGTTGTGTGAAAAAGTTATAGTAAAGTGGAAACAAAGTATTGGTTAGAAATGATTTTGGAATTCCAATCGTTTTTGCCTCACGTGGAAGATCAGCAGGGTAGAGGTACTTATCAAACACAAGTTCCTGTCGTAGGTTGATGAGGTTGTTCTCTTTTATGTCAGCATTATGTTCTTCATGGAGATTATAATACTTATTGCATGCACCGCCAAAAGGATATTTTTTTCCGTTGATCTGAATAATCGAGACACTGCATTTACGATCGCACTTTTCTGCACCGCCGGCGCACACAAATGATTTTCCGTATTCAACTTTTCTATTTATTAAATCATCAAGATCAAATGCTTGCTCTTCAATTAAATCAAGCTCTATTCTTTTTTTGATTTCGAGAGCCACACCGAATGCGCCCATTAATCCGGGATCGGGAGGAACGATTATTTCTTTTCCTGTTAAAGCTGCCATAGCAACCGGAACGGCTTTGTTGTAACAGACTCCGCCCTGCATAAATATTTTATTTCCGGCTGGTCTGTTTCCTTTTACGCGGTTGATGTAATTCAAACAAATTGAATATACTAATCCTGCAACAACGTCATCCTTTGATAAACCTTCCTGCAATGCATTTTTAATATCGCTGCTAATGAAAGCCGAACATTGATCGTTAAAATTTGGCGGTGTGTTTGCTTTGATGGCAATATCGCCAATCTGCATATAGTCAATATCCAATGATTCGCGGGCAGCTTCTTCAAGAAAAGAACCTGTTCCCGCCGAACATGCTTCATTCATTGCGTAATCGGATGGGACACCTGATGTAATGTAAGTGTACTTTGCATCTTGTCCGCCGATTTCAAAAATTGTATCAACTCCAGGATCAAAGTAAACAGTTGCCGTGGCATGTGCGATAATTTCATTAATAACTCCTCTGGTTAATGCATGAAGCCCTGAAATGTGTCTTCCCGAGCCAGTAACTCCGAGTCCTGATATTTTTATTGGAACATTAACTTGATTCCGCAAACTTTTGTAGCACTCGATTGATGCATTAATCGGGTCACCATTGGTTCTTAAATATTCCGATGCAAGAATGAGATTGTCTTTTTTTCTCAACAATATTGCTTTGGTTGTCGTGGAGCCGACATCCAAACCAAGAATACATTCATCATTATAAACCGGTATTCCGCGGGATGATTTTTCAAATCTTACTTTATCAAGATGTTTTTTAAGATCATCATGAAAAGTGAATGAAGAGTGATTGTTAATGAATAAATTACTTTTATCAATTGTCAAAGTAGGATTATTCAAAGCGAAGACAGCGGTACCCAATGCTTCAAAATATGTTGAAGCCGGTGGAATGGTCAATTCATCAAAATGTTTTTCCAAAAATCTTTTCATTGCTTTGTTCCGCGAGGCACCTCCAATTAAAGCAACTTTCCAATACTTTACACGTGATGTCAATTCAATTATCTTTTGAGCCATCATGCGCGACAGACCTGCAACAACATTTTCCTTTTCAACACCTTTATTTAGTGCATGAGTGCAATCGGATTTACAAAATACCGAGCATCTTCCTGAAATATTGTATGGCTCACCATGTGTTCCTAAACTTATCGCTTCATCTATTGATAAATTCATTCGTTTAATTTGCTGAAGAAAAAATTCTCCAGTACCTGATGCACATTTATTACCGGTTATAGCTTTAGATATTTTTCCTTTCTTATCAATTACATAAAGAATAAAGTTCTCACCACCGGCACTGATTACAAGATCAGGTGATAAGCCGAGATAAGAAATTGCATTTTCGATTGCTTCAGATTCTGAAATTGATGTGGCTTTTAAAAGCTGTTTAAATTTTCTTCCGGTTACTGCGACTTTTTCCGGTACACCATTGCTGAAAATTTCTTCAATAATCTGTTTAGGGCTGCCGTGATGAGCCAAACTGAAATGATTCTCGACCTTTATTTCGCCATTTTGCCTGGATACTAAAACTGACGAAACTGTTGATGCTCCAATGCATACTCCAAGTGCTTTATTATATTCCGGTATTGCAGTAGTTGAATTGTTCATGCAAGAAATCTAATGTATTTAGTTATAACTTTTCTACGAAAATGAATCAATTAAAACGATTTTGATAATTAATTCCCTCTTGGAATTTAAACTAATTTAAAATATTATCATATAAAAGACTGTTTCTACTTGTTATCTATTGATTTACTATGCATCACATTCCTGCTTTGTACTGCATATAAAATGTTGACTTCAGCAAAAATCTTAAGTATGTTTTACACTAATAAAAGAGAGGTATTTCAATGAGGGCTATTTACTATTTCTCGTATTTACCGAAGTTTCCCTCCGTAATAGATCATAATGTTTTTGTTACGATCAATTCTTGTATTAAACTGTCATTTCTCGTACATAAACCAAAAAATTGATAATTGTTATGAGCGGTTTTTTTCATAAAAGATACCTAATAATGACTGCATTGATGTTCCTGGTGCTTGGAATATTTTCACTCGTTCCTATTAATTGTTCTTTCCTTGATCCACTTGCAAAAGCCATAGGTGATTTTGATGTTTATGATATTGTGTATTCAAAGTTAAGAGATGAACAAAAGGTTGATACTAATATCGTACTTGTTAACTTGAGCAATCTTTCCAGATCTGATATTGCGCGACAAGTGAACATTATAAACTCTTTCAATCCGAAAGTGATTGGGATTGATGCAATCTTCCAAGAGGAAAAAGAGTTTAGCTCTGATTCATTACTGTCTGATGCATTTTCCAAATGTCGAAATTTAGTCTTAGTAAGTAAATTAGATTTATACAGAGAAGACTCTGATGATTATGACACGCTAATTAGCTCAATTGAAATTTTTAACAAGTATGCCTCAAATGGTTTTGCAAATCTTCCTAATGATGACAAAGTGAGTTTCCGAACCATTAGAGAATTCAAACCAGTTTCAAAAACAAACGGGACAGAAGTCAATGCATTTGGTTCGCAGATTGTTGAAATTTATAACCCTGCGGCATTTCAATTTCTGAAAAATCGAAAGAAGGAAATTGAAAAAATAAACTATGTAGGGAACTATAATAAATTTTATTACTTAGATGCATACCAGGTTTTATCAGATGAAAATGATCTCAGCTTTATCAAGGATAAAATTGTGTTGATGGGGTTTATGGGGTTAAGCTTGAATAATAAAACTTTTGAGGATATTTACTTCACTCCGTTGAATGAACGTTATGCAGGAAAAGCATTTCC
>DAIMIJ010000113.1:0-7286 GCA_036722835.1 Ignavibacteriaceae bacterium | reverse complement strand
ATTTGTTTGAGGCGGTAGAGATATCTTCCATATTTCGATATTGCATCAACATAAGAATATTCTTTTGGATGAGTTGATGTTCCAATTCCTTGAACAAAACCAATCTTCTCCCATTTAAAAGCCCCTTCCCTTTGGGAAGGGGTTGGGGTTAGGCTTCTTTCCACATCAAATCCTTTATTATTAATCTCTGTAGCCGTTGTCCATTTCAGAACGACAATATTTCCATTCGCATACGTAGTAAGAGAAGTTAACTCGACAGGCACCGGAGCAATTTGTTGTAACGTTGCTGTCTTAATTACAATTTGATTGTCGGGATCGAACAGAATTGTTGATGGCTGCCTTGTGAATGTAAAATAAAACATCTGATTATTTACATCATTCATTACTCTGATTAAAGTATCGGCTCCTGTGGTGAATGTGATTTTTATTTCAATCGGCATTTTGAAGAAAACAGTTTTGGTTTGTGTTTGTTTTGCTCGAAAACCGACTTCCCAATTACTTCCGTTTTGTAAAAAATAATAACCATTTTGATAAAGAGGATGATTTGGCTGATAAATCCATTGATCAAAATACCAATCGAGATTTTGTCCCGATGTAGCTGCCATTACATTTTTGAAATCGGGAATGACTGCACTTTTATATTTTAAGGATGGATCAGTTGCATAAGATTTTAGTCCGTTGAAAAATAATGTATCACCAAGAACATATCTTAGCATGTGAAGAACGCAGGCCCCTTTTGCATAAGTAATTGCATAATTAAAAAGTGTATTTGTATTCGGAGTTGTTACTGCCCAATTAGGATTTGAAATTGCCCAGCCAGGATTAGCACTTAAATAATAGTTTGCATCGTCGTTTATATCCTTTTTGTACGCAGCATAACCACCTTTACTTTCCGACCATAAAGCTTCGGAAAAAGTTGCAAATCCTTCATTAAGAAAAATATCTGCCCAAGTTGCACATGTAATCATATCGCCAAACCATTGATGAGCATATTCGTGAGCCATCAAATTCTCATAAGCAACTCCCAGGCAACCAGGGCAAAGACTAGTTAGCGTTTGGTTTTCCATTCCGCCCCAGGTAAAGCCAGCTCCTGCCGCGATAGTAGCAAATCCATTTTTTTCAAATGGATGTTCACCAAAAGTTTGGGAGAAGAATGTCGTAAGGGGAATAATTCTTTGCTTGGCGGCTGTTATGTTTTCGCCGGCATTGTAATAAAATCTTATTGGTAAAGTATCATTTGGGTTAGATGGATTAATCCAATTTACAATATCTAATCCATAATTGACTTTTGCAGTTATAACTATGAGATAAGTTGCAACAGGATCGCGACTTATCCAGTGATAATAAATTGTATCTGCAATTTTTGTTGAATCAGCCAATCTTCCATTAGATCCAAGCTTAACGGTTGCTGGAGTTTTCGCTCTTAGTTCAACTGTTGCTTTATCTGATGGACGATCCCAGCATGGAAACCATTTTCTTGCACCTTCCGGTTCGCAATCTGTGAAAACCATTCCGTTGCTAGCATAAAACGCATTGTCGGACACGTTATTGTGACGATAATAAATTTTAACTTGAGTCGTTTCACCAACCGCATATGTTCTATCCAAATTTATTGTGAGAATATTATTGGTATGAGTGAAAGATATACCAGATAATCTAACTGAATCAATCACGAGCGATGTATTTACGGCATTTAGAGAAATTGAGTTCAGTGTTGAATCAACCTTGAAAGTGACGATTACACTTCCTTTGAATGATTTTGGATACGGGCTGATAAAACAGTTGTAAATATCAAGATCTAAATTGTAATCAAGTACATCGAAGGAATGCAAGGGAGCGGAGAGAAATTCTTCTATCTTCATTAAAGGTGAATTCATTTTCTTGTTTGAACAGAAACTCGAACCCTTCGTTTCGATTTGAGCATAAAGATTAAAGTTGAAAAAAATAAAAATGAGGGAGAGTATTGTTATAATTTTTTTCATAGGACAACCAGGTAATTGTTAAAAACTAGTAGTGTTTATTACAATTTTAAATAACCATTTTCAATACAATAATTGAATTTATTTTTGTGCGTTTTGTATTAATGTGATACCTAAAATACACGAAAGAAATTTTTACTTATAATTTTTCAGCATCTATCAATACAAATGGAATAGTCAGTATCATTTCCCCATGTTCTCGTGCTTTGAGGTTAAGACGATTTTCAACATGATCAAATATTTTATCAACTTTATCTGCCGGAACAAGATCAAGCCAGCTATCTAGAAATGCCAATCTTATTAAATAATGATTAAACATGGTAGTGGCATTTAAAAATCTAACTTTAAAAGAATCATGTATTACCTTTACTATCTTGAATCCATTACTTTCAAACAGTTTATTTAGTTCGTCAAGCGGTCGGCGTTTCTGATAAATATGGGTTTTTAATTTTGAAACATTCTCACTTAATTTCTCCTCAGTCAATACTTTCTCAAGCTCGTTATAAAATTCTATCATCGTTTCGTCAAGATTAACAGTTGCCACAAACTGTGCGGATTTTTTTGCAACCCTTTTGCATTCGTTCATCACCTTTTCAAGATTTTGAACATTATTAATACCATTGTTGGATACAATCAAATCAATTGAATTATCGGGCAAAGGAATATTCTCTGCAACTCCTTCAATCAGCTCTACGTTGGTTAAACCGAGAATATTAATTTTAATTTGAGTTCTTTCAGTGGCAGCTTTCCATGGATCAATGCCATAGACTTTAGAAGAATTTCCCAATCTCTGAGCAACTTCTAGAAGAGGAAAACCAAGACCAAAACCTATATCTAAAGCAGTAATGTTGGGTCGAAGCTTTATCGTATCAAGCAGCTTTAATCCGAAAGGAGCAGACCAGAGAGGAAGTTCATCAATTATAGAAACTGTGTCTTTATCATCTAGATTAAAAGTGAATTTTCTGAATTTTGTCATTCAATTTGCTCAGTCTACAATAAATAATCTGGCGCCTTTATCGGTAAAAGTTTTGTGGCTTGAGGAACCATCACCAACGATATATGACATACCTTTTCTTATGGTGATCTTCTGGCCATCTTTCAATTCAGTTGTCATTTCTCCATCAATACAGTAAATAATATGCCCCTTATCGCACCAATGATCTGCAAGATAATCCCAAGAATATTCCACCATTCTAATTCTGATATCTCCCAGGAAAATTGTTTTCCAGAAAGCAGATCCTGTTGTTCCCGGATACTCTACGGCTTCTATAGTGTGCCAATCTATTTGTGTGAAAGGAAAATTATTAATTTTCATATTAGTTTACTCCTTTTTTAGTGAGTAATAATTTTAACTTAATAACAATATTTTAGAGAAAATAAAAAATTTGATTTTTGAAAACTGTATAGCTAAGCATGTTCGCTGCAAGAGAAAATAGTTTTGCTGCCAATCATCATTTCAAAACTAATATGTAAATTATATTTATACAATAAATAATATTTGGAACAATAATTACCCGGTAGATATGAGTCAGAAAAAGCGGGCGCTCTTTATTGATTTATTAAGAGGATTGGTTCTCTTAATTATGATCGAAGTTCATGTTTTTAATTCCATGCTCATTCCTGCAATCAAAGAATCGGGCTGGTTTTCTTATTTGAATTTTATTAACGGATTAGTTGCCCCGTCCTTCTTGTTTGTATCGGGATTGGTTTTTGTGCTCTCACTTCAAAAAGGTGTGGATGAGCTTAGGAAATTTGGGAAAATATTCTGGAAGAAAATCGGGAGGATATTTCTCATATTGATTGCAGGTTACTCACTTCATCTTCCTGATTTCCCGCTTAAGAAAATATTAAATAACCCCACCCAGCAAGTTTTCAATGACTTATTCATGGTTGATGTGCTTCAATGCATAGCTGTAGGATTGCTTTTTTTGCTGATAGCGAGAATGATTTTCAAAAATGAAAAGCATTTTTATCTTTTCATTTTTATTTCATTGGTTATTGTTCTGTCTGTTAGTCCTATTGCATGGAAAACTAATCTTAATAATTATTTGCCTCTGCCATTATCAAGCTATCTGAATAGAATGAACGGCTCTTTATTCCCTGCACTCCCATGGCTTAATTTTATTTTTGCAGGTGCGCTAACATCCAAATTTTATATTGCAGCAAGAGAAAATAATGACGAGAAAAGCTTCAATAAGCAATTATTAATTTTCGGTGCAATCTCTTTTATAGGAAGTGTTGTCATTCTAAATTATTTACTCCCGCCAAGCTTGAAAGAAATAATACCTAATCCATTATTCTTTATGGAACGGTTGGGAGCTGTGCTTATTCTTTTAGCTGCTTGCTGGTACTATCTGGAAAAATCAAAGAAACATGTTGGTTTCATTTTAGATGTTAGCAGAGAATCGCTTCTTGTTTACTGGCTTCACTTGCAGTTGATTTATAGAAATATTTTTGGCGGTGAAAGTCTTGTCTCAATGTTTGGAAATAAATTAACACTGATTGAAGCAATCTTAGTAACGATTATTCTTGCAGTTCTAATGATCTATGCTGCAAAGGGATGGGGCTGGGTTAAATCAAAATATACATTGGTCGCCCGACGTGTTGTAATCATAATAATTGCGGTTGCAATTATGGCATTTGTTTTATTATGACATAAACGCTCTTAACTATTTGAGCTAAAACTTACAACCTGTTTTATAAGCTTTGATAAGACGTTCTTCATATTGTTCAAAGCTAATTTCAATTGCTCCAAACATTTTGAGATGCGGAGTCAGATACTGTACATCAAGCAGAGCATATTTCTTTTTGTTCAGATGTTCGATCAATTTTATTAATGCCGCTTTAGATGCCTGTGAAACTTTCGAAAACATTGATTCACCGAAAAATGCCCCTTTAATTGTAACTCCATAAAGTCCGCCGACAAGCTTTCCCTTCTGCCAAGTTTCAACTGTGTGAATGAATCCCAATTTATTAAGCCGCAGATAAGCTTTGATCAATTCTTCAGATATCCAGGTGGGCTTTCTATTTGTACAGTTTTTGACCACAGAAAGAAAATCCGTGTCGAATTTATACTCGAAGTTAGATTCTGAAATGATCTTTTTAAGTGAGCGAGGATAGTTGTAATTGTCGAGTGGAATTATGGCTCGTCTCTCAGGCATATACCAATTGATAATTCCTGTTTTCTCATCTGCCATAGGAAAAGCGCCTTGAGAATAAAGACGCAGCATAATTTCCGGTTTAAGATAATCTTTGTATGAAAATTTCTTTTGAGAGGATATCATGAAATTTTTTGTTTGAAAATAATGCGCAGATTCTTATTCTACTTTGACTTCTAACTGAACAATTTCATATCCTTTTATCGTTTCATAAGCTGCAAAGACTACGCCTGTAAGCACCGATATCATGCCAATTAAAAAGAGAACGGTAATGATTGATCCTAATCTTTCTAAATCAAAAATAAACTTGAACCCGATCAAAAGGGAAGTGATTACAAAAAGAGCAACGGCAATTGTATAAGATAGTACGGCATCTCTAACAAGACGCGCACGAAATGCTAATTTTTTTATTTGAAGTGAAATGCTCTCAAGACGGATTGTTTCCTCGTAGTTAAAATCCTTTCCTGAAACTTTACTTATGAATCTTCTTTTTTCTTCATTGAGTAATCGTATTCTGTTTACAACAAGTGAGTACTTATTGTTCATTGCAAGTAAAAGCAATCCGCAAGCCGAAATCATTAAGCCCGGAGCAAGCATCAATTGAATGACTTCAACAATAGAAATTTTATCCATCATAGCAATTAAACTCCTGTTCTTTTAATAAAATCAATAATTACTTGATCATCTGAGTTGAGAAGTTCTTGCGGCTTACCAACAAAATAAATTTTTCCGTCATGAATCATCGCAACCTTATCTGCAACATTTTTTACGCTGTACATATCATGAGTAACTACAACGGAAGTAACATTTAGTTTTGTACCCAGATCTTTTATTAAATTATCAATAGAATCGGACATAATTGGATCGAGTCCTGTTGTCGGTTCATCATAAAGAATATAAGCAGGATTTGTAACCAAAGCTCTTGCAAGCCCGACTCTCTTTTTCATTCCGCCTGAAAGCTCAGCCGGTTTTAAATGCTGAGTGTTTGGTAATTCAACAAGCTCGAGTTTTTCTGAAACAATTTTTTTGATTTGATCTTTGGAATATCCGTTAGAAGATTCAACAAGAGGAAGCGAAATATTTTCTTCAACTGTCATGGAATCGAATAAAGCAGAACCCTGGAAAAGAAATCCGAATTTTCTTCTTAGAGCGTACAAATCAATTTCATTAAGCTCATCAACTCGTTGATTTTCAACTTTAACATAGCCATCATCGGGATTAAGAAGCCCAACAATGTGTTTAATCAAAACGCTTTTTCCGGAACCGCTTCTTCCGATGATCACAATCGTTTCGCCGGTATGAATCTTAAGATTTATTCCGTCTAAAACTTTTTTGCTGCCAAAACTCTTGTGAAGATTATAAATTTCAATCATAATTTTAGAATGATTACCTTTTGCACAATAAAAATACCTAAAAAATCAGTTAAATATTTTTGATGATTTGTGTTCAAAAACTGAAAATATCACGACTAATCACTTCAATAAAGAATGTAAACCATACGAATCCAAATTCCATTGGGAAGAAATATTCTTTTACAAAATTTCTTTATAATACATTTTCACATCAATTAGTTTATTTTCTTTCTTAACTGATTTATGAATAATTCCCTCGAGCTTAAAACCAGCTTTCTCTAGTACTCTGCATGAAGCATCGTTGTGAAGAAAAACGTCTGCTTCGATTCTGGTCAAACCAAATTTGTTGAATCCAATTTCACAAAGCTTATTTACTACTTTTGTCATTATGCCTTTATTCCAATAGGATCTTGCAAGCCAATAGCCGAGTTCATCTTTCTTTGAATTACGTTTGTACTTCATTTGGAATCCGCAGCCGCCGATCAACATTTTGTTTTTATCTCTGATTGCCCAATTAGTAAGTTTGCCGTATTGCTTCTTTCTCTTCTCACAAAGATTTACAAAATGATTTCCGTCTTGTCTTGTATAAGGAAATGGAATTTTAAGTGTGTTGTTAAATATTTCCTTATCATTCAAATACTTTACAAGCTGTTCGATATCTTTCGATCGCATTTGAGAAAGGAAAATATTGTCATCAACTCTAATGTAAGGCATGATGATTAATTTTTTCTTAATTTTTCAAAAAACCAAATTATTAAAGTGCTTATTATTGCGCCGGTTGTTACAAGCAGCATATC
>DAIMIJ010000112.1:0-7331 GCA_036722835.1 Ignavibacteriaceae bacterium | reverse complement strand
ATTTTTTTGATAGGACAGGGATTGAATTACTTTTCACATCTAAATTTTCCTAAAGAATTGTTCCTAACAGCTTCAATTAATATCGCATTCATCACTTTGGCAATAGTATCTCTAAATTTTGGAATGGGTTCGCTATTCATCAATCTTAAAGAAAAAAGTCCGATAAGAATCGCATCCTCACAAGGTGCATCGCTCACATTTTTATTTACTATTATTTTGATTGTATTATTGATTGCTTTACTATTCATTCCAGTTTACAACTACTACAATGATATTTTCGGATTTCAAGAACGTTTAAAAAATATTTATCTCACTTCATTTATAATTGTAGTAGTTTCTCTAACAATCTCACTTACATCTGTTTTCCTTACAAAAAAAGCACTAATGCGAGATTTATAGGGGACTATTTATTTCCTCCGTACGCATAAAAACTCCTCGAGATAGTGAATAAAAAAAGAGGCTGCCTTATTAAAACAACCTCTTTATAAAAATAATTTTTCCTCAATTTTACTTCAGTAACAACATCTTCTTCACACTGACAAAATCGCCATTTCTCATTTCATAACAATAAGTCATGCTTCTAAATTTTAATTTTATTATCGGTACTGAACTGATTAAATTCTGAAAAGAAAATGATTAAACTTTTCTTAAATCCACTTCAATAATCCTTTCGTATGTCACTGTTATGTGTTCGCTCTTCCAGAATTTCAATCAGCTTATTATTTTCAACTATGACTGCACATAACTTATTTCCTAAAAAAGCTCCTGTATCAATATAAATTGCATTCGATTTTTCGATAAGTGTAACTTCCTTCTTAATTGTGTGTCCTACCACCTGCAACTTTCCAATATTCAAAAGATTTTCACGAGTCCACAATATTCCGCTCTCACTATTAAGATTGGATGAGATAATATCATCAAGCGTTTTAAGATCGTTTTGAAAATTATTTGGTAATTGTGACTTCATGCTTTTAGAAATACCTGCATGAGAAATGAAGCAATCCTCAAGATTATAGTAAAGTGGGTTCTTTATGATTAGATCAAGGTGTTCGGATAATTTATCGAAGTGCTCATTGTAAGACATCAAAGTGGTTTCGTACCCGTTGTAAGGCCATGGTTTGCCGAATTCATGAGTAGGATTCTTGATGAAATAATACATCATATAGTCGTGGTTGCCTGCAGTAAATTTTATTTTTTCGGATTTAATGAACTCAATTACTTCGTAGCTGAAGTTTCCCCTGTCAACAAAATCTCCAACAGCATAAATTTCTATGGATGGATATTTTTGTCTTATCTGTTCAACAAGATTTTGAAGAGTATAAAGACATCCGTGAATATCACCGATTACAGCTACCATTTTAGATACCTAAAATGTTATAAGCAGTTAAATAAAAAGTAAAATCAATTCGTAGAGAATATCCTGAGCTTGCGATATTCAACATTAAAAATATTTGCAATTGCTTCATTTGTACAGGAAGCCCTGTAAGTGCAAACGCCTTTTGATAAACCTGTATCGTCTAATAAAGCATTAGCTAAACCATGTTCTGCAATATTTTGTATGTACCCGATTGCCGCATTATTCAATCCGTAAGTTGCGGTGCGCGATACTAATGCAGGCAAATTAGGTACGCAATAATGAATTACATCTTTATATACAAAAACAGGATCCGACAAAGTTGTGATTCTGCTTGTCTCAATGCATCCGCCTTGATCAATAGAAACATCAACAATGACTGCTCCCTTTTTCATTTCTTTAACCATAGCTTCGGTAACCAAATGAGGAGTTTTTTCACCTTTAATCAAAACAGCACCAATAAGAACATCAGCAAATTTCACTCCACGTGTAATGGTATAAGCATTTGCCATAACAGTTGTAAGCTTTCCGGGAAAAAGAGAATCAACCATTCGTAATCTGTTAAGATCTTTATCAATAACAATTACTTGAGCACCTCTTCCGAGTGCAGCTCTTGCTGCTGTTGTACCAACAACACCAGCACCTAAAATAACTACTGCCGCAGGTGCAACACCGGTAATTCCACCCATTAAAATTCCTCTGCCGCCTTTTGCATGGCTTTCCAAATATCGCTCGGCTACCTGGATTGAAAGTGGCCCGGCAATTTCGCTCATCGCATGAAGGACAGGAAGTCCATGTGAATCTTCGATAAGCTCATAACCAATTGCCGTAACATTTTTTGTAAGCAAATTTTCTAAAATTGATTTTTTAGAAACAGCGAGATGAAGAAAAGTAAATAGAATTTGCTCGTCTTGAAGTAAATCGGATTCACTCTCCATTAATGGCGAGACTTTAATAATCATCTCAGATCGTTTGTAAACTTCTTCAGCACTAAATACGATGGTAGCACCGACTTTGCCGTAATCTTCATCAATAAATTGACTTCCCTCGCCTCCTCCACGTTCAAAATAAACTGTATGACCCGAGCGTATGAGCGAATCAACTCCAGCAGGAGCAAGCCCGACTCTTTTTTCTTCTTTCAGATTTTCTTTTGGAATTCCTATTCTCATTAGATTTTTCTCCTCTTCAACATAAAACTAATTATTACTTGATAGAGATTCAAATGCTTGATAATAACTTTTCAACCAAAAAGCATCTTAACTATAAAGACCGCACCTAAAGTTCCCGCAATATCAGCAGCCAATCCTCCTGCGAGTGCATGTCTAATATTCTTAATATTGACCGCACCAAAATATACAGCTAACACATAAAATGTAGTTTCAGAACTGCCAAAAAAGGTTGACACCATTATGCCAATCAAAGAATCAGGTCCATAAACCGACATAGTTTCAGCCATAATTCCTAAAGAACCGCTGCCGGAAAGCGGACGCATCAAAGCCATTGGCAGAACTTCTGCAGGAATTCCTAATGGATCAGTGACATATTTCAATAAAGGAATTAGCCAACCTTCCATTGCTCCGCCAGCTCTAAAGATTCCTATTGCACCCAACATAGCTACTAAATAAGGAATTATCCTCACAGCAATATTAAATCCTTCTTTAGCACCTTCTATAAATTGTTCATAGACTCTAACTTTCTTAAATGCACCATAACCGATGAATGCAACAATCAACAACGGAATTGCAATTATCGCAACTACCTGTATTACAGCTTTAAATAATTCCGGTGAAACGAAACTAAAAATCGAACCAAAAAAGCTTCCTAAACCGGTTGTTGTTAATAAAAGAATGAGAAGAATGATGCCCACTAAAAATCCGAGAAGTCCTTTGTTTTCCTTAAACCAGTCTAATACTCCGCCATTTTTAATGGGAAACTTTTCTAAAATTTTTACTGTAGTTAATCCAGCAATTGTTGCACACGACGCACCGAATATTGAAGTTCCTATTATGATTGCCGGATCTGAACTGCCTGCAGCAGCGCGAATAGCAATTGCACTTGCAGGAATAAATGTTAAACCGGCTGTGTTAATAGCAAGAAATGTACACATTGCATTGGTAGCGGTCCCTTTATTAGGGTTAAGCTTGTCAAGCTCTTCCATGGCTTTTAAACCGAAGGGAGTAGCCGCATTACTTAACCCAAGCATGTTCGCAGAAATATTCATTATCATCGAACCAACAGCAGGATGATCTGAAGGAACATCAGGAAAAAGTTTATTAGTAATGGGCTTTAATATTTTGGCAAGAATAGAAATCAATCCTGCAGATTCAGCAACTTTCATTACACCGAGCCACAAAGCCATAATTCCAATTAAACCTAATGCAATCTCAACAGCGGTACCCGCATAACTCAATACTGCATTGGTCACTTGCTTAAGCTTTAGAAAAGCAACTTCTTCAAGAATCATCTCGGCTTTAGCGTTTGCCGAATCTATATTCTCATTTAAACTTACTTTAGCTATCAGATCATCTTCTTTACCGGATATGCTTGCTATTTCAGATAAAACTTTGGGAGCAGTTTTATCAATATTAAAATAAGCGTTTATCTTATTGTTTTTTTTAACGTAAGTTAGCTTTGAATTGAATGTCAGATCGTTTGATATGTTTTGGGAATAATGCTTATTAAAATCTTTTGCAGAGATTTTTATTTTTCCTTCATAAATCTTATCAGCATTATTATTAAATGGTTCGGCAAACTCGATTGTGATTGGTAATGGATGGTCATTTTGATACTTGTTCTGAGTCTTGTCGTTTATATCAATGTAGAGTGCTGTTCCGATGCCAAGCATTAATAAAGCAAGCCAAACATAATTCAGCATGAGTTACTTTCAGTATGGTTTGTTAATGATTAATTTTCTGTCATTCCGTGGACAAATATTTTATGATGAAACGGAAATGCATGATTTCCATTTTTATTTGCCGCTAATATTCTTACAACATGTTCTCCATAACTTACATTTTGCAGCGGTAAAGAAAGTTCACCAGTTGTGTCATCGTAAGTAAAGTTTTGGGTTTTTAAAGAATCAAAATAGACTTGAATAGATTCAGTATTTATGCAGGTTGAATCTTTAACAGAAAACTTAAGTTCAAAATTACTTTGAATGAAATTAGTGTCAATCATAGCATATTCGATTTGTGGGATTCCGGCTGAATAATATCGGGCAATTCCTCTAAAAATTCCCCAAGCTTGAATCTTATTGAACTCATCTGTAGCTAAGCGTCTTTCCTCATGAGGGTTTGTAAAGAATCCGCATTCAACAAGAATGGACGGAATTTTAGTTACACGAAGAACTGAGAATCCGGCTCCGGGATAAATCCAATAATCCGAATAGGTTCCATCAAATGAACCCAAGCCGCCGGAATTTCTCATAGCATAAGCTAAATCTCTTTGAACATATTTTGCAAAATCTCTTTCCAAAGGTTCATACTCATAGTCAGTTTCCTTAGCATGATAATATGTTGAAGTATAATTAATCCATGTTTCACTATCACTACCTGGTGCATTATGATGAATACTAATAAAAATTTCTGCACCGCTTCCGTCTGCCATGTAAGATCGTTCTTTCAAACCGACTGACTTATCAATTTCGCGTGACATTACTACTTCAACTCCCGCTTCTTGCAAAAAATCTCGCAATGCTAATGCTACATTTAAATTTGCGTCGGCTTCAACCGTTAGCTTCTGCGGACCAATGCTACTTCTATCCTCTCCGCCATGACCGGGATCAAGGAAAATTTTCTTTCCTAATAAAAATTTTGAGTAAGTATTTAAAAACTCTTTTTTCTTTTGAGGATTTTTGAACTCGATGGGAATTTCATAATAAGTTATATCTGCCGAACAGCCAATTAGGATCAAACCGGATAGCAGAAGAATAGCCGGATATTTCAAATCAACCTCCGAACTCCTCCTGAGCATGTATTTCATCGGAGTCCATAATTATTGCATTAGCCAGGGCAGGTATAGTTCTTCTCGCAGTTTCTGTTTTTTTAGCATACTTAGCCAAATATTCATGGCGTAGGTTTATCATAGTTTTTTCATCCTCTACTTTACGCACTAAACCATTTAAAGTAATTGAAAACATTTGATAAGTTGGTTTGAACTCGAGTTTTTTCCCCCGCTTAACTTTTTCTTGTTTAATGATAGTGAAGCTAGCACTTGAGTTGTACTTTATAGATTCATACTGCTCATCATCATTCTTAAAAAAGATGAATATGTTTTTATCCCGGTAGAGAAAGGTCGTCGGGAACTGGATAGTTTTTTCATCGTCTATGTAAAGAGCCAATACCCCAACCGTTGTGTTATGCAATTCACTTTCGATGAGACCTAAATCTCTTATTTGATTAACGATTCGTTGCATGAGTTTCTTCCCAAAATTAATTTCATAATAAATATAGGAATATTTTTTTTGAAATTAACAAGCCCATATAAATTAAATCACAATACAATTATTTTTTATCGAGAAAATACAATTTCTACAATGATCTAAGTTTTTTTCGGACGTCCCTTTTCTAACTTTTTTGACCATTAGCTCGATTTCCTGCTCAATTTTAAATAACTCTTTTAACCCGATATTCATAGCTATAAATTCGTTGGGATGCTTTATGAAAACAATTTGCAGTTCAAAATTTGAAATCACTTTAAACAACTTGCTAGTAATATATGCATAAAATTTTAATTGAGTAAAATACTGGCTGGCTCTTGCTTGAATCTCATCCAAAGGTATTAAATCTGTTTTGTAATCAACAATAATAATTTTGCCTTTGGTTATGATTAGCTTATCAATTATGCCGTAAAGATAAAAATCAGAATGCTGATGATAAATTTCAAATTCGTTTCTGTAATCCGGGAAATCTTGTATCCGCCTATAATTTTCTGATTTAAAATAACTCAGAATATCCTCAACAATATCCTGTTTCAAATCCGCAAATTGATTCGACTGCCATTCTTCCCTATCCATCATATTTTTCAGATAAAGTTCAACTTTACTCATCAGTTCAGCTTCGGAAGTTTCTTCACTTAGTAAACGATGAATTAAAGTTCCTTTAACCTGTGCTGATTTTATATCTGTTCTGCTAATCTCTTCTTCGTTTGATGAAGCGAGAAGCATTTCTTCCTTTGGATTGAAATCAAACTGCTTGGATTTATCAGCCGTTTTTTGACTGATAAGCCAATTGCGATTTTCTACCATTAAGCTTGAAAATCCCAATTCATAAATCAACCGATATTTAAGCGGGCACTGATTATAAACACTAAGCTTTGTTGCGGAAATAATTTCACCAAAAACTTTATCGTCTATATTTTTTATCAGCAGGGATTTGATATGCAGTAATTGCTCTTCTTCTGTTTCAGAAATTATAATCGGCTGAAGCTTTTTGATTATTGGTATCTCTATTTCTAAATCTTTTTCATCGCCAATGTATTTTTCATCTTTTTTAGTTAGGTATTTTAACTTTGATCTTAGTTTGAATTGCGGAGAATTAAAATCAATACTTAGTCCTTTCTGAAGTAATCCGATAAAGGAATCTGCTTTAGCTGACAAAGCGGATTTTAGACTCGCAGATAAAAAAAGCTGATTTTTTGCACGAGTGATTCCAACATAAAATAATCGTTTAATCTCAGCAATGTTTTTCCGATCATTTATGTAATCGCTTAACTGAACAATTGGCGCGGAATAATATTCGCCAAAATAATTTTCATCGAGAGGCACTTTTGTAAAAAGACCAAATTCCTTATTCACCAAAATTGACTTTGTTTTTACACTTGGCTTTCTGGACGACTCACCGCATCTATATAAAAAGACAATCGGGAACTCCAATCCTTTCGCTTGATGAATGGTCATAATCTTAACAGAATTTAGTTCATCAGAGATTACTGCTTGCGATTCATCTTCAACTTCTCCGATTGCTTCACGAAGAAAATT
>DAIMIJ010000111.1:0-7459 GCA_036722835.1 Ignavibacteriaceae bacterium | reverse complement strand
CCAAAAAGAATTAGAGAATAAAAATCTTCAAGCCGAGATTGATTCACTTGAGAAAAAGAATTCCACCAAAGTTGAACAGATAGCACGAGAAAAATACGGTATGATGAAAAAAGGTGAAAAGATTATTAAGGTTGAAGAGAAATGATAAATATCTAATGAGTATTATATTTTAATGTCTAAAATTCAAATACCTCAAATTCCATTAGCCGAAAGAGCACGCCCCAAAACAATAAACGAATTTCAAGGACAAAAAGAACTTTTAGATCCCGGCAAACCAGTCAGATCTATGATTGAGAAAGACGCATTGAGTTCATTTATTCTTTGGGGTCCTCCTGGTTCCGGAAAAACCACCATCGCAAAAATAATTGCTAATCAAACCAACTCAGACTTTCATCAGATCAATGCTGTTTCATCCGGTGTAAAAGAAGTTCGAGCGATAATTGAAATTGCAAATCTTAATAGACTTCAAAACAAAAAGACAATCCTTTTTATAGATGAGATTCATCGTTTTAATAAAGGTCAGCAAGATGCTTTGTTAAATGCCGTTGAATCCGGCTTAATTATTTTGATTGGCGCAACAACTGAAAATCCCAGCTTTGAAGTGATACCGGCGCTTCGTTCCCGCACAAGAATTTTTGTACTTGAACCATTAACTAAAAATGATCTGCATAACATTTTAGATTTTGCATTACAAAAAGATGAATTTTTATCATCGCTAAAAATAAATGAGATTGATGTAGACTTCTTAATTTTTCTCTCCGGTGGAGATGCCAGAGTAATGTTAAATATTCTTGAGGCAGCAATTACTCAGGAGATTGAAAATCAGCCGATAAACATTAATAAAGAAATTTTAGAAAACATTATTCAGAAGAAGAATATTTTGTATGATAAAGGCGGCGAAGAACATTATAATGTAATATCGGCATTTATTAAAAGTGTACGCGGCAGCGATCCAGATGCTGCGTTGTACTGGCTTGCAAGAATGCTGGAAGGGGGAGAAGACCCGTTATTTATTGCAAGAAGATTAGTTGTACTTGCATCCGAAGATATTGGGAATGCATCGCCGAATGCTTTGGTGCTTGCTGAAGCAGCATTCTCTGCAATTGATAAAATTGGTATGCCGGAGGCAAGAATTATTTTAGCTCAATGTACAACTTATTTGGCAGCGAGTTCCAAAAGTAATTCTTCTTACAGTGGAATTGAAAATGCAATTTCAGATGTTCGAGATAAGCCGTTATATCCAGTCCCCCTTCACTTAAGGAATGCACCAACCAAGCTGATGAAAGAGATCGGTTATGGCAAAGAGTATAAATACCCGCACGAGTTTAAAGATCATTTTATACTTGAAGAATATCTCCCGGAAAAACTTCGTGATGTACAATATTATTTTCCATCGGAAAGTGGACAAGAAAAAAATCTTAAAGAAAGATTGACTGCTCTTTGGAAAAACCGAAAAAAATATTAGGAATGTTTGGAATGAGGTATTGTAAGTTCAAATTTCTTATAACTCATGTTACGCATAATGACGATTAGAATTCGTAAACAAACCCAGTTTCTGAACGAACGAATCAAGCTCTGCTGAGAAACTGGGTTTGTAATTTTAACATTGCTTAAGGTGAGTTATAAATTACTTTTAAAATTCTTAACAGACTGTTAAACCTTTATAAAAGTTTTACCAGGCAATTGCTTAACCACGCCTTTAAATTCAAGCGATAGTAGATGCACAAGGCAATCTGAAGTTGAGAGGTTTGCTTTTGATGCAAGGAGATCAATTTGCAGAGGTTCATCATTTAAGTGAGTAAGAATTTGCTCTTCAAACAGGTTCAGTTCAATATCTGGTCTAGGAATGTTTTTCCCGATAACCGGTTTCAATTTTAATTCTAATTCAAGCAAAATATCCTCTGCAGATCTAACTAATTCTGCTTCCCCTTTCTGAATTAATAAATTTGTTCCTTCTGATTGCCTAATACCCAAATTACCGGGGACTGCAAAAACTTCCCTGCCTTGATCCAAAGCTAAAGCAGCAGTTTGCATTGCACCACCGGTAATTCCGGTTTCAACTATAACACATCCAAGTGATAATCCTGAAATTATTCTGTTTCGTTTAGGAAAATTAACTGCATCCGGTTTTGTGTCTAAACTATATTCCGTTACAATTGCTCCTGATTCAGAAATCTCGTTGTATAGTTTTTTATTTTCAGGAGGGTAAACCACATTCAATCCAGAACCTAACACAGCAATTGTTCTGCTTCCATTTTTTAAAGCAGTTCTGTGAGCTATCGAATCAATACCGCGAGCCATTCCACTAACAATTGTAATTTTTTGTTCGGCTAAATCTGTGACAATTTTTTCAGCTTGAATTTTTCCGTAGTTGGTCGGCTGCCGGGTTCCAACTACAGCAATTGAGTAATCATCAGCATCTTGAAATTTTCCTTTGATGTATAAAAGGATTGGAGGATCGTAAATTTTTCTGAGGATGCTCGGATATTCGTTATCCCATAAGGTGATTAAAGAGCCGTTTATTTTGAATAGCTGTTCAAGTTCTTGATTTACTAAATTTTCAATTTCACTTCTATTATCATTGCATCTTTGAATTCTTTGGGCAAGATTGATGCTTAATCCATCAACATCCATTAATTCTTTGACGCTCGCTGAAAATACTTTTTCGGTAGAATGGAATTTTGCAAGTAAATTTTTAATTCTTCCCACGCCGATGCCATCTACGGACATGAGAAGTCTTAAATCAATTATTTGCTGGAAATTTAGATTAGTCAATTTTCGTTATGATTCAATTTATTTATTGCTGCAAATTTAATCTTATTAGATTCTATTTTCTATTGAATGAATTAATGTAAAAATATAATTTTGGAATGAATATCACCATAAGAATTAATGATGATACGATAAATAGGATGAGAAAAAGATCAACTGCGTTATTAATGCTTATCTTCTTTACTCTTATCAGTAATTTCTTTTTTCTTGGAGAAGATAGAAAGAGGAAATATTAAGATATAAGCAATCACTAAAATAATCGGTGAAAATATCAATGATTCTGTGCTATCCCATGAACCAATGCTCATCACATAATATCCAACAATTAGAAGACCAAAACCTAAAAACAGAAATAGATAATTCTTTTTATCCCAATAAATGTTAAAAGGGGATACTAAGTTTTTTTTAGCAATTGCAGATTTTTTTTTGATTTTTTGTGCCATAATGTTCCTAAATGAAATAAATAAAGCCCAGTGAAAAAGATTCGTCACTGGGCTCGACTCACTTTAAATCAAAGGGCAGGGGAGGACCCTTTGAAGAGTCAGTCAAATATAAATTGATGACAGCTATTTGTCAAGAATGCCGAGCTATTTACTTATTTGATAGACGATTTTTCTTATCGTATCAAACTGTAAATAAGGGTATTCCTCCCGAATTGCATCAATAGCATCGCCGGCGCTTATTTTGCCGGCTCTCAGTTGTTTGAACTTTTTGCGTATTTGGTAATCTCTTACTGATTTCTCATCAATGAGTCCATGAGTGTTTAATAAATCATAGATATCATCGCTGATGAGGTCCGAAAGGGGATTATCTATTTTTGCTTTGAGCGTATTCATATTATCCTTCCTTTTTTTGTTTGTTACTATTTCCTTAGGAAATCCGTATCGTTAATGTCTATATACTTCCTCTCAGATAGTTTATTTCAAATAAGTAACAAAAAACCGACCAGAGAAATTCCCTAAATCGGCATAAATTTGCTACTCTGGTAAAATTCATTAAAATTTTAGGGCAGTAGCAAACTCTAGATAAAAAAACCTTTCATTATTTAGGTACTAAAATATAATAAAAATATTCAATGTCAATAGTACATTTGTCATACAGAAAGTGACAATCTAAAAATGAGGCATGATTCAGAGTATATCCACAATTTGTAGTGGAACTAACACTATCAAAATCATTTTTCTGTTATCGAATTCCTTCAATAATTATTTTGACGAAAAGTAATATAAATTGTTTCCAACGATTTTCGTGTGTAAGACATCATTCAACTTAATTCTCGGAAGCGATTATCAAATGCTTTTGAATAAATTTTCATAATACATATCTTTGAATATTGATACGAATAAAATTTTAATTCAGATTTTTCCGTTTAGGGTTTTAAAAATCTATTATAAAATATTTTTTAATCCGATATTATGCCAAACGCACGGCTACAAATTTTATAGATGAGATAAAATCTTTGAAGGAAATACTAAAATAACAAGATATTTTTAATACTTTCTTAATAGAAAATTTGAATTGGTCGTATCTAAAGAAGCATATCATTCTAATTCACAAGTCAATTTAAGAATAAGACTTTATCAGTAAATTAGATCATACATTCAAAACGAATCACAATAATGAATACATCCGAGAAACAAAAAGTATCTAAATCAAAAACCTTTGAAGATTTTATCATCATATTAGTTAAATGGCGAAAAATAATCTTTTGGAATACACTTATTATTACATTGGCGGCAGTTGTAATAAGTTTGCTTATTGATAAGTGGTATATTTCAACAGCATCAATATTACCTCCGAAAAAGAAAGGTGGACTATTCGGAGACATTGCGGGATTTTCGAGCACAATAAAGGATCTTTCCAAAACCCTCGGTAGATTAGGAGCAACCTCGGATGAAGCTTTTAACTATTTAGCAATATTGCAAAGCAGAACGGCTTCTATAAAAGTTATTGATAAATTTAATTTAAGAGATGTCTATGAAATTGATGAAGACAAACCTATCGAGACTTTGATTGATGCTTTAAAAAACAATGTTGATTTTAATGTTGAAGATGAGGGAACTGTTACCATCAATGTGTCTGATAAAAGTCCTAAAAGAGCTGCCGATATGGCAAATTATTACGTCGAGATATTAAATGAAATCAGTATAGAGTTAAGTACTCGTGAAGCGAAGAGCAATAGAGGATTTATTGAAACTCGATATAACCAAGTTCTAGTAGATATTAAAGATATTGAAGATTCTTTGAAAATCTTCAGTCAAAAATTCAATATTTACGGTATTGAAGAACAGACAAAAGTAGCTATTAAATCTGCTGCCGATTTAAAAGCCCAAGTTGAAGCAAAACAAATAGAATTAGATGTTTATAGATTAAGTCAGGATGAAACTCATCCTATGATTATTCAAACTAAACTGCAAGTAGAGGAGCTTCAAAAAAAATTAAAAGAACTTCAGTCTAGTGATGAAATAACAAAATCGGGATTCTTTATTCCATTTAAAAAAATTCCTGAAGTTGGTGTTAAATATGTACGATTAATGAGGGATTATGAAATTCAAACACGATTAATGGAATTTATTTTACCAATCTATGAGCAAGCAAAAATCGAAGAGCAGAAAGAAATTCCTGTTGTTTTAGTATTGGATAAAGGAATGCCTGCAGAAAGAAAATCCGCCCCTAAAAGAGCTATTATTGTATTAGCCGCATTTTTAATTTCTTTACTATTAGGGATCAGCTATGTCCTGATTTTAGAATCCTTCCAAAATTTGAAGAACGAGGAAGCTAGATATCAGACATTTAGAAACGGAATTATTTTACCATTGAAGCATTTTTTTAAGTCGAACAAACAGTAATCTCTATCGCTTAATTGAACAATAGGAATTTATAAGTGCATACGCTATCCTTATTAAAGCAAGCAAAATATTTACTCGTACTCGAAGCCATTTTATTGGTGTTTTTTATTATACTTGAACCATTACCATTCTTTTTGATTTTATCAGTCATATCAGCAGTTTATACATTTTATTATTCCTTTGAATCGCCATTTATTTTATTAAATATTTTAATCTTTTCAATTTTATTAGGGTCATTAGGGCTATTTAAAGTAGGCGGTAAAGCACCACCAGTTTTAGTTTTGGACCTCGTATTTGTTTTAGTTTTTTTTATTCTTTTCTTTAAATCGATTTTTCACTATAACGAATCCGACCGATTCTCTTTATTCTCTTTAATTTGGATTCCATTTCTAATTTGGGGATTACTCAGTCTTATTATTTCTTATGATAAATTCAGAGCATTATTAATTTGGAGAAGTTATTTTGCCGGATTTATTAGCTTTTCATTCGCATTTTTTGTAATCCAAAAAAGATTTCATGTATCCTTTCTAATAATAGCTTTATTGGCTTGGGGTTTAATTTTAGCAATTATTGAATTTTATATTTTGATGCAATTGGGTGGATTGAGCAGCGGTATAGTAGGTATCTTTTTCAAAAAAAATTTATTAGCAACTTCATGGGGCAAATCAAATTATCTAGCCACATTTTTTGTGCTAATCATTCCGATTGCTATAGGATATTTTTTAACTCAAACTTCGCACAAAGCTAAATTATTCAGTGGCATTTCGTTAGTATTTATGTTTAGTGCAATGATCTTTACTCTATCCCGCGGAGGAATTTTAGCTCTTATAATATCAATAGCTTTTCTTTTATTTAGAATAGTAAGAGTACGAACTATGATACCAATTGTGATTGCATTTATTACGATTGCTTTGATTGTTATGCTTAATCCACTTACGTCGGTAATAATTGATAGACTAGCTACGGTTGAAAGAAGTTTTTCGTACATGACCAGAGTTAATTTTTATTCTGATGTATGGAAAATGATAATTGAGAATCCAATTGTTGGAGTTGGCTTTGGAAACCTAGGATATCATTCACAATTTAAAATTATTACACATGCCTCTGCTCATAATATATTTTTAGGTTTGTTAGGTGAAACAGGAATAATTGGAGCAGTTTTATTTTTTATTTTGTTCGGGAAAGTCGTTTCAAAGTACATAAAAGATTTCGTAATAGAATCAAACGAACAGATGAAAATTTTAAGATGGTCTTTCATGAGTTCACTTTTAGGATCTTTTATTCACTCCTTAATGGAACCAAATTTTGAAGGTTATCAATTTTCAATCATGTTTTGGCTAACTGTGGCATTGTACTTTAAGTTATACCTACTTCCAACGAATACTGAAGGAGTGATTCAATCCTCAATCAATTCAAATGACGCATACCGTAAAAACATTTAAAAGTTTTGCATGGAATCACCTTAGCAAGCTCTCTGAATATGGTTTAACCTACATCTTTGGAATTTTATTAGCTCGCAAATTAGGTGCGGATAATTATTCCATTTATGTCACTCTGATGAGCATTTCTTCTTTTTCAATGGTATTTGGTGGGCTTGGATTCGATGAAACTCTGAATAAGTACTTGCCTCAACTATCATCCAAGCAAAAATTATTATCGATAAGATCATTAATTAAAAAGTTACTTATCATTCGTACATGTGTGTTGTGTACAATTGGCTTAATTCTCATTCTTTTCAGAGAGAAAGTTTCTGCTTTATTAAATAACCCGATATTGTCGGATTTTATTTTATACTTATCACTTTACATAATTTTGCAAAGTATCGTGAATTTTTTCTC
>DAIMIJ010000110.1:4591-7558 GCA_036722835.1 Ignavibacteriaceae bacterium | reverse complement strand
CCGCTTTTTTCTGTTTCACCTTTATCATTACAGCCAATTACAGTTTCATATTTAGGATCCCATTTATCTGCAAAGTAGAGTCCGCGTTCTTGAATCCATCCGTCAAAATCAGCAGGAATAATCTTATTCGGAAAATTCAGCAACTGATGATTTGGATTTATGAAACTAACAGGTGAGTTTTCTTCCGTGACCCGATCTCTTGAAATTGTAAATGGAAATGGACCAACCTGATCTGTAACTAATTCGCGGTTGTTGTTGTACTGCACAATCAACGTTCCGCCGGATTCAACATATTTCATCAGGTTAGAATTAAATGAATGGAGTTTTTCTCTTGTATTGTAAGCGCGAATTCCGGTAACAATTGCATCGTATTTGTTTAGTGAGGATAACTCCAGATCGTCATCAGTTAACAGAGTAACGTTATAACCTATTTGTTTGAGATACTCTGGAATATCATCTCCGGCGCCCATTACATAACCGATAGAATTAATATTCTTTGTAAGATCAACCTTAACTAATTTTATTTCGGCTTTGGGAAAATAAGTCTGCGGCGGAATATGCTTATAATTTAACTGGATAATTTCCCTGTCGGAGGTGCCATAATTGGTGCTGATTTCAAATGATAGAACGGCTGTTGAGTTTTGCTTTGGAGGATCAATTCTAAATAATAATTCCTTCTCTTCATTTTTGCTTTTCAGATTGAATGAAATGCTGCTTGGTTCAACCTTCCAATCCTTTGGTAAGATTATTTTAACATCTCCATTAACATTATTTGAATGGTTGATTAGAGCGAATTTAAGCTCTTTACTTTCTTGATTAGGAAAAATGATTGTTTTGTTCTTCAACCTGACAGAAACTGGCGGTGAAACATTAAACGGACTGTACTTCTCGCCATCAACCGGATCAGTCCACCTAAAATAAACCGGAGTATCATAGAAAATTTCCGTGTCATTAATCAACAAAGTAAATTGGCACTTGAGTTCCTTTCTAAAGTCGGCTATTCCTGTAAGAGTGACATCTTTTATTTCATAAAGTCCTTCTGAGTGGGATTGTTCTAGCCAGTAAGGATTGGAGATCTTAAAATCGCCTGGCAAATTTGCTTTCATATTTTGAGAGATAAATTTTCCTGTGATAAGTTCCTTGTTTATAGATGAAAGACTGTCAATAAAATTTAACTTAATGCTTTTTAGAGTAATTGGATAGTAAGATCGATTCACAATTCCTGCCGTAAGATCAACTTGACCTTCTAATGCACCTGATTTATCTGAGGAAATGCATTCAATCCAAATTCCAGCACACGAACGAATAACATTTTTCAGTTCGTTCAGTTTAACTTCCTTCCAATAACTCGAAGGGAGCAAGGATAATTGTTTATAAGCTTCAACCAAGACAGACAGACTTTTCGAAGGATCTTCTTCATCAAAGTTTTTCTCAGCATCCGACAAAAGCTCCTTAACAATTTGTGCACTTTCAACTCGATTCCATGTTAAATCAATATTTTCAGTGAAATCGTTATTTGCTTTTGAACCAAGCACATAACTGAAATAATTTAATGTTTCACCTCGCCTCCCGGATGAACCAAAACCTTGACTCTTATGAAGCGTGCGGCTCAAAGCAGATATTTCGGAATAAGATTTTCCTAACAGTTTATTGAAGCTTCCCAAATCAATTGAGATAAACTTGGAAAGGTCATCTTTTCGGCTTTCCAGAAGGGGAGTCCAAGCATTCCAATAAAGTCTTTTTGGCTGCCATACACCTACATAACGCAGTTGTTCGGGAAATTTATTTGGATCGCCCGCCAGATTAAATGCTTCCTCGGCAAGAATTGCTGATGCAGTATGATGTCCATGACCGCCATTTCCATCGGATGGAAATCTCGTTAGAATAATATCGGGTTTAAATTTTCTGATAACCCACACGACATCGAATAATAATTTCTGTTTATCCCAAATTGTAAAAGTTTCTTCAGGCGATTTCGAATACCCAAAATCAATTGCACGAGTAAAGAACTGTTCTGCCCCATCAATTTTTCTTGCTTCAAGCAATTCGTTTGTTCTGATTAATCCAAGAAGATCGCCTTGTTCGCTTCCAATTAAATTTTGCCCGCCATCGCCGCGGGTTAGTGATAGATAACCAGTTCTAAATAATTTTCCTGATGAGAAATAAGATAATACCGCAGTGTTTTCATCATCCGGATGGGCTGCAATGTATAGTACGCTTCCAAGCACATTAAGCTTTTTAAGTGCAAGCTTAATCTCCGAAGAGTTCATAACCTCTACTGGCTGCGAGTAGGTAGAATGAAAACAAAGCAAGGTTAGAATGAAAATCGAGAGTTTAATTCGTAAGCTGAATTTGTTAGCAGAAAGATTTTTCATTTATTGCTGAATAATAGTGAATCGAATGAAATTTGAAGCGGATTATACGATTTTCATTCTAAAGTTCAAAAGATAAAATGTGCGCTTGAGAATTTATAACCTTAATTTTGGCTCAAGTTCATTAAATAGGATGAAATAATTATATTTACATCGAGATTTTAACCAATAGAATTGCTTCAATATAAATGATAAAATTAAATTCCATCGTAATTGGGGATAATCATCCTTTCGTGTTGATTGCCGGTCCATGTGTTGTCGAAAATGAAAAAATGATTCTGCAAACGGCAAAGCATATAAAATCAATTTGCAGCAAGCTGAACATTCCTCTGATATTCAAATCAAGTTATAAAAAAGCTAACAGGACAAGCGGGAAATCATTTACAGGTATTGGTAACGAGGAGGCATTAAAAATTTTATTCAAAGTAAAAGAGAAGTTTAATATACCCGTGCTTACAGATGTTCACACATCAGAAGAAGCTGCAATTGCTGCCAAGTATGTTGATGTGTTACAGATTCCGGCATTCCTTTGCAGACAAACAGATTTACTTGTTGCCGCCGGCAGAACAAAAAAAGTTGTGAACATAAAGAAAGG
>DAIMIJ010000110.1:2269-4491 GCA_036722835.1 Ignavibacteriaceae bacterium | reverse complement strand
AAATTTATTTTACCGCTTGCTAAAGCTGCGGCAGCAGTTGGAATTGATGCTCTTTTTCTTGAAGTTCATCCAAATCCCAAAGAAGCGTTGAGTGATGCGGACAGCCAGCTTCCACTTAATAAATTAAAAAATATTTTAATTCAGGTAAAAAGTATAGACAGACTTGTAAAAAATTATTAAACAATTATCTACCCAAAATAAATTTCAAATTTTTATTATTAAATTGTATTAAATACTGCAACCAAAAGACATAAGGTGATAAGGTTATATTTCATTAGGTTAGATGTGATTACTAAGGTTTTAGAAAAATGAATATGTTACTGTTAATTAAATGTCTGACATTCAATAACCTTAGTAACAACTTAAAATAACTTCAAGTAACCTTATCACCTTATTTACAAAATTTAGGGAAAGACAGATAATCTGTTGCTGAAAAATATTTTTAGATAACCAAAATATTATTCATTGAACAATAGGCAAAGGAAATTGCTTTAAAGAGAATGAAAATTAATCTAGATGAAATATGTCCAATGCATTTTGTTTTCCAAATGTTTCTAACAAACCTCATTTATTTTCGACAACAGTGGCGAAATAGAAAATCAATACTTCAATTAAATTGAATTTATCATCTATAAAAGATATTAAGTATCAAAAAGGATAAAAATCTGTGACATCTGATGAAATAATACAAAAAGGAAAAGAAGTAATTCGCATTGAGGCAGAAGCTGTTGCGAATTTATCCGAAAGCATCAACGATCAATTTGTCAAAGCTATAAATACCATCAGCGAATCGAAGGGAAGAGTTGTTTTGACGGGAATGGGTAAGTCAGGATTAATTGCCCGTAAAATTGTAGCAACATTGAACTCAACAGGAACTGCGGCCATTTATCTTCACCCAACAGATGCACTCCATGGTGATTTAGGTATGGTTAGAAAAGAAGATGTGGTAATATTGATTTCCAAAAGCGGCAACACTGAAGAAATTGCAAACCTGCTTCCAATGCTAAAGAGATTAGGTGTTAAGATGATTGCAATGTGCGGAAGTGAATCCTCACGGATCGCTAAAGAATGTGATATCTTCCTTAATATTAGTGTCAAAGAAGAAGCCTGCCCGTATGATTTAGCTCCAACAGCATCTACAACTGCAACATTAGCAATGGGTGATGCACTTTCTGTTGTTCTTCTTCAAACAAGAAATTTTACTATAGAAGATTTTGCTTTCCTTCATCCCGGTGGAAGCTTAGGAAAAAGATTATCGCTTAAAATCAGTGAGATAATGATAAAGGATGAAAGAGTTCCGATAGTCGAAGAAGATGCATCGTTGAAGGACGTGATAATAGAAATTACTTCTAAAAGATTAGGAACTACCTGCGTTGTAAACAGCAGCGGAGTTCTTACGGGAATTATTACAGATGGTGATTTGAGAAGACTTCTTGAAAAAACTTTGGAAATCAAAAATCTAATTGCAAAAGATGTTATGACAAGAAAACCAAAAGTACTTAAAGAAAATTATTTAGCTTCTTTTGCATTGCAGCAGATGGAAAACTACAAGATTACTTCACTTATAATTACCGGTGACGGGAACAAACCAATCGGGATTGTCCACTTGCACGATTTAATTAATCTCGGATTGCAGCAGCGATGAAATTCTTAGCTTTGCTGATTTTACTTACCTTTCTAATTGGTTGTGAGGATGGAAAAGTAAAACCTTCAATCAATACCGCATTAAAAGTTGAAGAACTACCTGCACAGGAGAGCTGGAACTCAAAAGTTTTTTTTACCGACTCAGGTAAAACAAAAGCTGTTTTGTATGCCGGACATTTACGGATGTATACGGGCGCACGCGAAACATTATTAGACAGCAGCGTTAAGGTAGAATTTTTTAATGATCTTGAAACAGTTGCAACAACTTTAACCTCAAAGCGTGGAAAGGTTGATGACATTACTCGAAACCTTTATGCAATTGATAGCGTGGTTGCGGTAAATGACAGCGGTGTTACTTTAATAACGCAGGAATTAATGTGGCGAAATGATGATAGTAAAATACTATCAGAAAAATTTGTAACTATTCTTACTTCAATTGAAAAAATCGAAGGATACGGTTTCGAATCTGATCAGAGTTTGGATAATTATGTTATTTATAATGTTACCTACGTCGCCAGAAGAGATACACTTTGAGATTAGCTAACGATTCAAATGATGTTTTTAAATTCCAAATGACA
>DAIMIJ010000110.1:0-2169 GCA_036722835.1 Ignavibacteriaceae bacterium | reverse complement strand
GAGCTGATCGGGAACGTTGTTGTTGTTCAGGAAAACTTAACTATCACAACTGAAAGAGGATTTTACTACGGAAATCTTAAAAAGGCAGAAACAAAATCAAAAGTTAAGCTTGATGATAAAAAAGTAATTCTTACTGCCGATGTTGGTGATTATTATTTTAATGAAGATCGAGCATACTTTCAGGACCATGTTGTACTTTATGATACAGCAACAACTTTAACATCAAATATTCTGAATTATTATAAAAATGAAAATCGTGCAGTTGCTACAAGCAACGTAAAAATTATAGATGCTGAAAATATTATTACGGCTGACACACTTGAGCATTACCGCAGTTCAAGAATTACATTTGCATCGAATCGTGTAAAGATTACGAATAACACAAACAATATCGTTATTTATGGAGATCATCTTGAGGACTATGCACAAAGAAAATATACTGTTGTAAATAAAAATCCGATTTTCATTCAAGTTGATACAAGTTATACAAAACAAAAAGATACTTTGCAAATTGTAGGACAATCCGACTCGGCTGCAATTGTAATTGATACATTGGTTATAAAAGCATTGGTTATGGAATCTTACCGCGACACTTCAAATATATTTGAAGCTAAAGATTCAGTTGAAATTGTGCGTGGTTCATTTGCATCTAAAAATGATTATACAATTTATTATAAAGATGAAGATAAAATCATCACAAAGAAAATGGGAGAGAAATCATCTCAGCCGGAACTTTGGTATGAAAATTCTCAAATCACCGGTGATTCAATTATAATATTTTTGCGGGAAAGCAAAATTCGTCTGGTTGAAATCAATAATAACTCCTTCATTCACTCACATAATGAAATATTTCAAAACAGATTCGACCAGGTCTCCGGTGACAAAATCATAATAGACTTTGTTGATGGTGCAATTAATAAAACTGAAATATTCGGCTCTGTTTACAGTATTTATTATCTTTATGAAGATGATACACCGAATGGTTTGACGAAATCATCTTCGCAATCTGCTGAAATAACATTCAGCGATAACCAGGTAAGCGAAGTGAGATTATTCGGTTCACCAACGAGTGATTATTATCCTGAAAATATGGTTGAAGGATATGAAGGGACTTACTCACTTCCGCAATTTGTTTTATTCATCAATAAGCCGGAAAAAACAGAACTTCTGAAATCTATCAACAACGATATGAAAGAAAAATTTTAGGATGAAATCAACAAAACTAAGAAGCGAAGACCTTGTAAAAATTTATAAGCAGCGTGCAGTTGTAAATAAAGCATCCATTGAAGTCTCCAAAGGTGAGATCGTCGGTTTGCTTGGTCCGAATGGTGCCGGAAAAACTACTACTTTTTATATGATCGTTGGAATGATTAGACCAAACAAAGGCAAAGTTTTTCTTGATGATAGCGATATTACCAGCGTTCCCATGTATAAAAGAGCAAGAATGGGAATCGGATATCTTCCTCAGGAAGCTTCAATCTTTAGAAGACTTTCCGTTGAAGATAATTTATTTGCAGTGCTTGAAATGATCGGACTTCCTAAAAAGGAACGAAAAGAAAAATGTGACCAGCTTTTAGAAGACTTGGGAATATCCAGCATCCGCAAAAGCATGGGTTATCAGCTTAGCGGCGGCGAAAGAAGAAGAACCGAAATTGCACGTTCGCTCGCAACAGATCCAAATTTTATTTTACTCGATGAACCATTTGCCGGAGTTGATCCGATTGCTGTCGAAGATATTATGATGATCGTAGCAAATCTTAAAAATAGGGGAATTGGAGTTTTAATTACCGACCATAACGTTCACGAGACTTTGAGCATTGTTGATAAAGCATACATATTGATAAACGGAGTAATCTTTAAGTTCGGTGATGCAAAAACTCTAGCAGAAGATGCTGAGGTGCGTAAGCTTTATCTCGGTGAGAAGTTTAAGTTAGACAGATATTGAGTTAGCATAAAACTGAAAATTTAGAGACCAACCATGACTAAGAAATACTTAGCTGCTATATTCAGAACACACCAAAAAGGTGACGCAAGAGAAGAATCTTATTACGAACATCTTGCCGACTTTCTTCGAGAATTTTCTCAAACCGAAAGAAAAAAGAAAATTGATGTTACCATCCTTCCAAAGAAAACGGAAGCCGGTAATCCCGATTTCAGAATTTGGGATGG
>DAIMIJ010000109.1:0-7590 GCA_036722835.1 Ignavibacteriaceae bacterium | reverse complement strand
AGACTCAGCTTCTGTGCGCGCTGTTTGATACGCGTTATCATACTCACTTTCTTCTTTAACGATGCGCATACCCTTTCCACCGCCGCCTGCAGAAGCTTTTATTATCACAGGATAACCAATGATTTGAGCTAATTCTTTGCCTTCAATAAGATTTTTTAGCACACCGTTATTGCCCGAAATCACGGGAACACTATTTTTTCTCATCGAGTCTTTAGCAAAGGACTTATCTCCCATTGCCCTGATCATTTCGGGAGATGGACCAATAAATTTAATATCTGATTCAGTACAGATTTCGGAGAAGTCGGCGTTCTCGGCAAGAAATCCATAGCCAGGATGAATTGCATCGGCACCAGTGATTTGGGCAGCAGAAATGATTACAGGAATTTTTAAGTAACTATCTTTACTTGATGCCGGACCAATACAAACTGCTTCATCTGCAAAGGTAACGTGAAGTGAATCGCGATCTGCTTCGGAATATATTGCAACAGTTTTAACTCCTAATTCTTTGCAAGTTCTGATTATTCTTAACGCAATTTCGCCGCGGTTAGCGATTAGAATTTTATTAAACAATTAAACCTCTTTAAAAATCGGAAATTAGTTCGGCTGAACTAAAAAAAGCGGCTGATTGAATTCTACAGGTTTGCCGTTTTCAACAAGAATTTTAATAATCCTTCCATCAATATCGGATTCAATTTCGTTCATCAGTTTCATTGCTTCGACAATGCACAGTACAGATCCTTTGGTAACGATATCTCCAACCTGAATATAGGGATCGGCATCAGGCGCAGGTGCACGATAAAATGTTCCAACTATTGGTGAACGAATTTCATGGGTTGTTTCAACTTTCGCTTCTGTTTCTTTTTCTTTCCCGGACGTATCTGTGCCATGTGCATAATCAACAGCTGAAGGAGGGAGAACTAAGTGAGGACTAGATCCACCAGTAAAAGTGCGAATCTTTTTTGCAATTTTAATTTTAAAACCTTCCTGTTCAATCTCAAGGTCTGTGATTTCACTGGAATCAAAAATTCTTATTAATTTTTTGATGAGATTTAAATCCATGGTATTTTCCTTTAATTAGGATTTTATTCTTTCCACGTAACCGCCGGTTCTCGTATCAACTTTTAAAACGTCACCTTCATTGATAAAAAGGGGAACATTTATGCTTACACCGGTTTCAAGTTTAGCAGGTTTATTCGCGCCGGTTGCAGTGTCACCTCTAAAACCTGGTTCAGTTTGCACGACTTTCAGGTTAACAAAAATTGGAATTTCAACACTTATAATTTCATCTTTGCTAAAAAGTATTTCGATTTCTTCGCTCTCTTTCAGATAATTTACACCATCACCAAATATATTTTTAGGAATATTTATTTGTTCATAGGTCTCATTATCCATACAGACTAAAAAGTCACTATCCCGGTAGAGATATTGGTATTTTTTCCGTTCAACCCGAATAATTTCGATACCTTCGCCGGAGCGGAATGTATTATCCAAAACCTTACCTGTTCTTAAGCTTTTTAATGTTGTTCTTACGAAAGCACCGCCCTTGCCAGGTTTTACGTGCTGAAATTCGACGATTGTAAATAGGTCGTTCTTATATTTTATAATTAAACCATTTCTGAAATCTGAAGTATCTGCCATTTGCCCTTTTTGTTTATAAGTGGAGTGAAAAAATATCCATAGATGGCTTGAAAGTCAAGAAATGAGAATTTTATATTTTTGAAGGGAATTTGCTAAAAACTAATGAGTTTTCATAGATTTTTGGCAAAATTAGTGGGATTTTTGAAAAATCAAATTAAGTAGATATGTAAGATTAATGAAAGTTATACCTACACATAAGGTGGATAGTCTTTTTAGATATACCAGATTTAGAGTTCCTATTTCCACTACGGAAATCTGGCATATCTATATTACATCTTAAAACCTTATACCTAACGAAATGTACTGTACATTTTTCAGTCGTCCAAAATCCTGGTAAGCATAATCCAGCATTATCTTTACAGATTCAATTATTCGATAGTTAATGCCGAGACCAAGTGTTAACCCTTGTTCACCCTTTTCTTCAAATAATGACTTATAACCAGCACGAGCAAAAAACATTTCGTTCCAGGCATATTCAAAACCAGTATTTACAGATTCCGAATTATCATTTGGATGAATTGCATCCACAGCAGCAGTCAATCTCTGGTTTGCATCTTTAATAACATCAACTCCAACACCTATTCGAAAGATAAGAGGGAGATCAAATTCATCAAGCTGTATATCAGTGTTGATGATGTTACCCTCGCCTGCTCCAACTTTTTTAATTAACAGAATATCTCTTCCGTCCATTTTCATTTTCGAGCCGAAGTTCGAAATACTCGCTCCAATTCTAAACTCGTTAAGAAGAGGAATTGTATATAAAGTGCCCACATCAAATGCAAAGCTTGAAGCAGATTCATTCCAAATATATTCACGGATATATTTAGCATTAAATCCCATCGCAAAATTTTCAGTTAACTTTCTTGCAAAAGAAAGACCAACTGCCAGTGCACCTGCGTTAAAAATTTCACCTGTCCCTTCAGGTTTTTCTAATGTTCGTACCTGCATTTCACCTCCAGAAAGAACAGAAACAAATACCCCAACAGTACCAAGTTCAGGTAAATTCATGGCAAAAGATGTATAATCGTAATTCACATCAAATATCCAATCAATATGATTAAAAGTTGCTTCTCTTGAATATATTCTTGCTAAGCCTGCAGGATTCCAGTACATTGAGTTTACGTCGCTTTCTACAGTGGTAAATGCCCCACCCATTCCTATTGCTCGTGTACCAACACCGATTTTCAAAAACTGTGCGGCAGTTGTACCGGTTTTATTTAGTGAAGCACCGCTTTGAGCAATACTTCCGTTTACTAGTGAGAAAAGAAAAAAAGCTAATATTATTTTTGAATACAATTTCATTTCAAACTCCTGTTTACTTTTCATAATCCTTTTTATCCAAGTTCTTACAGTTAGAAATTTTTGCTTCTAAGAGAAATAAAAGAAAATAATTGATTTATAAAGTTAAATTCAAAATTGCTCGGCCGTTATTTTATTAATGCAAATTTGTGAATCTTTTCTCCAATTCCGGGCGCATCAATATGAGCGAAATAAATCCCGTAAGCTACACTAAATCCGTCTTCATTCAGCAAATTCCAAAATTCTCTTCCGTTTTCAAATGTTGACTCATGTTCTATTGTTTTTACATGCTCGCCGCTTAGAGTAAATATTCTAATCGTGCATTTTAATGGAAGATTTTCAAAATAAATTCTTCTTTCCCCTCTTGTTTTGCCTGGAAGCTTGTTTACCGGTTCCAACTCATTAAACCCAACATAAGGATTCGGGACAACATAAATATCATCA
This sequence comes from Ignavibacteriaceae bacterium, assembly GCA_036722835.1. Lineage (GTDB taxonomy): Bacteria > Bacteroidota > Ignavibacteria > Ignavibacteriales > Ignavibacteriaceae > XYD12-FULL-36-8. The sequence continues at coordinate 4,209 of DAIMIJ010000109.1, read as the reverse complement.
AGACGCGATTTCGTAAGATCGCTGCTATATGTTCCGGCTTTAGCAGTAAATGAAAAGGCATCGGTTTTACTGTACGGCCTTAACGACCTAATCAACAAAATATCTCCATCAGTTGGAGCGATGGGATTTGCTACGCTTGTATCCGGAATTGTAATAATTATCCCCCATGTCGCAGTATCACTTGTGGTAGCGTTTGAAGTCGGCGTGAAAAGAATTATTTCATCTCCAGGATCCCATTGATTATTTGATGGACTTTCTTTTAATAGTGACCAGATCCTTTGATTAGAGGGGGTTAATCTTACGCTGTATTTAACAGGGACTGTAGTAAATTGGCTGCCGCGAAGCACTCTTGCTGAATCTATGATTTGCGATGAAAATCTTATTTCATAATCGGCTGGGTAAAGGGCCTTTTTGGCACCTAAAGTTGAAATGGCTACCTTAAAATTATAATTCGTATTTCCTTCAGCCCATCTAGATCCTAATGAATCGAAAGCAAGTTTTGGCTGATCGTTAACAAAAACTTTTAATCCGTCGAATACCGGGTTGCCATCTTCGTTAGCCAATAAAGTACTTTGATAAACTGGATAATAACGGTAGGTTACATCACAAAATTCATTTACCGGAATAGAGCTTATTCCTGTTCTGCGGATAATACCTCTCATGTAATCAACAACGTAATCAATGTTTTCCGTATAGGTAACATTACTTTTACTTACCGTTAGATTAAATGATTGATCAAGATCCTGGTAACTTAAATTGCTGAAATTTGTATCAAAAAAAGAAACGCGATCTTCAACAGACTTAAGCTTTAGTACCGAATAATTTTTTTGAGCTTTTTTCTGAATGCCGTTAAAAGTTGAATCGCTAAATGCTAATTTATACTCAACATTATCCAGAACTGCCAGGTCGTTGAACATATGAATTTTAACTTCACCATTCCCAATTCCACTGATTTGCGTTAATCCAAACGAGGAAGTATTTGTAGAAGAATAACCACTGGCTCTTGGACCGGGAATAACCTGCACAGTGTTCACATCATAATCTATTGTAGATGTGATCGGGTCAACAGTAATTTTTTTGGTTGTTTCAGTCGGAGGAATTCCAGTCGAATCACCATGATCATACGCTACAACTGCATAATAATATGTTTGTCCGTTGATTACTTTGTTGGAATCAACAAAAGAATGAACTAATCCAGTGTTATTTCCCATATAATATTGGATGCCTCTGCCGCCAAAGCTGACAGGATGATACTCTCTCCACCAATCGGTGATTTTTGAATCCCAATGCCCGTTGAGGTTAATGTCGGTGTAAGGTTCACCGCCGTCATATTTCCCATTTTCGTTTACGTCAACGTAGGGTTCGTCCCGTTTATCAACATCCCAGCGCGCATCTTCTCCCTTTAAATTTTTTAAGGGTGTTGAAAAGAAAGCGTTTCCCCTGCCATCAGTTATGGTTTGAAGATCACTGAAAGTAGGATCGGTGCTTCTATAAATGACATAACCTTCAAAGTCTTTTCCGGTCAAAGGATCAAAACTTTCTTCAGCTTTACTATCCCAATATAATGTAACCTTTTTATCACCGGGAACAGCAAATACATTCGGTTTAGATGGCGGTTTAAAGAAACGATAATTAGCGTTATAAATCCTTTGCACAGTCTCTGCAGAAACTAATAGATCATCGAGAGTTTCACCAAATAAAAGTGACATTGAAATTCTTTTTGTTTCGCCTTTTTTGAGTGAGATAACTCCTGATCCAAAAATAAAAACGATATCCGTATTTTGAATAATTTCGCTGAAGTTACCTGCTTTAATACGGTTCCACATCGATTCATCATTTGAAACTTTATCCGTATTCCATGTCCAGCTATTGAAGCTGGTCAAACCTATTTGATCTGCTTCATCGAGATCAGTGAATTCGAAGTTTGGTTCACCAGGATATAAAGGATCAAGTGCACCATTCGGTAACTTTCTTCCGGCAGTTGGAATTCCATCTCCTTCACCTTCATCACCTGTGTTAAGAATTCCGTCAATTCCAACATCATCAGTTGCTGCATTCCAATCTCCATCATTGTCTATTCCATCATCTTGTGCTTCATCAGTCATGCCGTCACCATCGTCGTCAATTCCATTATTAGGATTTCCTGGACTTTCAAGAAATTTACATGCAACATAACCAACCGGAATCTGCAAAGCACCCATCCCATCCGGATCGAAAAAGTATACCATACTTCTCGCATAAGGAGGAATATGCTCAACTGGGTGTTTACCGTCGTAATTATATGGTGGGACAAATAATCCGTTATCATCCGTATTTTCAGGCGAGCCGCCGCCAACATCGCAATCGCCATAAATACCGAAATAAACGGAATCGAGATCCTGCTCGCTGACATTCGTTATGGTATAAACAAAGAATATGCTATTCTCTGCAAGGGTATTACTCCATTGTAAAGCTCTCCCATCAATTTGCACACCAAGTCCCTTTCGTAATGAGTCATCGCTGAAAGGATAATAATTAAATTCGCGGTTATCCCTGTCGTCCATTCCCCAAAAAACCTCGAGATCGGCATTGGTCGCATCCTGTTCAAGATAACCGGGCCAAACATATTTACCTAGTGTTGGATTGTACCATTCATAGGGCCAGCTATCAGGCTTACCATCTCCATCTTTATCGGGAGCCGGGTTTGATGCCATTACATCTGATAGTGAATCGGAGTAACCAGGCAAGGGTTGAAAAGTCCATAAAAAAGTATTATCGGCCGGATCAACTTCTCTTAACGCTGGGTAATCCCATAAGCCATCTGAGATAATGTGTAATCTTTTATTAGGGTCATCTTTGTCGGAAACCGAAGCAGCAATGATTGGACAAAATTGGAAAATGTAAGATGAACTTCTCCAAACACCATTATTTACACCGCGAAGTAAATCATAACCGGGTGCAATTCCACCGTAATTGTAAATTTCGGAGAGAACTCTGTTGCCGTTCATAAAATAATTTTTTCGGCGCTCGTGAAAAGCCGTTTTAGCCGGGGCATTAATCTTACCAGGAAAATTATTCAATTCAGTTTTTGATGATTCGGGCAGCCTATTTGATCTGGGAGAGTTTGCGTGCATCTGCCAAAAATATTCCTTTACTTTTTCTCGTTCATTTTTCCTAAGCTGTTCATAATTGTCTTGTGCAAATGAGAGTGTGGAAATAAAGAAAAGTGAACTTAGTGTTAAAACTAAAAATATTTGTCTTTTCATAATTTGTTGCTTTCTACGATAAATTAGAATTCAAAAGAAAAACCTAAGCTGACTTCCCGAGGCGGATAGTAATAATTGGGTCTTTGATAATATTCGTTGGGTGAATGAACCCCCGGAATTTTCTCAGAAAGATCCTGCGTTGTTTTAGTTCCACCTGTCGTCTGAAATAATGAATAGCCTGCCCTGCCTGTATCAAGGTATACGAATCGCTCGTTCAAAGTGTCAAACAAGTTATATACTTTTAAGAAAATGCTTAAGTTATATTCATAAATCTTAAAAATCTTTTCGGCAAGAAGGTCAACTCTAGCAGTTGAAGGTCTTCTCCCGCTGTTTGTTTTAACTGTAATTTGTGTCTCAAATATTTCAGGCGTATAAGGTAAACCCGTACCAAGTCTGCCAATTAAACTGATATTCCAATCATCGGGATTTCCAAATGATATTGTTGTATTTAATGTGTGTGTTTGATCCCAAGGAAGATAAATAACAACATTTTCAGCTTGTCTTCCTGAAGAAATATCGAGAAAGAAAGCGTCTGGATCGTTGTCATTTCCTTCGGCAGTTTGATATGTATAATCAACTGAAATACCAAGCATATCCTGTGCAGTTCGTCTTTTAGTTAATGTAAAAGTAATTCCTTTAACGCTTCCATAATCTTTGTTTACATATTTCTGATATGTTCTGTCACCGCTTACTCTAATAACCTGTGTTGCAAGCAAATCTCTAATATCTTTAAAGAAACCGGTTACATTGAACGCAAGATCCTCGAATAATTGCTGCTGCAATCCAAGTTCGTACGTTACAGTTTTTTCAGGATTCAATTCCGCATTTCCGAATAGCGGTCTTCCTGCAGTAAGACTATATTCAAACTCAGAATTAGCGTAGAGATATCGAAACGGTGCCATCTGGAAAAAATGGCCATAAGAAAAATGGATTATTCCTTTGTCGGTAATCGGAAATGATATTC
>DAIMIJ010000108.1:3179-7673 GCA_036722835.1 Ignavibacteriaceae bacterium | reverse complement strand
CGAATTAATCCTTTTGTATAAGCATCAAATTCATAACGCATAATTTTTGCTTCGCGCTCTTTCTTTTTCGCAATTGCTTTCCGGATTATCTCAAGTGCGGGATTTATACCTGGTGTGACAATTACCTCTGGCAAGTTTAATTTAGTTTCGGTCAGTTTAAACATTAAATTAGCGACATCGTTGTGCAATTCAACCGAAACAGTATCGGAAATATATCCGATGTAAGAAGCGATTAGCTTGTAGCTGCCTTTTTTCAGCTTAAGAGAAAATTGCCCATCTTTATTAGCCGCAGTTCCTAAAGCTGATTCTGCAACTCTGATATTTGCAAAGCTTAGGGGTGTGTTGAAATTATCCTCAAGCACTAATCCATTTATATTGAAATAGCTCTGACAAAATAGTACCGGACATAGTGTAAAGGAAAGATATATTGCCCTAGGAAATTTCATTTTTAATACTGTGCGTTTATTTGATTCCTAATAATATGAATAAAATTAAATTGAAAAAATTAATTTTTATATATTCACGCTATATATTTCATCAGTAATTATTATTTTCTGATCGAGAATACCAACAGAAATTATCTGGAGATAATTTATGAGAAACACGATACTAGTACTTATCATTTTTGTCTCATCGGCTTTAATTATTTTTGCCAATCAAGAAGCCGCTTCGATAAATCTTACAACAGAGCGCGATTCGACAGAAATTATTCAATCAAATCCGGATTCTTCACTTACCGCTTTAACTAATATTGACTACGCAAAAGAAATATTGAAAAAATATATTCTTGCCATCGGAAGCGAGGAACTGCTTCGTAATGTTCATGATAGAATAATTGACATGAAGGGAGTAGTGCAAGGTGTTGAAACAGAAATTATGTTTTATCAAAAAGCGCCGAACAAACTTTGTCAAAAAATAATTACGGGTGAAGTTGAGCAAAATATAATTTTTGACGGTACAAATGGCATCAAGATAATCGGTGATACCAGGCAGGTTATCACGGGAAATGAGTTAATAAAACTTAGCTTTGACGCGATCGTAAACCTAATTCTTGATCCGGAAATCTATAATGTTAAGCTGCAATATAAAGGATTAGAAATAATTGACGGACGGGATTGCTATACGATTTTACTAACGCTTCCAAATGGCGCCGAATGGATTCAATACTATGATATGGAAACGGGCTTGAAGATTCGTGATTCAAAAGATATAATCACTCCTCAAGGTAATTTTAAACAAATTACAGAATATGATGATTACCGTACCATTGAAGGCATCCGTTATCCTTTTAAGATCACACAATACCTTGGAAATCAAACATTGGATTTCACGATTGAATCAATACAGGTGAATACCGGGATTTCTGATGAGGTTTTTCTGACAGAATAAAATTCTTCGAAAAATCCTCAGATCTATTGTGAAAGCAAACGGTAGGAAACAACTGTTTTTCCTTTTTCATCAATCACTTCCAAAAGCGCATAATCTTCTTCACCAAAAATAAAACTAACCTTGCCGTATGTATGTCCCTTATCATCATAAGTGCCTTGGTTCCAAATATTAATTCCGCCTTCCTCTAATTTTTTGTGAAGCAGTGAATTATTTACATCAAGATTTGAAGCACTTATTTCGGGAATGAGTGAATTTTTTCCGTCATCAATGTAAGATGAATGACTATCACCGCTTACTACTAATATGTTCTTAATATTTTTATCTTTAATTGTTTTCATAAGCAAATTAAGATCGTATGGAAAACCTGACCACTTATCGATTGCATCATCCTTCATCCACGGATATTTTTTTAGAAGCTCAGTATTTTGAAAGACTTTAGCATAGCCTGGATTAAACAGAACAGTTGAAACAATAACCTTCCATTTTGCAGTAGAATTTTTTAAGGTATTGAGAAACCAATCAAGCTGATTTTCTCCAGAAATATCAAATCCTGCAAGCAGAGAATGTTTTTCAGGCGGATGGAAATTTCCATTTGCATCAAGAGCATTTTTATTGGGATTTCTTTGAGATCGGCAATCAAGAATAAAAAATTCAACATCGCCAAAAACAAAACTTTGCCAAATACCGTTGTCAGGATTTTTTAAAGGATAATGAGGGAAAAAAGTTTTGTAAGCCCAAAGTGAGTTTTGTTTTGCTGGGTCATTTCCATCAGGGTTATTAGCTGCAAAATCATGATCATCATATGCATACATAACTGGCATTTGAGATAAAACCTCACCGACAAACGGGTAGTTGTAATTGTACTTTGACTGATAAGTTTTTTCTATTAATTCCATGCTTGTATTAAATCGGTATCCATATTTTTTTTCCGTTGAATCGGGATAAGTCCAATCTCCAATTTGAATAAAGAAGCGAAGTGAATCTTGTGCAGCTATGGGAAAAATTTCGGGATTCCATTTTGAATAACCTGATTGCTGACAAGAACCAAAACCAAAAGAAAAACTGTAATCTTTTTCTGAAGGGAAAGTTTTAAATGAGTGCCAGCGTTTTGATTTTATGCCATCTACAATTGCTCGGTAATAGTAATTTGTATTGGGACTTAAATTTTGAATGGGAATTTTTACATAATTATAATTATTTGTGTCACTCATAACGGTTTCAGAATAAATGGAAGGTTGGGGATTCTTTTCTGAAAATAATTCAATTTGAACAGTCTGCGGTTTATAAGTCTTGACTAAAACTATTGCCGAATTTTGTGTAACTCCGCCAACAATGGGTCCCAAATTCAGTTGTGCAAAATTAGAAATAGAGATTCCGAAAAGAATAGCAAGAATTAATTTTGTTTTCATTTTTTACTCGATGAGAATTAATAATTACTTCAAAAACGTCAATTGACAGTTCTAAAATAAACAATTTTATTTTTCATTTAACGGCTAAAACCAATATTTTTAACAGCAATTATTTACAGAATCTTTTTAACAACTAATGACTGCACATAAATACTCCGTAATAGTCTTTGACCTTGGCAATGTGCTAGTAAACTTTGATTACAATATTGCTGTTAAAAAATTTGATAAGATAGAACCCAATCTCGGCAAAAAATTTTTAGAGCATCATAAAAATAATTATCACATCCACCGCGAATTCGAAAAGGGAATGATCAGCGAAAATGAATTCATTAAGACTGTTTTATCAGGTGTAAATCATAAAATGGATTCGGCAACCTTCTCAAAAATTTATTCCGATATATTCACCCCGAACAATGAAGTCATTTCACTGCTGCCTGCTCTTAAAAAGAAATTTAAGCTTATTCTATTGTCAAACACAGATCCTCTTCACAAAAAATACGGCTGGATGAATTATCAGTTTCTATCTCAGTTCGATCATTTAGTACTATCATTCGAAGTTGGATCAGTTAAACCGGAAGAAGAAATATATAAAGCTGTTGAAAAATATTCGAAAGCTCTCCCGCAAAAACATTTGTATATTGATGATATTGCTGAATATGTTGAAGCCGCAAAAAATCTTGGCTGGGATACAATACAATTTTTGAATTATACGCAATTGCTGGAAGAGCTTAAAAGCCGGGAAGTATTTTAGGATGGCGAATTTTCTCAAATATCGTATTGAAAGTTTAGCAACGAAATATTGTTTAATTGTCTTATTGCTGAATTGTTTTCTTCTTTATTCTGGTTGTAAGAAAGAAGAAAAATATGTGATGACCGGAGAGGATTCGTTAAGAATTAAGCTTACTGCCATTTCAGATTCGCTTGAAAAAGAATTTTCGAGGAGAAACCTGTCATATCGAATATTCAATTCAAAGCGGGGAAACAGTTACTCAAAGCTTATTAGAAAGTTTGGACAGAATGGAGCAGATATTATTCTTGCTTTAAATAGGATTGATAGAAAAAACTTTAAGAGAAAAGATGGTTTGATTGTTCCTGATACGATTGTAAGCGATCACAGATACTACTCGCCGTTTCCGCTAAAGGTTGAAAATGCATTCGAAATTCCCAAAGTGATCTTAGTTTCTCAGAGAGTACAAGCTTTCGCTGCATATCAATTAGGAAATTTAATATTGTGGGGACCAACAAGTACGGGTAAGGAAGAAACACCGACACCCAACGGATTGTTTCATACTAATTGGAAAGCAGAAGAAACTGTAAGCACATTTGATGATGAATGGATTTTAAAGTGGAGTTTTAACCTTGATAACTTTGAAGGAGTTTCAATGCATCAGTACGAAATGCCAGGTTATCCTGCGAGTCATTCTTGTGTTCGGCTTTACGAAAAGGATGCAGAATGGATTTACAATTGGGCGGATCAATGGATTGTTACTGCGGATGAGGAATCAATTTTGGCTTACGGCACACCCGTAATAATTTTTGATGAATATGATTTTGATTCTCCTAAACCATGGAAAGATTTAGTAAATGATCCTGAAAAAACAAAAGTATCGCTCGGTGAAATTGAAGATGAGCTAGATGATTACCTTGATATAATATTGGAAAGAAAGAAGAAAAGAATTGAATTGATTGCAAGACA
>DAIMIJ010000108.1:0-3079 GCA_036722835.1 Ignavibacteriaceae bacterium | reverse complement strand
ATGGATAACATCCCAGGTTCGATTGATCTCGATAGCTTTAAATATCAGACCGAACAATTTGCAGATCTGGCAATCCTTCGTTACCAGATTCCGGGATTTGAAGAATTATCCTTAAAGCAAAAAGAGCTTGTTTATTATTTATATGAAGCAGCATTATCAGGTAGAGATATTTACTACGATCAGAATTACAAGAACAACTTATTTGTAAGAAAAACGCTTAATGCAGTTGTGAGATCTTATAAAGGCGATAGACAAACTGAAGAGTTTAAGAACTTCATGGTTTATGCAAAACGAATTTGGTTTTCAAATGGGATTCATCATCATTACGCGAACAAAAAATTCACACCGGAATTTTCACCAGAGTACTTTACTGAATTGCTTAGGAACTCAGATGATAAATTACTTCCAATTGCAAACAGCGAAACAATAGATAACTTGCTCTCTAAGTTAGTCCCAATAATTTTTAATCCTAATATTGATGCACAAAAAGTTAATCTCACTCCCGGGGCGGATCTTATTAAATCCTCTGCTGTAAATTTTTATGAAGGCACAACGCAGAAAGAAGTTGAGAATTTTTACAACAATATGGTATCAAAAAATGATACAACTCCAATCTGGCATGGATTAAATTCCAAAGTAGTTAAAGAAAATGGTAAACTGACTGAAAAGGTTTGGAAAATTGGAGGTATGTATTCACCTGCAATTGAAAAAATTGTTTATTGGCTGGAAAAAGCTATTGTAGCTGCAGAAAACGATTTGCAAAAAACTACTCTGAAAAAATTAATTGAATATTATAAAACCGGTGATCTTAAAACGTGGGATGATTACAATATCCTTTGGGTGCAGGATACAACTTCACGTGTGGATGTTTTAAATGGGTTTGTTGAAGTCTATAATGACCCGTTGGGTTACAAAGGTTCTTATGAGGCAATTGTTTCAATTAAAGATTTAAAAGCCACAAATAGAATTAACGCCATAAGCAGGCAAGCTCAATGGTTTGAAGATAACTCAACCCTTCCCGATGAATACAAGAAAAAAAATGTTGTGGGTGTTTCTGCTAAAGTTATAACTGTTGTTGTTGAATCGGGAGACGCATCACCATCAACACCGATTGGAATAAATCTTCCCAACTCAAATTGGATAAGAAAAATTCGTGGTTCAAAATCAGTCAATCTTGGTAACATTGTACATTCATACAATAAAGCAGGATCCGAGGAATTATTTAATGAATTTTATTTTACTGAAGAGGAAATTAAGAGAGCTAAAGAATTCGGTGCACTCGCAGATGATCTTCACACTGATCTCCATGAGGTTATCGGGCACGCTTCAGGTCAAATTAAACCAGGAGTTGGAACACCAAAGCAAACTCTGAAAAATTATGCTTCAGCAATTGAAGAAGCCCGCGCTGATCTCGTAGCATTGTATTATGCTATTGATCAAAAGCTTGTTGATATAGGCGTAATGCCGAATATTGAAGTAGGTAAAGCCGAATATGATAGATATATCCGCAATGGTTTAATGCTTCAACTTAACCGGATTGAGTTTGGAGAAAATATAGAGCAAGCTCACATGAGAAACCGACAGTTAGTTTCTAAATGGGTGTACGAAAAAGGAAAAAATGGAAATGTGATTGAGCAGAAGTTGAAAGATGGGAAAACATATTTTGTTATAAATGATTATCAAAAACTCCGACAACTTTTTGGCATGCTTTTAAGAGATATTCAGAGAATTACATCCGAAGGTGATTTTGAAGCGGCTAAAAATTTGGTTGAAACTTATGGAGTTAAAGTTGATAAAGAGCTTCATAAAGAAGTGAAAGAAAGATATGCAAGACTTAACATTGCTCCATACAAAGGATTTATTAATCCTGTTTTAAAACCCATTTATAATGGCGACAAAATTATAGATGTGAAAATTGAATATCCCGAAGACTTTGTGGAGCAGATGCTATATTACGATGAGAATTATTCTTTTCTGCCAATTAAAAACTAAACTTTGCGTAGGTTGTGACCGATATCGTGATCAATTCCCGGCAATTAATTTTGAGACATTTAATTCATAATCTATAAATGTGAGATAAATGGAAATACTGCACGATATTCAGAAACAAAAATTTTATGTAGTTGTTGATGGCTTAGAATCGCATCTTGAATATGTTAAGATGGAAAACGTTCTGAATCTTATTCACACGTATGTTCCGGATGCTCTTAGGGGAAAGGGGATTGCAGGTGAGGTAGTGAAAGCAGCTTTAACTTATGCTGAGGAAAACGAATTGAAAATTATTCCTTCGTGCTCGTATGTAGCTGCATATATTCAACGGCATAAGGAATATGAAAATCTTGTTGCCGAGTAATTTATCTTATATTAAAAAAAGCGGATGAAAGTTTTGCATCCGCTTAAGTAAAAATGGATAGACTGCTACTTCTTCAATTTTGCATGTAGAATTAATTTTGGTCCGGTAATTGCCCTGGAAACCGGACATGTTGTTTTGGTCTTCTCTGCATATTCGATAAATGTTTTCTCATCAATTCCGGGGACATCTCCTGAGGTTTCAAGCTCAATTTGGGTTATTGTAAATCCGACTTCTAATTTTTCAATGTGAACTTTAGCATCTGTTTTAATAGAATTTACAGTGAAACCGGCTTTTGAAAGATTTCCTGCGAAGGCCATTGAATAACATGCTGAATGAGCCGCTCCAATTAGCTCTTCAGGATTAGTTTCAGTTCCTTGCTCAAATCTTGACACAAAATTATAGGCGATATTTTTAAGCACACCGCTTTCAGAAGAAATTGTTCCTTTTCCCTGTGCTAAATTCCCTTTCCATTCTGCATTCGCTTTTCTTACCGGCATAGTAGTATTCCTTTCAGTTTAATGGTTAGATATTATTGGTTAATAAATGAAATAAGATGCCCAAATATAAGTCATTCAGTCGATAATCAGTGTGATTTAAGAATGTTAAAGGGTAAAAAGTTTTGAAAGCCATGCGGAAATATTTAATTTTGCACGCACCCTTAGCTCAGTTGGTAGAGCATATGACTCTTAATCATCAGGTCGCGGGTTCGAGTCCCGCAGGGTGCAC
>DAIMIJ010000107.1:4991-7700 GCA_036722835.1 Ignavibacteriaceae bacterium | reverse complement strand
GATATTTTTACCACGGCCTCAAATGTTTTTCTAATTAGTTAGAAGAATTGTTTTTTAACTTCTACTTTGGTTATTTATTTTCCTTTGGGTGGGTGTAACTTATCATCCACTGAATTCCGAATTTATCGGTTAACATTCCAAAATAGTCGCCCCAAAACATATCTGCCATTGGAATTGTTATTTTTCCACCGGTGGAAAGACCATTAAAAATTCTATCGGCTTCTTCTTTACTTTCGGATCCGATTGAGAGATGAAAATTGTTGCCAGACGTTACTTTATGTCCCATTGATTCAAGAGCATCTGTCGCCATGAGAATATTCCCCTTTCCAATAGGTAAAGCAATATGCATAATCTTTTCTTTTTCAGCTGGTGTTAATTTATCAGCTTCGGGTGTATCCTTAAATCGAAAAATTCCCCCAGCAAAATCACCACCGAATACAGATTTGTAAAAATTAAACGCCTCTTCGGTAGTCCCGGGAAAGTTTAAATATGGATTCAGCATTGGCATATTTTGTCTCCTTAGTTTTATTGATTTAAATTTTTATTTATCACTTTATAAAACAGGTGCGTAACCATTGGAGAATGAATTACTTTATTTATTTCAAGAGTAATTTTTCCATTATCAATATTATCAAACAATCTTACGCCCTTACCTAACATAATCGGGGCAATATGAATATCTAATTCATCAACCAGGCCCGCATTAAGATACTGTTGAATTATATTTGCTCCTCCGGATATTCGAACATCTTTATTGCCAGCATCTTTTTTTGCTTTTTCTAATACCTTACTTATATCATCATTTACAAAATAAAATTTCGTTCCGCCTTTTCTTTCCCATGATTCTCTCTGCTGATGAGTTAAAACGTAAACCGGAGTATGAAATGGTGCTTCTTCAGGCCAATTTGCTTCTCCTTCTTCAAACATTCTCTTGCCCATTATGTTTGCACCGATCCTATTAAAAATATTTTCAATTATTTCACCATCTTTAGTATTGATTTCTCCTCCTTCGAGACCAAGATGCTGTAAAAATGCCTTTTGCTTGAACATCCAACTATGAATCTTCACACCATTATCACCCAACGGATTTGAGGGACCCCCATTTGTTCCGGCTATAAAACCATCTAATGATATTCCTATATCTACAAATACTTTGCTCATGGTTTCTCCATATTATTAAATGGTATTAAAACATTCCATTTTCATTGATCATATTTTCAGGAACTACTTGTCCAAAATCCCACATTTCAATGATCATGTCATTTTCAAAACGAAATATGTGAATGACAGCCACTCCCAAATCATTTGGATTTTTGCAGACATGGGAATGAACAGCCGCCAAGCCGCCATCTTCTAATGTATGTTTAATCTCAAGAATTTTGTGGGGATTTTGTCTTGCGTTCGCTTCCATTGCCAGCATTAAGGTTTCTCCATCTCCTTTGAAGTAGGCGTTGTGGTGTATGAAATTTTCACCCACAAATAAATCAAAAGCTTTGCGCGATTTTCCTGTTGCACACAGAGTTAAAAACTCTGTCGCTACTTCTTTCTTTGATTTTGAAATCATGGTATTACCTATTAGATGCTAGGTTAGTTGAATAAACTTGCATTTCATCTTTGATAATTAAGCAGTGTTATCCCGCAATCAAATTTTTTAGCACACATTAGTTTAAAGTTCTGTTTTGCTTCTAATTTCGAAAAGATGCTCATTCCTTTACCTATAGCAACCGGATTTACAAACAAATAATATTCATCAATAAGATTATTCTTAATCAAATTAGAAACGAATGTCGCCCCGCCGTAAACTATGATGTCTTTGCCATTTCCATTTTTTATTCTTGCCACTTCATCAACAAGATCACCTTTTGCCAACTCTGTATTTGCCCATGCAGATTTATCAAGAGTTTTTGTAAAAACCACTTTAGAATAATCGACCATCAGTTTCGCAAAATCAAATTCAGGGCCTTTGGGATTAGCCAGTGCATTTGTCCAATGAGAAATAAATCCATCTGCCATTTTTCTTCCAAGAAGAACTGTATCAACCGTATCGGTAAGATGGCTGACGTAATCTTTTAATTCATCATCCCAATTCCATGTCATCCAATCTAATTCTCCATTTGGTCCAGCAGCAAAACCATCAACAGATAATTGAACTTGGAGTTTTAATAGACGGCTCATTTAATTTCCCTTTCCAAAAAAATTATTTGTACATCCTTATTCATCTCAGCTTTCCGTTACTAATTTTGGCGAGCCCGAAATTATTTCGGTACTTACCTCGGACTGTTCGGTTATTTGTTTTGTTTTACCTGTAAATCTTGCGAGCAGAGTATAAACCACAGGTACAAGCACCAAGGTTAAGAAGGTTGAAAAAAACATTCCGCCCACCACAGCCAATCCAAGTGGTCGTCTTGATTCAGCTCCGGCACCAAGTCCTATTGCAATTGGTAATATTCCAAAAATTGTTGCAAAGGAAGTCATGAGTATTGGTCTAAGCCGAATTGTTGCTGCGTTAATAACTGCTTCAATAAATGAATGCCCCTGTGCATGCTGCTGGTTCGCAAACTCTACTATCAAGATAGAATTTTTTGTAACCAGACCGATCAACATGATCAATCCGATTTGAGAATAAATATTAAGCGTTTGACCAAAAACAAATAGCGTGAGTAATGCTCCGAATACAGCAAGCGGAACAGAAAGAAGTATTGTAAACGG
>DAIMIJ010000107.1:0-4891 GCA_036722835.1 Ignavibacteriaceae bacterium | reverse complement strand
GCAAGCTGCACCAATCCTCCAATACTTCTAATGTAAATATTCTGAATTGCTTCAGGAGTAGCGCGGTATTCGGGTTTCATCTGCAGAATAACATCATACTGTTTGGCTCCGCGTTTGAAATCAGTGACCATTCTTCCACCTAATAATGTTTCAAGCGTTGAACCTATATCTGTAACCGATACTCCGAGGTGAGAAGCGCGTTCACGGTCAATGTCTACATCAAGCTGAGGTTTGTTCAATCTTAAATCGCTATCCATATTAATTAAGTAGCCCAATTTAGAGGCCTCGCCCATCATTATTCCCACAGATTTACTTAAGTCATCATAACTATCCGCTTGCAAAACATAACTTACGGGGTTTGAAGAAAAATTAGCTCCTAAGCTTGGCGGATTAATTACAAATGCTAAAACCCCGGGAATTGAAATTAGCTGTGGAAACAATTCTTGAATAATTTGCTGCTGAGATTTTTCTCTTTCACTCCTTGATTTCAGATTAAGAAACATAAAGCTATTCGTAACGCTTCCCGGACCGCCAAAGCCTAATCCGGTTGCAGTAAAAAGTCCTTCTAATTCAGGTAACTTTAACAGGCGTTGTTCAATTTCTCTTACGTAACTATCTGTGTATTCCAAGGTCGAACCTTCCGGCGCGATAACTATTCCGAATCCAATTCCACGATCTTCAACAGGAACAAGCTCACTTGGTAAAAGTTTAAAAAGCAAAACAGCAAGCACAATTGCGGCGACACCTCCTGAGACCGTCAACCATCGGTGGGACAATGTCCATCTGAGCAAACGTTCGTAAATTTTATTTAACCACTCAAAGAAATAATCGAAAGATCTTGATGCCCAACTTATGCTTGCACCGTGCAAAGGTCTTAGGATTTGCGAAGAAATCATCGGCGTAAGTGTGAGAGCAACAAAGCCTGATATTAAAACAGCAACAGCTACTGCAATTCCAAATTCGTTAAATAGTCGTCCAACATTTCCTGAAAGGAAAGCAAGCGGAATGAATACTGCAACCAGCGCAATTGTTGTAGAAATAACTGCAAATCCTATCTCTTTACTGCCATCAAGAGCGGCCTGAAATCGGCTCTTGCCCATTTCCATGTGGCGGTAAATATTTTCGAGAACCACAATTGCGTCATCGACAACCAATCCTATTGCTAAAACGAAACCAAGCAGTGTTAGGATATTAATCGTAAATCCGGCAAAGTAAACTGCTGCTAAAGCTCCGATTATGGAAATGGGTATAGCTAATGAGGGGATTATTGTCGCACGAAAACTTTTCAGGAATGCCAGCACCACAAGCACAACCAATACTAATGCAATTAACAAAGTTTGCTGAACTTCCGAAATAGATTCGGTGATAAATTCTGAGCTGTCAAAAGCTACCTCTAATTTCATACCTTCCGGAAGCAGCTTTGTTAGTTCGGGTAGAGCCGAACTGACTTCGGCAGCCACATCCACCGTACTGGCTTTCGATTGCTTTACTATTCCAAGCCCAACTGCCAATTTTCCAGTCCAGCGAGCCATCGTACGTTCGTCTTCTGCGCCAATATTAACATCGGCAACATCACGAAGTCGAGTAATTTTGTCTCCCTTTTGAGAAACAATTATTGCTCCGAATTGTTCGGGTTTATCAAGATCTCCGCGAGTACGGACTGCAAATTCACGTTTTCTTCCTTCAACTCTTCCTCCGGGGATTTCTGCATTCTCGCTTCTAACTGCAAGCTCAATATCTTGTGCAGTTAAGCCGTGAGCAGCCATTTTTAAAGGATCCAACCAAATTCGCATTGCATATCTGCGTTCACCGCCAATTATAACCGATCCTACTCCAGGCATTCGCTGAATTCTTTCCTTCAAAACACGATCTGCAAAATCAGAGAGTTCTAAGCCGGAGTGATGTGTGCTGTACAGAGCCAGCCAAACAATTGCCTGTGCATTTGCATCTACTTTAGAAATTATCGGATCTTCTATTTCTTGGGGAAGTGTACCGCGTATACGCGAAACTCTATCCCTAACCTCATTTGCCGCTTCATTAACATTTTGATTCAGTTCAAATTCTATTGTAATTACCGATCCGCCCTCACGGCTTGATGAGGTTATAGTTTTCACTCCTTCAAGTGTGGCAAATTGTTCTTCAAGTACATCTGAAATTTCTGTTTCAACTACGTTCGAACTTGCCCCGCGATACAGAGTAACAACGGATATTATCGGAGGATCTATATCTGGATATTCACGAACCGGAAGCTGCGTAAAAGAAATAATACCGAATAAAAGAATTGCCAAGCTCATTACAGTTGCAAAAACCGGGCGGTGAATTGATATGTCACTAAGCTTCATATCGGCATCTCCTAATCTTGAGCCAACTTAATTTTTTCTGTTTCATTCTAACTCAATAAATTATTTTAAAGACAATCATTGCTTTGTCTGAACATTCGCTGAATTAACGGGTAACACTTTTGCTCCATCAAAAAGTTTTTGATGGCCGGCTTTAACTACTTGCATTCCCCTTTCCAATCCGTTAACAACTTCAACCTCTTCGGGTGTCTGTAAACCCAGTGTAATTGGAGTTGCAGCGACACTGCTGTCTTTCGTGACAACAAAAACAAACGATTGATTCCCGTTTGCAAAAACAGCTTCGTTCGGTATGGTTAATGCCTGTGGTCTCTGATTTAGCACCACGGAAACATTTGCCGACATACCGGGCCGAAATTTTTGTCCGGGATTTTGAACTCGTGCAACAACATTTACATTGCGGGTTTCAGAATCCAAAATTGGTTCAATCGCAATTATCCTTCCCTTGATTTCATACCCGGGGTACACGGATGAAGAAACTGTCACCTCTGCATTTCTTTTCAACTGAGCAAGAAAACGTTCCGGTGTAGAAAAGCTTACTCGAATTTCATTAAGATTAGCAAGCTGGGTTATTTCTTGCCCTGCTCTAAGAAAAGTTCCGACACTAACTTTCCGCGTTCCAATAGAGCCGCTAAACGGAGCTATTATTTTAGTTTTACTTAAGCGGGCTTTTGTTAATTCTAAATTTGATTCTGCGACTTTTAAGTTTGCTAAAGCATCATCAAGATCTTGAGGAGTTCCGGCATTTTGTTCAACGATTGATTTAACCCGTTTGTAAACCGCCTGACTCTGAATGTACAACGCTTCTGTGCGGTTTACTTCTGCTGCAAGCTGTGAATCGTCAAGTTGAGCAATAAGACCGCCTTTGGAAATAAAACTGCCTTCCTCAAACGGGAGGCTTTTCACCGAGGCATCAATTTCCGATACTATAATAACATTCTCGATTGCCTCAATTGTACCAACCACTTCAAATTTATCGGAGACATTTTGAGTTTTAACATCCGCAACCTCCACGGGCATTGGCGGAAGTTTAAAACCTTCAGCAGATGCCTCTCGTTCAGAGCATCCAAAGTCTAGAAAAATAAATGGTATAATAAATAGACACAGCCAATATTTTTTTAATTTCAAACTAAATAACATGAATATCTTCCTTTCAATAAACTTCATCAAAGTTGTTACTTGCGTGCTTCGCCTGTGGGATAAAATCCGGATGTGAGCTGTTTTAATTCTGCAGAGGCTTTTACAGTTTTCACCAAAGCTTCGGAATAGCGCTGCTGTGCCGTTGCAAAATCAGCACTTAGGCGAACTAATTCAAAAGCTGTTATCCGACCATTTTGAAATTCAATCGTACCTATTCTTACTTGCTCTTGAGCTGCATCAACACCTTCTCTTGCTGTTTGTAAGCGTTCTTTTCCGTGCAATAATTCACGGTGAGAAGTGCGTATTTGCTGTTCTAACAATCGTGAAAGCTCAATAATACTTTGCTGAGCACTTAACGATCCCGCTTCAAGTCGATCCTGTTCGCCGAGTCCGGATCTAAGTCCAATTGGCAGACTTATTTCAACACCAACACTCCAGCCGGGAAACTGCCGCTTAAAGACTTGTGAAAGAACATCGCTAAAGCTGCCGCTGTTTGTTGAACGTAATGTGTCGCCACCGAAAATTATATCTTGCGATGTTCCACCCAATCCATTGCTTGTAAGCGAACCAACTAAATCAATTTTGGGAAGAGCCTGCCAAAATGCTGAACTCACCAACACATCGGCAATCTCGGCATTTTTTTGTACCGCTTGAAGTTCAAGATTATTATTTAAAGAATATTCGATAAGCTCTTCAACAGGTAAAATAGAAAAACTGCTTGGAGGATCGTCTGATGTAATAAATCTTAATTTTTCTGAATCGGGTCTTTTGCCTATTAAAACTGCAAATCGATCCGATTGCACATCAAGCTGCTCTTCTCTATCAATTAAAAATAATTTTTGTTCAGCCCAAAATGTTTTTGCATTTGCTACTTGATTCGGTCCCACAAGCCCGGCTTTTTCGCGGAGCCGTGCTTCCCTCAAAAGTGATTCGGCGCGCTGCAGTGAAATAAACTGAACAGCATAATCACGTTCAGCAGCATATAAGCTCCAATATGCTTGTTCAACAGTAGAATTCATTCTGAGCAATTGCTGATCATAAAGCGCCTTTGCCGCCTCGGCATTTAATTCAGCCTGTTTTAAGTTTTTGCGGGCTGAAACATTAAAACCCTCCAACAACGGCTGGCGGAGTGTGACTGCTCCAAACACATTGTCTTCTGGATTTAAAAATGCAAATTGCGAATTTGTTTTAAGACGAGTTGAATTTAATGTCAGCTCTAAATTAGTCCCCACCGGCAGATTCAACCTCAAACCTGTTGCGGCTGTGGTTCGTTGGGTGGATAAAACTGAAGCACCCGAGAAAAATGAAGCAGCCGGTGTTTTCTGATTTTCATAATTTAAACTCAAGAAAAATTCGGGATCAAATCCTCCTCTCTCTTTGCGTAAAGTTCCCAA
>DAIMIJ010000106.1:3181-7729 GCA_036722835.1 Ignavibacteriaceae bacterium | reverse complement strand
GATATTTTCTCCGCATCTTCAGCTTCACTTAGTAAAATTGAATAGCTCTCATCAATCTGCTCACAGATTTGATTCTGCCGGGCAAGCTCAACTTTGCTGAATTGCGGAAATTTTTGTTGAATTGTTTTTGCTATTCTTTCGTGATGTTTTTTCTTATCCGTTATTTGAGAGTAAATGAAATTCTTGATTCCCTCCGATGAATAATTTAATCCCGTTTGTGATTGAGATTGAAAAATATGTTTTCGCTGAAGTTCTTCCACAGTTTGCGTGAATCTCTCTTCAGGCAAATTCGCTAATTGAATGAGATTCCCTTTCTCAGGAACAATTTCAAAGGATGACAGCAGCTCGGCTATTTTTATTTCTTCCTTGGTAAGCGACTCATAGCGAATTCTGTAAATCTCTTTAAATAAATTTTTGAGAATTTTATCTGCATTCTCCCCAGATATAACCTTTATTCCATCATTCTCAAATTGAATAATCTTTAAAAGAACAATGTCTTTTAAAAATTCAATGATATTTCCAGGAAGGAAATCGGCATACTGCATTACTAATTCTTTTACATCTTTCACCGGAAAAAATTCAGCATATGTTTTTTCCAATAGCTCTTCTGTTTGAGCAGTGGTGAACGATGAAAGATTAAGCTCAATTAAATTGTTTATGAACCTCGTCACATAATCCAGATCCGATTTTTCGGTAAGTATAACGTTACATCCGTTGACCTGGAAAATGGGAAATATTTCTTTGAAGATTTCTAAAGAAAAATTGTCATACAAATTAAAGTCATCAAGCAGAAGAATGAACCTGCTTAGCTGGGATGCCTTGTTTACAACCAGCTTAAGATCATTGACAAGATTTGAAGACTCGTTGGAAAATATTTTACCGGCTAACTCGAGTGTATCAGCCGGAAGCTTGGGAAATATAAACTCGTTGAAAAGTAATTTGTTTAGGAAAACTTTGATTAGCTGCGTTCCGCTTTTCGTTCTATCATTGCTCAAAAAAATAATATTTTCATATCGAGAATAAAGTTCTTGAGAAACTGCAGACTTCCCGGATTTTTCAAATCCTCGAATTACTATGATTTCCCCTAACGATGGCGTCGTCACATACCTGTTAACTATATTAAGAATATCGGTCCTATCTGAAAATGCTTTTATGGGAACCCAGTATTGGTAAAGGTCTTCAGTTATCGGAATATTCAAATCATAAAGAATTTGAACTGAACTAAAGTATCTTTCTTCTGGATTTTTATTAAGAAGTTTCTTAACAACATTAATCAGCTCAGACGAAAATTTTGATTCGGGAAAACTAAAATCTCTTTCAATCTGCTCTTTATAAATCTCCAGCTGATTTTGAGATTGGAAAGGAAATCTGTTGTAGATAAGCCGATAAAGAAGCATTCCGAAAGAGTATAAATCAACCCGATGATCATGCGGTTCTTTTTTAAGAATTTCAGGAGCAAGATATTCTGCTGTCCCTGTTACATTATAATTCTCTTCTGTACGTGATCGAGCAAAACCGAGATCAATTAATTTTATAAACGGCTTCTTGTTTATTTCGTTTACAAGAATATTTTCCGGCTTCAGATCATAATAAATATAGTTTGATTGATGAAGATAGAATAAAACAGAACAGATTTGAGCAATGATTTCTTTAAGAGAGTTTTTGTCACCAACAGTATAGGAGAGCAATTCATTCCCATCGAAATATTCCATCGCCAAATACTTTGAACCTATAGAAATAGGTTCGTTATCGGATGCTTCTACAACTGTTCCGCGCTCATATGCTCTTATGATATTGGGGTGATCAAGTTTTTGAATGATTTGAAATTCATCTTTGAATATCTTTTGCTCTTCGATAGATGTATTCGCAGACAAGATTTTTACAGCAAACTTTTTGCCCGCCTGTTCTGAATCTTCGCACAAATAAACCGAGCTTCTTCCCTGTCCTAATTTTTTCTTTACAGAATATCTGCGGTTTATCATTTGCTTAACTGCGGATTAAAATGAATTTTAATTTTTTGTCCAAGATCATTTGCAGAGTAAAGAGTAATAATTAAAGCCAAACCCGGGAAGAAAATCATCCACCAGGCATCCTTTAAATAATTTTGGCCTGCATCAATCATGCTTCCCCACGAAGGATGATTGCTGCCTGTTCCTAATCCCAAATAGCTTAATGCCGCTTCTGCAAGAATTACACTGCCAAATTGAAATACAAGATTTACAACTACTGGAGTTAAGATAACGGGCAAAACTTCTTTTATTAATAATTGTTTTGAAGAAAGACCGATCATTTTTGCCGAAATAAAAAAGTCTTTTTGCTTTAACGAAATAACTTCACCTCTGACAATTTTGAATAAGCTCATCCAACCGGAAAATCCTAAAACGAAAATAACGGCAAACATAGAATTTCCAAATAGTGCAAGGATGATTATAATAAGAAATATTGCAGGAAAGGAAAGAAAAGTATCTGTTAATCTGTTAAGCGTTAAGTCTATCATCCCGCCGAAATAGCCGGATGCAGATCCTAATAAGAGTCCGATTATGAACGATAAAAACACCGAACAAATACCAACAAAAATCGAAACCCTTGCGCCATAAATTAATCTTGCAAAAATATCTCTGCCAAACTCATCGGTGCCAAGTAAAAAATATTTGGTTCTGAGAGTTGGTATTGTTCCACTTGATGTTAAGCTGTCTCTAGAAATTTCAAATGTTTTCTGATTCTGAAAGTAAAGAATTTTTTTACCGAGGTGAGCGCTATCAACAAAAATCATATTCTCATCAAATGATGATTTGATAACCTGATTTTTCAATTTAATAAACTTATCAAACTGCGATTGTTCTCCTTTTGTTTTTCTTTCAAATTTCAAAAACTTTACACCGCTTACTGGAGGAAGAAGCTTAGTCAAGCCAATGTTTTTCTGAAAATCCGGATGCGAACCGGAAATCAAGGGAGCAAAAATAAAAACAAAAAGAAGCACAACTATTACTGCCGTAGCAAAATCTAAAGAAGTTTGAAAAATTCTAAGCTTCCAAAATTTAAAAAAGATCATTAACGGCAAAAGAATTATAAGAATTCCAGATACGAGATAATCAATAAATTCAAAATTTGTTTGACTAACCGCATTTGAAAAATCAGAGGCAAGCAAAATTATGTAAGAAAAGAAAAGAAGGATTATATCAATAACTGATGCAAAGCGAAATATCAGAAGCGTAATACAAAGCGCAATAAACAAATGCCAAACTTTCGGTTTAGTTTTCATTTAATTAAGAATGTCTTTAATTAATCTTTTATCAATTTTTGCACGAATGATATCCGCCGCAAGATTACTCATTATCACTAAAACGCCGGCAGCTAAAGTACAACCTATTATTAAAGGATAATCCCGCTGCAATATTGCGTTAACTGCTAATCTTCCCATTCCCGGTAAACTAAAAATAACTTCGGTAATTAGCGCGCCGCCTAATAACATTCCAAGCTCAACTCCCGCTGCTGCAATCAATGGACCTGCTGCATTTGGTATGATATGTTTTACCATAATAGTTTTTTCATCAAAACCATTTGCTCGTAAATTAAGAACGAGAGGTTTGTTTTGTGTTTCTTCAAGACTGTCCCTCAGATAGCGGAAAAAAACTGCAATCCCTCCAAGAGAAAGAGTTATCACGGGCATTATCAAATGCAAAATGTAATCCTTTGCTTTACCGAATGAGGAAAAGGAATCAAAGTCAAAAGAACGAAGTCCTGACGAAGGAAGTATATTTAATACTTCGGAAAATATTAAAATAAGAAACACGCCGATCACAAAAGATGGCAAAGCATAGAAGATTAAATTCATTCTTGAAATTATTCTATCCAATGGCTTATTAATTTTTCTTACAGCTAAAAGCGCTAATGATCCACCAACTCCAATCTGAATAAAAAAGCTAATCAATGAAAATATTATTGTGAAAGGTAAATACTGCATAATTACCTGGAAGACGGGCTCGCGGTAATTATAAGATATTCCCATGTCACCTTTTATTAAATTTATTAGAAACGATTTGTACTGATCAATGATTGAGCTGTTAAGGTTAAATGATTCTCTAACCTTATCAGCAAGACCAGTACTTAGTTCCGGTGAAATAAATTTTTGTGCGGGATCTCCGGGAGAAATCCTGAGCAATATGAAAATAAAAGTTATCATTAGGAAGAGAACAACCGCCGATGTGGCTATTCGTCTTAATATAAGTTTGACAAAATCTTTGTTCATGTTCGGTCTATTACACTGATAAGCTTGGCTGTTATAAATTTGAATCTGAAATAATCTTAATAAATTTGCTGGTAAATTATTATTTTGTAAAACAATTACAAAAGAGATGTCTTTCTTATGCTTGCTGCCAGTATTGAAAAATTAATAGTCAATAGCGGAAATTCACAAACTACATTGTTGAATGATGTCGGGTTTAAACTTGATAAAAATCAGATATATACCATTGTTGGTAAAAACGGAACCGGCAAAACAACACTTATAAAATCGTTGACCGGCTTACTGGATAAAAGATTTTACGC
>DAIMIJ010000106.1:0-3081 GCA_036722835.1 Ignavibacteriaceae bacterium | reverse complement strand
GCTTATGAAGTAAGCGGAGGAATGGCACAAAGAATAAGCTTAGCCCTTGCACTTTTGGCTCATCCATCTTTAATAATTCTTGATGAACCGACTTCAGGAGTTGATTCCGCAATAGCAAATTTGTTTCTGCTTAAACTAAAAGAATTTGTGAAGGATGATTCATGTTCGGTTCTGCTTGTAACTCAAGATTTACGTTTTGCAAATTTGATAAGTGATAAAATTGCCCTGATAACCAATGGAAAGCTGACCAAATTTTTACCGCCTGATGAATTTTTTAAGTCACAAGAAAATATTCTGTCCGATAATTTAATAAACTCATATCATCAGCTTACAGCATGAACAACATTATTGAAGTAAATAATCTTTCCTATTCTGTTCGAGTTAAGAACTCAACAGGTTCTTCTTCTGAAAAATTAATTTTAGATAATATCTCATTCACATTGCAAAGAGAAATGGTGCTCGGTATTGCCGGAGAATCTGGAAGCGGTAAAACTACCCTCGCAAAAGTTCTTGCTCAAATACTTCAGCCAACAATAGGTAATTATTCCTTAAATGTATCTGCTGATTGGAGAAACAAAAAAACAAACCCGGTGCAAATTCTATTTCAAAACACCGGAGAGATTCTAAATCCACTCAGAGAAATTAATGATTTCATAGACGAAACTATCAAAATTCGCTTTGGTAATAAAGAATGTGAGGTTATCAAGAAAGAAATTTTGGATTCGGTTAATTTGCCGCAGAATTTGTGGAATAGAAAAGGATTTGAATTAAGCGGAGGTGAGCAGCAGCGAGCAGCATTGGCAAGAATATTATCTGTTCAGCCGGAAGTTTTAATTTTAGATGAACCATTCTCAGCGCAAGATCCGATATCTCAGCTTAATTTTCTTAATCTCTTCAAATCAATTAATAAAGAATATAAAATTACAATGATATGTATTTCGCATAACTTAAAGCTGCTAAGATCCCTTTGCGAGGAAGTTATAGTAATGTATAAAGGAAAGATTGTGGAGAAAGGCGAAGTAAAAAATATTTTTGAAAACCCGCAGCATCCGTACACAAAATTTCTTTTGAGAGCTGAGGATTACTCTTTGAGTTACGAAGAAATTCAAAACGAACTTGAACTACTTAAAGAATGAACAAAACAAACGTAATTAGACTCCTCGAAGCAAATAAAATTCCGCACGAGGTTAAAACTTACATTGTTGATGAAGATGATTTAAGTGGAGCCTCGGTCGCACATAAAATTAATGTTAAAGAGGAGATGGTTTTTAAAACTTTGGTGGCTGAGGGAGATAAGACCGGAATAATCGTTTTTTGCGTTCCGGTGAATACAGAACTTAATTTGAAAAAAGCTGCAATGGTAAGCGGCAATAAAAAGGTTGAACTTATTCCTACAAAAAATCTATTGGCTGTTACGGGTTATGTTCGCGGCGGTTGTTCACCAATAGGAATGAAGAAAAAATTTCCAACTTACATTGATGAAACTGCACAACTTTTTGATAAGATTTATTTCTCAGCCGGAATTAGAGGAATGCAAGTTGGACTTCACCCTGATGCTTTGCAATTTCTTACGAGTCCGGTTTTTGCTGATTTAACCTAGCATTTAAAACTAACCCAGTTCCCTATCGTTATAACCAACAGCTTAGAGGAAGTGGGTTAGCGAATAAAATGATTACCTTTTTTAGACTGCAGTATTTCATTATATTTCTCCACAAATTTTAGGAGAAAATATGGCTAAACAACAATCATTTGCAGATAAAGCAAAAGCAAAAAAGAAAGACTCTCATGTAAATGTTAAAGTCATTAAAGCAATTAAGACAGACAAGGGTTCCTACAAGTTCAGCGAGAAGTTTGTAAAGCTTGATGATATTAGCAAGGTAACGACGATAAAGTAAAAGTAATTTTTGCCATAAAGAAAAAGCTCCGCATTAACGGAGCTTTTTTATTTTGTAATGCATGTGAGACTCACTTTTGAAGTGAATTTCACATGTGAACTACTCAAACAATTCTAAGCTCAAGCTGCCTTCAAGTTCAAGCAATTTTTCTTTTAATGAAATTCCGCCCGAATAACCGCCAAGCTTTCCATTCGATGCAATTACTCTATGACAAGGAATAATGATGGGTGCGTGGTTTGTGGCATTTGCTCTACCAACGGCACGCATTGCGTTTTCATTTCCGAGCATAATAGCAATTGCTTTATAAGTCATTAATTTTCCGTAAGGAATTTTAAGAAGTTCGTTCCAAACTTTTTTTTGGAAATTAGTTCCTATGACATCAAGAGGAACGGTAAATTTTTTCCTTTCGCTGTTAAAGTATTCCTTAAGCTCGGCAAAGATATTAAACATGTACGGATCATCAGGGTGAAGCTTTGTTAGTGTTGCTGCTTTAATCTGCGCATCTTTATTATTAAAAAAGATTCTTCTGATGCCTTTTTGAGAGGTGAAAACTTTGAAGTGGATTCCGGATATCTTAAGAGAAGAGAAATATAAATTTTCTTGGCTTTTCATTATTATGAATCAATTAGCTGACCAAAATTTATGAAAAAGAATAAAAAGGGGAAATGGTATTACTTAAACCTCCAAGGTTTCGTATTTTACTGCTAAGTCGCAAACCTTGGAGGTTTCAACGGAATTAAGCGGCAACAACTTCAATTGCCGGATTAATATCTCTTCTTAGCAAACCTTCAATTGCCCGCAAAGTCCCATTGATTGAGCTTGGACAGCTTCCGCAAGCACCTTGATATTTAATCATAACTTTAAAACCATCTAAACCTAAAACTTCCAACCCGCCGCCATCCCCGGCTAAAGCAGGGCGAACTCTGCTATCTAACATATCATTAATCTGTTTTAACAGCTCGCTTTCATTTTCATCGAGCGATCTAACATCTTTTTCTTCTGGAATCGAAGTTTTATCAAAAGTCCTAAGAAAATTAATAAGCGGTTTTTGTATCTGCCCCCAATTTGTTTCTTTGGATTTTTCAACCGTAATGAATTTGTCGGTATAAAAAACAGAGACTACACCGGGAATTTCAAAAACTCCTAAGGCAAGAGGATCGCTCGCGGCTTCGGTTTTGTTTCCAAA
>DAIMIJ010000105.1:6423-7736 GCA_036722835.1 Ignavibacteriaceae bacterium | reverse complement strand
TTAATATACACTCTGCAAAATATCCCGGTGGTGAAATAAGAGGGCAGCTTATACCAGTTGATGATGGAATCGGATTTACCTCCGCACTTGATGGAAACCAAGAAACTCCGAATCCGATAGTGACAAATGCAAAAGGTACTGGTTGGGCAGTTTTAAGAGATGATGGCACCGAGATTGAATATAGCGTTACTGTTGCAGGCTTATCAAGTAGTCTTACTGCAGCTCATTTTCATAATGAAACCGCCGGAGTTGGTGGAGGTGTTGTTCAAGAGATTACCTTCTCAGATAGTACATCTACAGAATCATGGACAGGTTTTACAGAAAATATCATTTCCGAACTAATTAAAAATAAACTCTATTTGAATGTACACACGACTAATAATCCCAACGGCGAGATAAGGGGACAATTAATCCAGCAAGGCGAAATTATGTTTACTGCGAGGCTCGAGGGTAATAATGAAACACCTAATCCTATAGCTACAAACGGTAACGGAACAGCCTGGGCAGTTTTGAGTGCTGATAAATCAACTTTATCTTATAATGTTACTTATGCTCAGTTGGATAGCCCATTTACTGCTGCTCATTTACATCTTGCTCCAACAGGAGTTGGTGGAGGAGTTGTTCATCCAATTATATTTATAGGAAACTCGGCATCAGGACAATGGACAGGTCTTGCTGATAGCATTTTAGCGAAACTGGTTAAAGAACAAATTTATTTGAATGTTCATTCTCAGAAATATCCTGGAGGAGAAATAAGAGACCAATTGCATAATGTGGGAGGAATTGGTTTAACGGCCTGGTTAGATGGCAGTCAGGAAACTCCAAATCCTGTTTCAACTAATGCTAAAGGAACCGGATGGGCTGTGTTAAAAGATACTGCAAAAAGCATTGAACATAATATAACCATTGCCGGTCTCTCGAGTAATTTTACTGCTGCTCATTTTCACAACGAAATTGCTGGGGTTGGAGGTGGAGTTGTTCATCAAATTATATTTTCAGACAGCAGTTCAAGTGGTACATGGACAGATTTTACTCAAAACATCATTTCTGAACTGCTCAAAAATAGGCTCTATTTTAACGTTCATACTGCGAATAATCCTAATGGTGAAATCCGCGGACAGATTAATTTTTCCAATATTGTCAGCGGGAATATTCCGATTGAGCTAATTTCATTTAGTGCTTCTGTAAAATATAATTCTATAACATTAAGCTGGACGACCGCAACTGAAATAAATAACCGGGGATTTGAAATTCAGAGAAAGAATGAAAATAATACCTGGCTGACAATTGGTTTTGTTCAAGGCAAAGGAACT
>DAIMIJ010000105.1:0-6323 GCA_036722835.1 Ignavibacteriaceae bacterium | reverse complement strand
AAGTGTTAAATGAAGTTAAAGATGCCGGATCATACTCGGTCAATTTTAAAGCTCAAGGATTATCGAGCGGAATTTATATTTATAAGATTTCAACCGGAAGCGGGAAGGAAATAAGTAGAAAGATGACTCTATTAAAATAGAACTTCCCGATTCTTATAGCCCGGCAAATGCTCCCCATGTCGGGCTCTGTTTTATTTATCTTAATTGTTACCACTCTTAGACCCTCTTAGAATATCTTTCCCTGCTTTCGTATATTTGCTCTCGAATTTTATGAAATAATAATGAATCTTTTAGAAAAACTTAGAAAAATCAAAGACAGATTTGATCAGGTAAACGAAGAATTATCAGACCCGGCGAATCAAAGTAATCGTGAAAAGATAATTAGTCTTAGCAGAGAGAGAATAAATCTTACCCAGATTGTTGCCGCGTATGAAAACTATAAGCAGATCATTTCTAATATTGGAGGAAGTAAAGAGATAATTGACTCTTCATCTGATAGAGAATTACTTGAGCTTGCAAACACAGAGTTAAAAGAACTAATATCTAAAAAAGAATTGCTGGAAGAAGAAATAAAAGTTCTTTTAATTCCAAAAGACCCAAATGATGATAAAAATGTTATAATGGAAATAAGAGCCGGAACCGGTGGTGAAGAAGCTGCACTTTTCGCCGGGGATTTATTTCGAATGTATTCCCGTTATGCCGAAGTCAGAGGATGGAGGATTGAACTAATTGACATAAGTGAAACAGGACTAGGCGGAATTAAGGAAGTCGTTTTATCGGTCACTGGTGAAAGAGTTTTTAGCGATCTTAAATATGAAAGCGGTGTTCACAGGGTTCAACGTGTTCCCGAAACTGAAGGCAGCGGAAGAGTGCATACATCTGCGGCAACAGTCGCTGTTCTTCCTGAAGTTGAAGATGTTCAGATAGAAATAAATCCAAGTGATTTGAAGATAGATGTTTTTCGCTCTGGCGGTGCAGGCGGGCAAAATGTGAACAAAGTTGAAACAGCAATCCGAATCACTCATCTGCCGACAGGTTTAGTCGTGCAATGTCAGGATGAAAGATCTCAATTGAAGAACAGACAAAAGGCATTGAAGGTTTTGCGTGCAAGACTTTTTGATATTAAAGTCAAACAGCAGAGTGACGAAATATCCGCTAAGAGGAAAAACATGGTTGGAAGCGGTGACAGGAGCGATAAAATTAGGACTTATAACTTTCCCCAAAACAGGGTTACTGATCATAGAATTGGATTAACACTTTACAACCTTGCAAATATTATTGAGGGAGATTTAGGCGAGCTTATTGAACAGCTAAAATTAGCTGATAGAACAGAAAAACTTCGGACAAATGCTGAAATAGAAAAATAAAGTTCGGCAACTTAGTTTTTACCGTATAATTTTTCTAAAAACTTTCCGGCAAACATTAACAAAAATCCTAAAAACGAAATTGCCAAGTCAACACTATCAAGAATTCTGATTGGTTTTCCCTGAATTAGACACTGAATAAATTCGAAAAATCCTAATGATAACAGCAATACCACAAACGCAATTAACCCTTTCTTAAAAGAACCAAACAAGGATTTTAAAAAATATTCAGGATTATGCGAATAGATGCTATTAAAAAACGCAATTGTACTTCGTATTTGTTTCAACCCACCCTCCTAATTGTTCTAATGAAATATAATTAAAGCAAAATACAATTGCTGTGTTTTACTTCACAAAGCATGTTAAAAAATTGTTAAGAAAGGGAAAAAAATGGAATGATTTTATGACACTTTAATATTAATCATGCTAATGTCATCTTCGAATTGCCCGCCGGTAAATGACTCGAATTCAAGCTTTATTTTATTGAAATCGTCTTCATGAGAATTGGTTTCGCTTAAAATCTGATTAAATTTTTGTTCACCAAACGCATCTCCATCTTTATTTCTTGATTCCATAATTCCATCTGTTACCATGAAAACAGAATCACCATTTTTAAGATTGACAATTGTATCTTCAAATTTTCCGTCCTCTGTAAAACCCAGCAGTGAACCTTCAGAGCAAATTCTTTCAATTTTACCTAATTGATTATTTTTAAGTATCAGTGGAATATCGCCAGCTCCTGAGTATTTTAAGATCATGTCTCGCTTATTCAGAATTACTATTGAAAGTGTTGTAAATACCTCTGATATTTTTGAATCCTGATAAACTGATTTATTAACTTGCTGCAAAATTTTACTTGGGATAAAGTCTTCTGTATTTTGAAGAACCATTCTAACTGAACTTCTAACATAACCGGCATAAGCAAAAGTAAAATACCATGCCCCCCACTTTTTACCCATAACATCGCCGAGAATTATTGCCAGATTATCTTCATTCAGTCGAAAATAATCTATGAAATCGCCGCCCGGTATTCCTTGAAAAGGTTGATGCCATTGTTGAATTTGAAAATTTCCAAATTCCGGACTTTTATCAGGAACAACTTTAACCCGCAGGTTATCAACAGCGGAATTCAATTCCGAAACTATTTTTTGCCTTTCTTTACCTAAGCTGTTCAGGATTGCAGAAACTTTAGCAACAACAACTTTAGTCCCGGATGTTTTGATTACATAATCCGTGATATCCAGGTTATATCCATCCAGTATGTCTTTCTCATTGTTTTTAGCTGTAAGAAAAACGAAAGGAATTGATTTTAACTGAAGATCATCAAGCACCATTTTACGAAAAGTAAAACCATCAATATTTGGCATCATTATATCGGATAAGATTATATCGGGAGTTGAACTTTTTGCCATGCTAAATCCTTCTTCAGCCGAGTTTGCAACAATACAATCATAATTTTCTTTTTGTAAGGAATGCGCAAACAATCGTGTGAGCGAAAGATCATCATCAACCAAAAGTACTTTGGGGATTTGCTTTGAAAATGATTCGGTTAAATTTTTTTTAGTTCCATGAATCTTAAATATCTCTGCTCTTCGTAATAATGTTTGAATTCTAAGCAGGAGATCTTTCATATTAAAAGGTTTGGTAATTAGCTCATCCCCACCTACTTCAAGTGCTTTTGATTTATCTTCATGACTATTTCTTGCAGTGACAAATATAAAAGGCAGGACCTTATAGTTCTCATCTTGCCTGACATTTTTACAGAAGGTAAACCCGTCAATTCCTTCCATAGTTACATCGCAGAGGACAAGATCAATATTAGTTTTACTTAGCTGTTCATAACCCTCAATAGCATTTGTTGCCTCTGCAACCTCATAATTTTTTAGATGCAAATGATGTTTAATTATCTTTCGAATGGTTAGATCGTCGTCAATGACAAGTATTTTCTTTTTTTCATCAGCTAGCATTAGTCATCACTTATTCTAATGTACTGCAGTTAGCTTGCAGAAAATTATTCTTAAAAAATCTTTCAGAACTTAAAATCAAGCTTAACACGACTTTGACCTATCATGTGAGTTGTAAAAAAATACCAAAAAATTATTAGTCAAAACTTTTAATAGCTGCTTCTTTAGTTGGAAAGGATTCAAATACTCTGTGCATTCTTGTTAATTCCAGCATTGAATGAACGGCAGGTTGAAATCCCACCAATCTTAGATCTCCCCCCATTGCTGTAACTTTTTTAAGTGAAACCACTAAAGCACCAAGAAAGGATGAATCTATGAATTCACATGTTGAAAGATCAACCACAATTTTGCGATAACCTTGTTCGATGCTTTTAGTGAGCGTATACTTTAATTCCTCCGCCTCCTTAAGTGTTGCTCTAGTTAGATCAACAACTTGAACTACAACGTCTTCGTATGTTTCCTGTAAATAATCCATTTTATGCCTTTTCCGCAAGTAAGAGTTTAAGCAAAAACTTTATTTTCAATATTGTATCTTTCCATCAATCTGTAGATTGTAGCTCTTCCCAGGTGAAGTTTTTTAGCAGCTTCGACAATATTACCTTTGGTAACTTTTAGAGCATGCCTTATTGATTCTTCCTTAAGCTTTTCAAATGGAATGATTGTATCATCGTTAAAAATGTTTCCTGTAAAGTCAGATGTAATAACTGAATCTGAATTCCTCAAATGTGTTGGAAGATCATCAACATCAATGATATCCCTTTCCGCAATTATCATACAGCGTTCTATTGTATTTTCCATTTCCCTAATATTTCCGGGCCATGGATAATCGTAAATAAGCTTAAGAGCTTTTTTAGAAAATCCTTTAATTTCCTTTCCTAATTTTTTGCTGAGCGATTCCAGGAAGTGCTGAGCTAAAACAAGTATATCACCTTTTCTGTGTCGAAGCGGAGGGATATAAATTGGGAATGAATTTAAGCGATAGAATAAATCTTCTCTAAATTCTTTTTTATCAACGGCTTCTTTTAAATCGCGGTTTGTTGCCGAAATTATTCTAACATCGGTCTTAATTAATTCGGTGCCGCCAACTCTGTCAAAAGACCTTTCCTGAATTACACGAAGAAGCTTCGCTTGGAGCAGCATTTCCAATTCTCCTACTTCATCAAGGAATATGGTCCCGCCGTTAGCTATTTCAAACTTACCGAGTTTTCGTTGATGCGCACCTGTGAATGATCCCTTTTCGTGACCAAACAATTCACTCTCAAGAAGCTCTCTCGGGATTGATGCACAATTTACTACTACGAACGGATTATTTTTTCTATTTCCATTATAATGTATTGCACGGGCAATTAATTCTTTTCCGGTTCCGCTTTCTCCGTAAATCAGGACTGTTATGTCATTATTTAAAACTTTTGTTACCAGCTTAAAGACATCCTGCATTCTACTATCAGCAGAAACGATGTTGGAAAAGCTGTATTCCTTTTTAATATTTTCTCTTAAATTTTCTATCTCTTTGGTAAGATCGTATCCTTTTATCGCATTCTTAATTGCGGGTTCTAATTTTTGAAGATCAATTGGTTTGGGAAAATAATCGTACGCTCCAAACTTTAATGATTCCAGAGCAACTTCAATTTTACCTTGAGCAGAAAGCATTAAGACAGGCAAATTCTCATCTACTTGTTTTATCCTTTTTAGAACTTCCATACCATCCATTCCCGGAAGCATAATATCAAGAAGAATTAAATCGGGCTTTTGGTACAAACGCTTCAGAACTTCTTCACCGTTTGCAAATACTTCGATGTCATATCCCCATTTATCTTTTAACCAATAGGCAAGAAGTTTGGATATAGCTTGCTCGTCATCAACGATATAAACTAATTTATTCACTATGTGTACCTTTTAATTAGTCAGTTAAATTTCGTGGTAATTTAATGATAAAGGTTGTTCCTTTATCAATTTCACTTTGGATGTCCATGAATCCATTGTGTAAATCCACGATCTTCTTAGCAAAATCCAAGCCAATGCCTGTCTCAGATTTAGCTTTCCTGATAATTTTGAAGGAATTTGAGGGAATTAATAGCTTTTGAGAGTCATATTGAGAAATGCCTTTACCCGTATCTGTAAACAAAAGTTCAATTTCTTGAGGAAAAATTTGACCGAAAATTTTAATCTTTCCACCTTTTTGAGTATGCTTTACTGAATTCTTGATGAGAGAATCAAATACGTCCGATATCCTTTCTTTATCAGCACTAATAGCAAATATTTCATCTGGAAGTTCAAACTCTAAGCTGATATTCTTGCTTTTTGCAAGGGAAGTATTCGAATTTATTACGTTCCTTAACAGTTCTAAACAATTAACTTTTGATTTTATGAGGAATCCCTTTCCGGATTCAATATTTGTAAGCTCAAGCGCCTCATTGATCATTCTCGCAAGTCTTTTTGCTTCCTTTAATATTTCAGATTGAAATTCGGTTTTCATTAGCTCAGATAATTGGTCATCCGAACAAATAGCTTCTGAAAAACCAATTATTGTGGAAAGAGGTGTTCGCATATCGTGAGAAAATTGAGATATGAAATCATTCTTCAATCTGTTTAATTCTTCAAGAATAACTTTTTGCTTTCCGGATCTTTGCCTTTCCACATTTAGGAGTCTGTTCAATTCAATTATATTACCATTAAGGGCGGTAATTTTTTCCTGAAGAACCAGCTCTTTACTCATGTTTTTACAAACACCAATAAGTCCTGTCACATTATTTTCATCAACAATCGGGTGAATAATTACGTGATGTTTTATCTCTTCAAAAGATTTCGAAAGAAAAAATAAATTAAAGCTTAATTGCTTTTGAGAGGATAATACTTGATGAATTGAATTTATTAATACGGGTTTATTTTTATCAACAACAATTTCAGTGATATGTTTTTTTCGAAGTTCATTCTGAAGATAACCTAAGCTGATTGCTCCTTTGTGACTTACTTTTTCAAAGCAGCCATCTGCATC
>DAIMIJ010000104.1:0-7793 GCA_036722835.1 Ignavibacteriaceae bacterium | reverse complement strand
TAGCGGGGGCAGGACTTGAACCTACAACCTTCGGGTTATGAGCCCGACGAGCTACTCCGCCTTTGGCGGACTCCACCCATCAATATTTTTTTTCAACCATTCACGTCCAATACCTGTCTTAAACCATTTCTCACGTTTCATCGCTTCCGATCTGGTTGAAAATTCTTCTTTATAAATGACTTGCCAATTGTGCCCGTGTTTAGTTGAGTGTGAGATACCAGAATTGTGTTCTAAAAGTCGTCGTTGTAAATCAGAGGTTTGTCCGGTATAGTAATATCCTTCTTCGCTTCGGATTATATAAACGAAATACAGCATTGCCTTTGTCCTAAAAATACAAAAGGGTTCTAACTAGTGTAGAACCCTTCTTCGTTTGGTAGCGGGGGCAGTTCGCCGCGGCGAATTGAACCTACAACCTAGATTCCCAATTTTTTCAAATACTCTCTTCCGACTCCTGTCTTTAACCATTTCTTTCTTTTCATGGCTTCAGTCCCAGTGTTATACCCTTCACTGTGAACAACTTTCCAATTCTTCCCACGCTTTGTCCAAAAGGAGAGTTTTCTATTGTTGTGTTCATTTAAACGTTTTTTCAAATCTTCGGTATAACCAGTGTAAGTATACCCTTCCTCGCTTCTTATTACATAGACAGTATAACTCATCCCACTTCTCACAAATAAAAAACTCGACCGAATTTCTTCAGTCGAGTTTCATTTTTAGTAGCGGGGGCAGGACTTGAACCTACAACCTTCGGGTTATGAGCCCGACGAGCTACCAATTGCTCCACCCCGCGATGTAATCTTTTGTTTATATATCGGGTTATAAACCCGACTCGCTACTCCCGACTTTGTCGGGACTCAACTTTATCCCGCTTTCAGCGGGACACTCTATGTAATTTTATTTTTTAAGAACCTTCGAGTTATGAGTCTGCCTTCATTTCATTCCGGCAGATAAACCCGACTCGTACCAATTACTTCACTTTATCTGGCAAAGGAGTATCGTCTACCTTGACAGATTTATCTCATCAATGGAATATTGATTTCATTGACGGAGCCGTGATTTAATTTGGGATGCAAATATACTCATTATGCGATGGGTTGTCAAACCTCAACCAGAAAGCTTCGGAATGAATGAATGGCTGAATGAATGAGCGGTTTTAACTTAAACGTTGAAATTAAAACTTGATATTATACCATCAATACTTTGCGAGTGGACATGCAGTTCATTCAGCTTTTGAATAATGCTTAGGATACTCTTCCTTTTTTCTTCAACTAAATCGGTTAAAAAAGATCTAACTTCCGGGAAAGTACACTCGGCGAGAATCCCCTCATAAAAACGAACCATAGAGGCTTCTTTACGCAGGGCTTCATTAAGCATTGCACATGTATTTCTGCAAGCATGCTGACAATCTACTTTAATCTGTGTCATATTACGCCTCTTTTATTTTCTCTCTTAAATATTTTTTGAATCCGATATTTATTAAACTGTAATTTTAATTGATGACCTTGCAAAATGTTTCCCGATTTCAAGTGCTTGTTCATTTACCGGGATCAAATGATGATGCCTCTCAGGCAAAACTTTTTTCAAAGCAGAAAGCACATTCTCAATTTTTACTATTGGTTTTTTCTCAAGGAAAGCACCGAGTATAATCATGTTGGCAACTTGCTTCTTGTTTAATTTTTGTGCTTCTTCCATTGCCGGAACACCTAAACAATCAATGTCTGTTCTTGTCGGAGGATTTATAATGCTCGACTCTTCATAGATTAATAAACCACCGGGTTTTACTTCAGATTCAAATTTATCTAACGAGGGTTGGTTTAGTACAATTGCCGAATCAAATCGCGATACAATGGGCGAGCTGATTCTAGAGGTTGAAACGATCACAATACAATTCGCTGTACCGCCGCGCATTTCAGGTCCATACGAAGGCATCCAGCTTACTTCTTTATTTTCTATCATTGCTGAGTAAGCGAGGGTCTGACCCATCGAAAGAATGCCTTGCCCTCCGAATCCTGCAATAATTATTTCATGTGCTTTTTCCATTTCATTAACCTTAATTACTAACTGTACTTGAACAAATAATTAGTTTGGTTTATCCATTGCTGCTTTTAATTCTGCTTTAGGTACCTTTAAATCTCCCAAAGGATAAATCGGCAACATATGTTCTTCAATCCATTTCATTGTTTCAACGGGTGTCATCTTCCAGCCCGAAGGACAATTAGAAACAACCTCAATGAAGCATGTTCCTTTTTTCTCCTTCTGATATTCAAAAGATTTAGTGATTGCTTTCTTTAATTTTCTTATTGCATTAGAAGTAAAGATTGAATGCCTGCTCACATAATAAGCTCCGGGAAGCTGAGCTAACAACTCGGTAATTTTTAAAGGATTACCCATCGTAACAGATTCTCTGCCAAAAGGAGATGTGGCTGTAACTTGACCTAATAAAGTTGTCGGTGCCATTTGACCGCCAGTCATTCCATAGATTGCATTGTTAATAAATATCATCAAAATATTTTCACCGCGATTGACAGTATGAATTGTTTCTGCTGTTCCTATTGCAGCTAAGTCGCCATCGCCCTGATAAGAAAAAACATATCTATCCGGAAGAACACGTTTAATTCCAGTAGCAACTGCGGAAGCTCTTCCATGAGCGGCTTCCTGCATGTCAATATTCATATAATTGTATGCGAATACCGAACAGCCAACCGGGGCAACACCAACTGTTTTATCCTGAATATTTAATTCATCAACAACTTCCATAAGAATTTTATGAACGATTCCGTGTCCACAACCAGGACAATAGTGCAACGGAGTATCTGTTAACGTTGCTGGTTTGTGATATACTACTTCAAATTCCTCGGGGATTTTGTTTTCCATTTTAAATTCCTTTACTTCAGAGTAAGAGTTTGCTTTTCAACAATAGCTTCAACTTTTTGAAATACTTCTTCAGGTGATGCAATCATTCCGCCCATTCGCCCTGTAAAATTAACAGGGCATTGTCCGTTAACAGCTAAAGCTACATCTTCAACCATTTGGCCTGCATTCATTTCCACAACTAATACCGATTGAACTCTTGATGCAAGCCGTGCAATTTCATCTTTAGGAAATGGATATAAAGTAATTGGTCTCAGCAAACCAATCTTAATATCTTTTTCTCTTCCGAGTTCAACTACCTTCTGACAAATCCTTGCACCCAAACCATAAGCAACCAAAAGAATGTCGGCATCTTCAGTTAGGATTGATTCAAACCGAACTTCTTTTTGCATTGCCTTATATTTTTCCTGAAGACGAAGATTCACTTTCTCCATTTCTTCAGGTTGAATAAAGAGAGATGTTATGATATTTCTTTCCTTTCTTTCACCCATACCGACTGTTGCCCAATTTTTATCCGGATAGGGAAGTGAACCTTCTGTTGGTAAAATAACTTTTTCCATCATTTGACCCAACGCGCCATCAGCAAGAATGAAAGATGGGTTTCTATATTTTTCAGCTAAACGAAAAGCATCAAACACAAAATCTGCCATTTCTTGAACTGAGGCAGGAGCCAAAACTATCGAATGATAGTCACCATGCCCGCCGCCTTTAACAGCTTGCCAATAATCGCCTTGAGATGGTTGAATTGTTCCAAGACCGGGACCACCGCGATTAACGTTTACTATTAAACATGGAAGTTGTGCAGAGGCGATATATGATATCCCCTCTTGCATTAAGCTAATACCCGGACTTGATGAAGAAGTCATTACTCTGGCTCCAGCACCAGCAGCTCCATAAACCATATTGATAGCTGCCAACTCACTTTCGGCCTGTACAACAACACGACCGCGCTTTGGCATCTCCCGTGTGAAATATTCAAGTATTTCTGATTGAGGTGTTATGGGATAACCGAAATATGCATGAATTCCGGCTCTAATTGCTGCTTCTGCAAGAGCTTCATTCCCCTTCATCAAGCGGGGTTCATTATTTGAATTATTATCTTGACTCATTGTAATCCTTTGTTAGGAAATCGAAAAAAACTACGCCACCTTACTTTTAGCGACTTTGGGTTGTCTGTAAACTGTGATTGCCGGTTCGGGGCATACAATTGCGCAGTTAATACAACCAGTGCAATTATCCTTAATTAGCTCAACATAACGATAGCCATGCGTATTAATGTGTGAGGACAAACCTAAGCTGCCCTGCGGACAAGCAACTATACATAGTTCACAGCCCTTACAAATTTCTTCATCTATTTTTACAGTTCCTTTTATCATCTGACTTTACCGGTTATTAATTTATAAATTATATCGTTAACCCTAAATGACAAGATATATGCCAATGAAGCTTTAATAAAGAATTTTGGGAAAATCTTTATTACTTCCATTAATCAAATTTACCGATTGCCATTTCAAAGAAAAGGGCTAAGGGGCTTTTCTTAATTAAGAGAGAGATAATTTAAGGGATAGTATTGTGAATTCATTCCTCAGAAACATAGCTTTTAGTGCTTTGATGTTATGTGACGTTACCAGGAATTTTATTGTTGACTCCCTAACTCAGGGATAGGGTTTGAATATTTGATTTTAAAGAATCAACGGATTCGACAAGGATTATAATAAAATGAGCTAATATTCCAAATGAGACCGATAATTTGGGAGGAAGCATCACGCGGAATATCATGTAGATGTTATCCTTGTGATTTATGACAAGTATTAGTATCTTTGCGCATCAAATAAACATGAGGTATTATTGAAAATAACTAAAATATTCATAATTACAGCATTGTTTGCAGTGCTAGGATTCAATATAAACTCAAACGAGGGTAAAAAATCCGAAAGTTCTGTCATTAGCGCAGAGCTTGCTCTACTAAAAAATTCTGAGGTTAATTCACAAGTTGACCTTCTTGAATATGTAGACCGAGGCAAAATGATTGCATCATGGTATGGTCCTCGGTTTCATGGAAGAAAAACCGCAAATGGCGAGATTTTTGACCAGTTAGCGTTTACGGCTGCACATAAGAAATTTAGATTTGGAACACTTTTAAGATTGACAAACCCAAATAATGAAAAATCCATTATTGTTAGAATTAACGATAGAGGACCTTACATTAGAGGCAGGGAACTTGATCTTTCTAAAGCCGCTGCCAATGAGTTGGACATAATAGAAAGGGGCGTTGCAAAGCTAAATATTGAACAAGTTACACTGAAAGGAACCAACTTTCCGGTGATTACTCTCAACTAATAGTTTAAGTGAAAAACTACCAATTAGTCCCGCCTCGGCGGGATTTTTTATTCCAAATGAACATTAAATCAACTAAATTGTTAAATTATAATAGCTTAATTAATTATTCTAAAGGAGAGCATGAAATTAAACTTGGGATGTGGTAAAGATATCAAACCTGATTACATTAATCTTGATATTGTGGACTATGGTGGGAATAAAATTCATGACATAAATACATTTCCTTATCCATTCGAGGATAACACTTTTGAGGAGATATATGCTTCTCACGTATTGGAACATCTTGATAATTTCAACAAAACGGTAATTGAGCTTTACCGAATCGCCAAACCTAATTGCACTATAATCGTTTACGCTCCATTCTTCCTAAATACAAAATATTTTGGCGAACCGGATCATAAAATTCCATTTTCAATCCGAACCTTTGATAACTACGAATATATCGGTGACAGAAAGCTGAAATTTTATGAAAAATGGAAGCTTGATCACAGAACAAACTATGAAAGCGTTGCAAAGTTTGAGATTTTAGAAAAGAGATTTATCACTTCACATTTTGCAGTTTTGAAGTGGATGGATTTTATCGTGAATCTTGAACCCGTGATCTACGAAAGGTTTTTTGCCGGAATTTTCTCCCCTGAGGAAGTGTATTTTAAACTAAGAGTAGTAAAATAAAATACGCTGCACACAAACCCAGTTTCTCACGAACCAATTATAAAGCTCGAAGAAACTGGGTTTGTCGGTTGGTAAGGCAATTAGTTTGATTACCGAAAGTTTATATACAGTGTAATGTTACCTTTTGACTTTCATGCCTTCAATAATTACCATCAACCATCCTATCAAGAAACTTACTCCACCAAAAGGTGTTATTATTGTAAAAACTTTTACTTGTGTAACTGAATAAAGATACAGTGAGAATGAAAATAAAATTATCCCGGCAATAAAAAATATTGCCGACTTGTAAAATCTTTTGTCATTCATAAAAGCAATAACTGTAAAAACAACGGAATGAATTAAATGATACAGTACTCCTGTTTGGAAAACACTTAATTGATCTACAGAAATTTTGGCTTTTAGAATATGCGTTCCAAACGCACCTAATGAAACAGCCAAAAAACCCGATATTCCACTCAGTATGATTAATGCTTTGTTGTTTATCATATTTTACTGATAATATTTATGATTAATAATGTTGAATATATTAAATGAAAATTACTAAATTAAATTTCTCTA
Source organism: Ignavibacteriaceae bacterium (assembly GCA_036722835.1). Lineage (GTDB taxonomy): Bacteria > Bacteroidota > Ignavibacteria > Ignavibacteriales > Ignavibacteriaceae > XYD12-FULL-36-8. The sequence goes on along the minus strand of DAIMIJ010000104.1, from coordinate 1,355 downwards.
TAACAAAAATATGAATAAGCCATGAAGTATTTGCAAAAACTCATTTTACCGGCTCTATTAATTATTGTCGCTTTCCTCATCTACAAAATTTATTTTTCTTCAAATAAGGGATTGGGTTCATTCTCTGATTTCGATCCCAATAACAACGCTGTTAAACCCATCACAGTTGAGCTGCTAAAGGACAAAGAAATAAATCAGCAGGGTAGCGCAGTAATTTTTTATGTTGTTGATAAGAATGGAAAAGAAATGATGGTGACAGGCGAGTTGAATTTACCACAAGGAATTGAAACTGCCAATGTAATTACTTTAAAGGGACATCTTAGTCAGGGCGGGTTTCATGCTCACGAAGTTGTGATTGAATAATTATTTATGAACAAGTTTCAGCTTGTATCTAATTATGAACCCGCGGGAGATCAACCACAGGCAATTAAGCAATTAGTTGATGGCTTAGAGCGTGGTGAAAAATATCAAACACTGCTTGGTGTTACGGGCAGCGGAAAAACTTTTACTATTTCAAACATCATCCAAGCTGTCAACAAACCAACTCTTATCATTTCACACAATAAAACATTAGCCGCACAGCTTTATTCCGAGTTTAAAGGATTTTTCCCAAATAATGCCGTTGAGTTTTTTATAAGCTACTACGATTACTACCAGCCCGAAGCTTATGTTGTTAGAAGTGATTTATATATCGAGAAAGATTTCTCAATAAATGAAGAAATTGATCGGCTAAGATTAAAGGCAACAACCTCACTTATCGAGGGACGTAGAGATGTAATTGTAGTTGCAAGTGTAAGCTGTATTTATGGAATAGGTGCCCCGCAGGAATATGCAAATCAAATTTTGTTTCTGAAAAAGGGCGAGAAGATTGCCAGAAAAAAATTGCTGCGTAACTTAATCGATATTCATTATGTAAGAAATGATGTGGAATTTACACGCGGCACTTTTAGAGCAAGAGGAGACGTTATTGAAATTATTCCCGCTTATCAAAATGAAGAGGCATTAAGAATTGAATTTTGGGATGATGACATTGAAAAATTATCCATTATTGATTCTGCTACCGGGCACATAATTAAAGAAGTAGATTCTTCTGCAGTTTATCCAGCCAAATACTTCGTTTCTAATCGAGATCAAATTCAAAAAGCAATTCATAATATAGAATTAGAACTTAAGGATAGGTTAGAATATTTTCGATCTCAGGAAAAATATCTTGAAGCCCAACGCATTGAACAGAGAACTCGATTTGACATCGAGATGATGAAAGAAATTGGGTACTGCTCTGGAATTGAAAATTATTCTCGGCACATGGATGGACGAACTCCTGGTTCACGCCCCTACAATCTTTTAGATTATTT
>DAIMIJ010000103.1:6782-7847 GCA_036722835.1 Ignavibacteriaceae bacterium | reverse complement strand
TATTGATTAATCAGTTACATGGTTCGGAACTTTTTTATATTGCTTACGTCTCAGCAATAGCTGCAGTTTGTTCGGATACGTGGGCAACCGAAATAGGAACAATGTTTAACACAAAAACTTTTAACATTATTAATTTTCATCAAGTTGAACAAGGAATTTCCGGCGGAGTTTCGTTAATCGGTTTTATGGGTGCAGCTTTAGGTGCGATGTCAATCTCAGTTTCAGTAACACCATGGTTAAATAATATAAGTGAAATCATTTTGATAATATTTTTGTCTGGTTTCTTAGGAAGCACTTTTGATAGTGTTTTGGGTTCAACTTTGCAAGGAAAATTTAATTGTACCGTTTGCAATAAGAAAATCGAAAGTAAATCTCATTGCGGAAAAAATTCTGTTCACATAAAAGGATATAGGTGGTTAAACAATGATGCAGTCAACTTTGCTGCAAGCTTGTTTGGCGGATTTATTTCTTTTGCATTAGCGAGTTCAATTTTATGACTAAAGCAACCTTATTTTCCATCCTAATGATATTTCTTTCTTCTCAGATACTCCCGCAATCTGTGGCTGAGAAATTTAACCTTGGAATGAAGGCATTTGAGAATAAAGATTATGTAGAAGCGAATAATTACTTTGAGAGTTTCTTCAGGGAGTACAATGAAATTGATGAAATGTTCTCTACTGCAAAATATTATTCCGGTGAATCACTTTTGAATTTAGGTGAAGGACATGCGGCAAAAGAAAGATTCGAATTTCTGGTTAATAATTATAAATGGTCAACTTTCAGAGATGCTGCCCTTTATAAATTGGGATTGATTTATTACGATATTAAAAAGTTTGATCAGTCGAGAGATAGATTAAATATTTTAATCAATGATTATCCATCAAGCCAGTACTTCGGACCGTCTTTGTATTGGATTGGTGAATCTTATGTTGAAGAAAAAAGTATTGATGATGCCATAAAATTTTTAGAAGATGCAGTCGCAAAAAGAAAAGGCAACAAATACATTGATTATTCAATCTACACATTAGCGAATGTACATGAAAGAAAAGGCGAATATCAAAAAGC
>DAIMIJ010000103.1:2457-6682 GCA_036722835.1 Ignavibacteriaceae bacterium | reverse complement strand
GAAAAATATCTTCTAGAATCGGTTGACTCTGATAATGCCATCATTAAATCGAAAGCATATTTATTGCTCGGTGAAATGAATTTGAATAATCGAAATTACTCTGCAGCAAAAGAAAATTTTAAGACGACACTCAGCATTGCTGATACACTCTCCGATATTCATTCTAACGCTTTATTAGGTTTGGGGATAAGTTCATTTCATTTAAAACAGTATAACGAAACGATTAGAAACTTAATTGATCTTGAGACAAAAGATCCGAACTTCAATCACAATAAGATGAATTTTTATTTAGCAGAAAGTTATTTCGCAAAAGGGAATTTCGGCGAAGCATTAAAACGTTTTGGTAAAATTGAAAAAGACGATAGGGGATTAAGCGGTTTAAGTCAGTATGGAAAAGGATATTCTTATTTCAATCTTAAAGATTATGAAAATGCGATATTATCTTTCTCTGATTTCTTAAAGAAAAATTCAGACGATAAAAGAAATGTTGATGCTCGCTTAAGACTTGCAGACAGCTACTACGGAAATAAAAATTATGTTTCTGCCGGAAAGATTTACAAAGAAATATTTTTATCGAATGAAGAAAAAGCCAGAGATCCTTATGTTCATTATCAATATGCTCAAGCACTCTACAAAGGTGGAAACACCTCCGAGGCAATCAGCGAGTTTAGAATTTTGCAAAGTACTTTTCCCGAATCCGAGTACGCTGATAAATCATTGTACATTGTTGGCTGGATCTTCTTTCAAAAGAATAGTTACATTGATGCAATTAACAGCTACCGTGTTCTTCTAAATAAATATCCCAACTCTTCTCTAAATCCGATTGTTTACTATTCCATTGGCGATGCTTTCTTCAATCTTAATAAATATGACTCGGCGATAGTCAATTACCAAAAAGTTATCAATCAGTATCCGTCCTCAAATTATGTTTTTGATGCGGTAAATGGAATTCAATATTGTTATGTGGCTCAGAACCAGGACGAAAAAGCAATTAAATTGATTGATGAGTTCATCATTAAAAATCCCGGGCTAAGTTTTTCAGATCAAATATTTTTTAAGAAGGGCGAGATATATTACAGTCAAGGTTCTTATGAAAAAGCGAAGATGAGCTATAAGGAATTTACATCAAGCTATCCTAAGAGTGAGTTAATTGCAGATGCATATTATTATATTGGCAAATCCGCACAGAATCTGAATCAGTTTGATGAGGCAATATTTAACTTCAATAAAGTTCTTGAATCTTATTCCGGCAGCGATTTAGCCGCATCATCAGTGATTGAAATGGGAAACATTTATAATCAGCAAAAAAAATATGATTTGGCTTTAAACATTTATGAAAAGGGAAGTGAAAAGCTATCGAACTCACCACAAATTGCCGAGATTCTTTTTATGCGGGCAACAACTTATGCAAACAGCGGTGATATTAGTAATGCCTATCAGGTGTTCGATGAAATAGTTCAGTATTATCGAGAGACTGTGTTTGCAGATAGATCAAAATATGAAATTGGATTGATTGAGTATTCCGCTAAAAGATATGAAAATGCTATAGTTTATTTTAGAAGCTTAGCTGAGTCTCGGACCGATGAACTTGGTGCTAAAGCTCAATATTATGTGGGAATGTCTTTATTCGAACAGGGAAAAACAAGTGAGGCAATCTCTGCATTTGTGAGAGTTAGAACAGTCTATTCATATTATGATGAATGGCTCTCACGCTCAACTCTAATGCTGGGTGATTGTTATTCAAAGCTAAAAGATTTTGAAAAGGCAAGACAATTTTATCGAGATGTAATTTCTAAGCATCGCGGTGATGAAATCGGCAAAACGGCACAAAAGAAATTGAGAGAAATAGAATGAAAAACTTTTTAATATTTATTTTCATGTTCGCATTGACTTCCATAGTGTTCGGTCAAGATGATAAAGGAAAAAACCCGAATGTCGAACTGCCTGATTTTGTTATTACCGGAAATGATGTTGTCACTCTTCAAAAAGGAAAGAAAATTGATCCGGATGTCATTCCAATTTTAAATGAACAATTTCTTAAACCAGGTTATTCAACTGAAGATTTGGCATTAAGTGAATTGTCCGACCCGATCAGAAATCAATTCAGCTTGACGGATTCATTAAATTATTTCACGGGAAAATTAGAAGCCGGTGCGGGTATTTACACTTTACCCAAAATGAATTTTTCTTTATCAAGCCCATTTGAGAATGGGATCTTCCAAATTACAGCGAGCGGAAAAAATAGCAGAGCATTTGTTGATAACAGTGAGCAATATTATATCAATGGCGGGGTAAATGTTTTTTATCAATTAGAAAATGAATCAATGCTGCTCAACGGAACTAAGTTTCAATTTCATGGAGACTATGGAAGAACATCGTATCAGCTTTTTGCCGCAGATGATCCGTTCATCAAGAGAAATTTAAATAAAGGCAATGTTGCATTAAATATTGAAAATTTATTGGAAGAGAAATTCAATTATGTGCTAAATTTTTCCGATGACATTCATTCTCTTCAGGATGATATTTATTCTGAAAACCTCTTAAACATTAGGGCGATCTTCAGAGCAAACATTGCTGATTTTAGTTTCGGAGTAAATTCGTCATACAAAGCTCAATTCTTAAAAAACGACGTCGTTAAGGAAAGCACAAAGGACTTCTTCGCAGTACGACCATTTATAGGTTATTCATATCAAGATAATCTAAAAGCATCAATCGGTTTAAACTATTCTAATTTTAATGATCAGGATGAAGTTTATCCTTATTTATTTCTCGGCTCAAAAATTAATGAACGGCTTTCAATCTTTGCTGAGTATTCACCTCATGCTGTTTTTTTAGGGAATGGATATTTCTTAGACATGAATCCGTATTTTTACATTCATAATTTTGTTAACCTTGTTTATGAAAAGAAAAATTCATTTGAAGTTTCTGCAAAATATGATTATGATAAATTTTATGAAATCAATGGTGGGCTGAAATATTTTTCGTCCCCAACGCTTCCGTATTTTGAAAGCGCAGCGCTTAAAGGGAGATTTAATGTTGTCGAAGCTACTTCAAAAAGTTATACAGGATATGCTAATCTGCTTTTTCATCTCGGACCTTATGGATATTTTTACGGAAGCATTGAGCTGAATCAAACAAAAACAAGCGATGGAAAAATTTTACCCTATCATCCAGCTTTAAATTCGTATTTGTCCTACGGTTACAATTTTGATTTTGGATTAAATTCTGAACTGACACTAAATTATTTATCTAAACAATACTCCGATATTTCAAACAACAACTCTGTAAATCCTTTTGTAAATTTGCAAGCAAAATTCATTTATAAGATTGCGTCTGACTTTAATTTGACTTTTGATCTAAATAATTTATTTAACAGAAAAAATTATCGTTGGTCTGGATACCAGGAAATGCCCCTCGATTTATTATTCGGTTTAATTTATAGATGGTAGAAAAAATAATTGAATAAGAAATGATTAACCATAAAGAACTATTACAAAAGTTTACCCGGAGATTAGGAATTTCAGAATCGGAGGGAAGATTAAGTCTTGAGATTTTTGCAAAACTCATTTCACAAAAACTTGAATTAGGTGATGAAGTCGAGATTGAAGCTCTAGGATATTTTACATATAAAAAGGTTAAGCCGGTTAATTCAGAAAACGATGAATATCAAAAAATCATTCTATATTCTGAAGAAAAAGTAACAGCACAAAACAAAAATTTCCTGCTGTTCTTTTTACCGAGTGAATCAAGTAGAGAGTTTCCGCATATTGATTCGTATTTAAATCTAAGTTTTGGAAAACCTTTAATCAGTTTAGAGAAGATTGCTGAGAATGAATTTGTTCTTCCTTCTTCAAATAATGAAATGATTAGTTTGATAGAATCTAAAGTGGAAAAATTATTTTCTGAGGGCATGATTCACAAAAGTACAGATATCAATGATCAAGAATTCATTTTACCGAGCGATGAGGAAGAAATTTTATTTGATACCGCAGCACAGAATGAGCCGGTTATCATAACTGACAATCCCGAGTTTGAACCGGGACCTAACTCGCCAATTATTAGTGATGAGACAAAAGTCATAAGTACCTTTGATGATTTTAAATTAGTAGAACCGGACAAAATTTCATCGTTGGAAGAAACTAATAGTGAAAATGAACACGAAGCAAAATGGGTTTTTGATGATCTTGCAATTCAAGATGATACTGATTTACAAAATGAAAAAGAA
>DAIMIJ010000103.1:0-2357 GCA_036722835.1 Ignavibacteriaceae bacterium | reverse complement strand
TTGCCAACTGATGCTGTAAGTAATACCGAATTGGTTCCAACTTCCGATATTCAATTAGTTAAAGCTCATCAAAACATTTACCAAAGAGGTTCAGAATATTTAGTTCAAGTTTCTTCATGGAAATCAAAATCAAAAGCAGAAAGTGAACTAAATAAATATATTGAAAATGGTTTTCGCGCAGAGTTAATCGAGGAATATTCAAGTGAACTTGGAAAATATCGCAGACTTATGGTTGGCGGTTTCAGCTCAATTGATGAAGCAAATAATTTTTTAAATAAGAATAAATAAAGGAATAGTGTTATTATGAATTTATTTTCAATCTTTCTCAAAGGCGGCATTTTAATGTGGCCGATACTTCTATGTTCAATTATTGGATTAGCAGTGGTTATTGATCGTTATATTGTTATACGAAAAGCGCGTATAAATGTGCCGGCATTTATGGTTAGAATCCGAGGATTTATTAAGAAGAAAGATATTTCCGGTGCTGTAAGTCATTGCATGGAGGAAAAGTCACCGATTGCAAATGTTGTTCGAAAAGGATTAAAGAAATACAGACTCGGACATGAACGAGTTAAAGAATCAATTGAAAATGCAGGCAGTCAAGAAGTCAGTAAATTAGAAAAAGGATTGCCCATACTTGCAACAATTTCCGGTATTGCTCCACTGTTAGGATTCCTCGGTACAGTAACCGGAATGATCTCGGCTTTTATGCGAATTGAAGATTTGCAAGGTTCTGCAAATCCAAGTGATCTTGCCGGCGGTATTTGGGAAGCATTGATAACAACTGCATTTGGTTTGATCGTAGGAATTCCTGCTCTTGCGCTTTATAATTATTTTGTCAGCGCAGTTAAAAAATTAGTCGGTGAAATTGAAATGGTCGCGAATGACGTTGTTGATGTTGTTCAGGATACATCAACAGCGCAAACAGAACTTGATGAAGAACTTGAAATAGATCTTTAGGATTGAAAAATGAAATTTAAAACATCGAGTGAACCGTTAAGTATTTTTGCTTATTCATCATTAACAGACATTGTGATGCTGCTGCTGGTATTTTTCTTGCTTACCTCACAATTTGTAATGCAAACCGGTGTTAAGGTTAAGCTTCCGGGTTCAAAAACAAATGAACAGTCAATTCCTTCAAGACTGATAGTTACTTTAACTACGGGTGGAGGAATATTTGTTGGCGATGAAGAAATTGGAATTAATGACCTTCCCGGAAAGCTTGAATCAATTAAGCTCGGAAAGTTGGAAGATAATCTTATAATCAGAGCAGATAAAACTGTAGCTATCGATATGGTAATTAAAGTCATTGATGCGGCTAAATCAGTTGATATTGATAAATTTACTATCGAAACAGAAAGAGAAAAACTTTAAGGAAATTAACATGACATATAATGCAATCAGAAATATGTCCTTCTCTGTTTCATTTATTTTCCATGCTTTATTGCTATTAATTTTTCTGTTGATAACTATAACTCTTGATTACCCGCCTCGTGAATATGTAGAATTATCTTTCGGCCGTTCGGGAGCTATCGGTTCGTCTGGTGCTCAGGGAAATCAAATTGAAGAAGTTGAACAGCTATCAAGTCCGCAAGAAAAAAATCAGACTTTAGACAAAAGTGAAGATGTAAAAGAAGTCGAACTTCCTAAAGCAAAAAATACGGAAGAAGAAAACGTAATCAAGCCTGCAGATAAGAGTAAGGAAGTAGAATCGGTAAGCAATTCTAAGAGTAAACAAAATCCCAACTCTAATGTTTCGACAGAAGCACAAGGCAATCAATTGAAAGGCGAGGGGAGTTTTGGTTTTGATATTGATTGGGGCGGGAAAGGTAAACGGCAAATCTGGAGTTATCCACTTCCGAAATATCCTGCAGGCGTTTACAAAGAAATTGACATTAAAATTATGTTCACAATTAAACCCGATGGTTCTGTCGGTTCAACTCGATTGCTCACCAAAGCTGATACTAAACTTGAGAATGCTGCATTAAACTCACTTAGACAATGGAGATTCGAACCATTGTCATCTTCTTACAAGCAGATGGAACAAACTGCTGTTATTGTTTTCCCTTATCGCCTTCAATAGTTTGGATAGGTTTGTAGTAAAGCCGGTAGAAAAAATATTCACCAATTGTAAGTAGAGTCAGAGCAAAAGTATCTCTGTCAAAATGAATTCCAAATCCCTTCGGTTCCATTACTGCTTTTGCAACAATGCCCGCTATTGACCAGCCAACCGCAAATAAGACTGCTATCAATCCGATATTCAAAAAAGCAGTAGATAATTTATCTTCCTGCCATTTAATTGTAAAGATGACAAGAGAAAATATTAGATGGAGAAAAAAAATGATTGAGATTATCAT
>DAIMIJ010000102.1:3172-7852 GCA_036722835.1 Ignavibacteriaceae bacterium | reverse complement strand
ACTGCGATACCTACTACGATAACGCCGAGCACGATTAAAAGAAGCTGCTGTTGACCCATTTTAGATCTCCTATGTTTGTTTGTTGTTTGTTAGTTATAAGATGGATTTAAACTTTATCCATTTTATTTTTAACTCTTAATGAATTACTTCTATTTGATAATTGTCGGGGACGACAGTCGTTTTAACCTGTATCGAATCATTCCCTGTTACTACTTCAGTTCCTGTAGCAATTATCACCACTTCATCTTTATTAATTTGATCAATTACATATGAGCCATTGATTGTGTTTTGTAACTGGGGTGGAATTTGCCAGCCGATAAACGATTTTCCGCCGCCGCCAAATTCTCTTGTTCTTTTGTAATAGCTAATTGCTTGTGCTGCCATATCAATAGTTTCATTTGTCAGTATATCTCTTTTTGAAGAAATCGCATGGGCTCTGAACAAACTTATTCCTATAACCACAGCAATTGCAATGACTACTAATCCTAGTACTATTAACAATAATTGTTGCTGACCCAAGTTTCATTCTGTTATTATTTCTAAAAATGTTCGTAAAGCGTTTAGAAAATAATGTGCCACCAGAAAAAATTGTGATTTTAATTATGATTGAAGGATTTTTATTGAAGAACCAAACATTTGAAACTTTTACAAGTAATATATTCGAGGGGGTTCATATTTACCGAATACTACTTTTGTGATGAGGGTGTAAGGTTTACATGGGATGGAATCTCGGAAAGTTTTACTTATAAACTATTTTTTTCAAAGTAAATTTTACGATTTCAACCTTTAATTAAGTAAAAATGTAGCTGATGATATTTGATATGTTATTAAATACTGGATGTAAAATGTACATGCAAAATTTTATGAGAATAATTTAATATAAGCCACTGGCTGGTAATTTTTCTTCTAAACAGTTTATTTTAAGTTGGAACAATCGCCGATTATTCTTTACAAAGCAAATCTACTGGCTTTATTATTGTTTTAATAAATTTTAAAATGAGTATTATCTGTGATGTTAACTGAACAAAAATATCTTCAAATTAAATGGATACACGTTCCGTTAATATTCTCATATCTGATTATAGTCTTTATAACTGCATGGTTATCCGATGATGCTTACATTACTTTCAGAACCATTGATAATTTTATAAATGGTTATGGTTTAACATGGAATATCGGGGAAAGAGTTCAAGCTTTTACTCATCCCCTTTGGATGTTCACCCTAGCAGCTTTTCAATTTATTACAAAGGAAGTTTATTTTACATCAGTTTTTCTTTCCATAATTATTTCCTTTCTTGCATTTTATATCTTAATTAGGAAATTATCCGCTTCCACCGAAAATGCGATCCTTGTCGGTTTGATTCTAATTTTCTCAAAAGCATTTGTTGATTATTCAACTTCGGGATTAGAAAACCCACTCACACATTTGCTAATCGTCCTATTCTTTATGGTTTATTTCAACCAAGCGGATGGAAAAAAGAAATTATTTGTGCTTTCATTTCTTTCTTCCCTTGCAGCTCTAAACAGATTAGATAGTTTGATTATCTTATTACCAGCTTTAGTTTTCATTTACTTCAAAGAAAAGAAAAGACTTAAAGGTCTCTTGATTATTCTGGCAAGCTTTCTTCCATTGTTTGCATGGGAAATGTTTTCTCTTTTTTACTATGGATTTTTCTTCCCAAATACCGCTTATGCAAAACTAAACACGGGTATCAATCAATCTGATTTGATTAAGCAAGGACTTTACTATCTGCTAGATTCTCTTTATTTAGATCCACTCACATTTTTTGTATTGCTTGCTGGAATTTTAGCAGCATTATTAAAAAGAAAGAGTGAACTGATACCATTAGCAGTCGGGACTGGTTTATATATAATCTATATTGTAAATATTGGTGGTGATTTTATGAGCGGCAGATTTCTTTCCGCTCCCCTGCTTTGTGCCGTGATTATATTGGCAAGAACTGAAATTAAATCTATTAAGACGGCAATAGTTTCTGCAATTGTAATCATTGGATTGGGATTTCTTTCACCGCGACCAAATTTACTTAGCACTCCTCAATACAGCTTGGGTCCAAAAATAATTCATGCCTTCAGATTTGGTCCAATTATAAGTGGACTGAATGAAGGCATTACCGATGAACGATTTTGGTATTACGAGAACTCCGGCTTGTTAAATAATTTATTCCAAAGAAAAATTGAACGGCACCCATGGGTTAAGCACGCTTTAACGATCAAAGAAACAAAAAATAATTTTGTGGTAAAAGCTACCGTTGGGATGTTCGGCTTTTATGCCGGAAGTAATGTTCACATTCTAGATCAATATGCATTAACTGAACCGCTGCTTGCCAGAATTCCATCAACCGAATATTGGTTGATAGGTCATGATAAACCAAAGAATGAGAAGTTTTGGAGAATCGGACATTTTGCCCGAAAGATTCCTGAAGGTTATTTGGAAACTTTGCAGACTGGTAAGAATAAAATTATCAATCCAAGTTTAGCAAAATATTATGAGAAACTATCTATAATAACAAAGGGCGGTTTGTGGGATTTGAATCGCCTTAAAGAGATTTGGAATTTTAATGTTGGTAAGTACGATTATTTAATTGATGAGTACAATAAAACTCTTTAAAAAACACATTATGGGCATCTTTAAAATCTCAAACAATAAGCATCAAATGACAAATAAATTCCAAATTCAAAAAATTTAATTTATAAAAAACACACCCTGGGAATAGGTTTTGTTTTGGTCATATGAATTTTGGTTATTGGAAATTATTTGAGATTTGCTTTTTGCGATTTGGAGTTTCTAGATATTCTCTTTAAATAAACTAAAATGCTATCTTATCTTAATATGCAATTCTCTTAACTGTTCTTCGCTTACATTTGAAGGCGAATCATCCATAAGCGATATAGCACTTGCTGTTTTAGGGAAAGCAATTACTTCTCTTATGGAACTTTCTCCTGTAAAAATCATTGCCATTCTATCAAATCCAAAAGCAATTCCGCCATGCGGAGGTGCCCCATACTTGAAAGCTTTCATTAAAAAACCAAACTTATGTTCAGCTTCTTCGTGACCGATACCCAATGCTTTAAACATCTTTGCCTGTAATGATGCATTATGAATTCTGATACTTCCACCGGCAATTTCATTTCCATTGAGCACAAGATCATAAGCTCGCGCCTTAACTTTTTCCGGATGTGAATCCATAAGCTTAACATCTTCGATTCTTGGTGAAGTAAACGGATGATGCATTGCATAAAAACGTTTTGTTTCTTCATCCCACTCGAATAATGGAAAGTCCGTAACCCAAAGCAACTTAGGCGGTGAATCAGTTTTAATTAAATCAAGCCGCCTTGCCATTTCTAATCTTAGCTGACCCATTATGTTTAGTGTTTTGATTCTTCTTCCGGTAAGAATAAAAATTAAATCTCCCGGTTTTGCATTTATGCCAGTGATGAGATTTTTCTTTTCTTCCTCGGTTAAAAATTTTGCAATTGGAGCTTCAAGTTCACCGCCCTCCTTCACTCTCATCCAAATTAAACCACCGGCTCCGAGCTTCTTAACATAATCCGTTAACACATCAAGCTGATTTCTAGTATAATCTCCGCATTCATTCGCCAAAAGTCCTGTTGTGATTCCACCGGAATCAATTTGATCTTTGAAAACTTTGAATGTTGTATTTGCAAATACTTTGTTAAGAGTTGTTAATTCAATATTAAATCTTAAATCAGGTTTATCGCTGCCGTATTTCTCCATTGCTTCATCAAACGTAAATCTTTGGAGTGGAAGCTGCAGTTCCAAATTCCAAATTTCCTTGTACAATAACTTCATTAGACCTTCAACCGTTTGGAAAACATCTTCCTGATCCACGAAAGACATTTCAACATCAATCTGTGTAAACTCCGGCTGTCTATCCGCACGAAGGTCTTCATCTCTATAACATTTCACGATTTGAAAGTAGCGGTCAAATCCTGAAACCATCAGCAATTGCTTATAAGTTTGCGGTGACTGTGGAAGCGCATAAAATTTTCCTTTGTGAATCCTACTCGGGACAAGATAATCCCTCGCTCCCTCAGGTGTACTTTTCATCAGCACAGGAGTTTCAATTTCAACAAAGTTGTTTTCATCAAAATATTTCCTGACGATTTGATACATCTTGTGCCGAAGCAAAAGATTTTTTTGAACAGATGGTCTTCGTAAATCGAGGTATCTGTATTTCAGTCTAATATCTTCGCTGGTATCAATCTTATCTCTTATCGGGAATGGAGTTGTCTTTGCTTCATTAAGAATAACAAGCTTCTTCACCATTACATCAATATGGCCGGTTGGCAATGCAGCGTTATCTGTTTCCGGCGGTCTTCTTCTTACAGCGCCCTCGACGGAAATTACAAATTCACTTCTTAAATCCTTAGCAAGATTATGAGCTTCTTCACTCAAGCTTGGTTCAAAAACAATTTGAGTGATTCCATAACGATCGCGCAGATCAATAAAAATTAATCCGCCAAGGTCCCTTCTTGTATCAACCCAGCCGTTAAGAACAACTGGTTGTCCGATATCACTTTCCCTTAGCTCGCCGCATGTATGCGTTCTTTTATTAAAAAACATTTTCTTCGTTTAGAGTGATTGAATGCAGATTTTGAGGGCTTAAATTAATCAAATATGACAGGGCAAACAAATAT
>DAIMIJ010000102.1:0-3072 GCA_036722835.1 Ignavibacteriaceae bacterium | reverse complement strand
ACGACTTAATTTAATAATGATTAAATTTACACCATGAATACCGTTGAACTCATTCGCAAAAAAAGAAATGGTTTACCGCTGTTAAAAAGCGAGATACAATTTTTAATCTCTTCTTACCTAAAGAAAAAAATTCCCGACTACCAATTTTCTGCGTTTCTTATGGCGGTTTATTTCAGAGGAATGGATGAAACCGAACAATCAGCTTTAACTGATGCGATGATTAACTCTGGAAAAATTGTTGATCTGAAAAAAATAAGGGGACTGAAGGTTGACAAGCATTCAACTGGAGGAGTTGGAGATAAAACTTCAATGATTATTGCTCCAATTGCTGCTGCTGCAGGTGTCAAAGTTCCAATGATTTCGGGGCGCGGGCTTGGGCATACCGGCGGAACATTGGATAAGTTAGAGTCTATCCCCGGGTTTCGAACTGATTTATCTTTATCTCAATTCAAAAATATTTTACAAAAGTGCGGGGCTGTTTTAATCGGGCAGACAAAAGAAATTGCTCCTGCCGATAAATTAATTTATGCTTTACGCGATGTTACCGCAACTGTTGAATCAATTCCGCTTATTACTGCAAGCATAATGAGCAAGAAAATTGCCGAAGGAATTGACGGGCTTGTTTTAGATGTTAAAACCGGAAGCGGCGCTTTCATGCCCGAAGAAAAAGATGCCGTTAAGCTTGCAGATTCTTTGATTCGTACCGCAAAATCTTTTGATAAGAAAGTTATTGCTTTCATCACGGATATGAACCAGCCGCTTGGCAATTATATTGGGAATTGGTTTGAAGTTTATGAATCAATAAAAATATTACAAGGTGAAAATGTTGAAGATCTTCTGGAACTAAGTCTGAACTTAGCAGGAGCGATGATCTACTTAGGAAACAAAGCCGGTTCCATTGAAGAAGGAAAAGAAATTTCTCGTGACTTGATTAAGAACGGTAAAGCATTTGAAAAATTTATTGAAATAGTAAAGCACCAGAATGGTAATGTAAAGTTTTTGTACAGTCCCGAGAAATATCCTAAATCGAAATTTTCAAAAAAAATATTTTCTCCGAAGAAAGGGTATTTATCTGTCATAAATAATTACGATATTGGTATGGCTGCTTTGGAATTGGGTGCCGGAAGAAGAACAAAAGAAGATAAAATTGACCCCAAAGCGGGTATAATTTTTTATTCCAAGATTGGCAGCCAAATTAACAGGGGCGATGTTATTGCAGAAGTGTTCACTGATAATAAAACTAAATTGGAGATAGCTCGTGATAAAATTTTAAATTCTTTGACATTTTCATCAACAAAAACGAATAAATTAAAAATCATTAAAAAAATCATAAACTAAAAAGGAGTAAAAACATGAAGGATAATAAGGAAATCATCAGCAATTTAGTTAAAAGTTACTGGATGGAAATTGAAACGGTGATGAACTACATTTCCAATTCAGTTAATCTTGACGGAGTTAGAGCAGAAGAAATAAAAAAGTCTTTGAGTATTGATATATTAGAAGAGATCAATCATGCTCAATTGTTAGCCAAGCGGATTAAAGAGCTGGGTGGAAGTGTTCCCGGTTCAATGGAGCTTAAGGCAGAACAGAAATACTTACAAACTTTAAAAGACACTACAGATGTGGTATCAGTCATTGAAGGCGTTATTCAAGCTGAAGAAGGTGCCGTAAAGCAGTATAATAAATTAATAAAGCTTTGTGAGGGGAAAGATTACGTGACTCAAGATTTGTGTATACGGCTTCTTGGAATGGAAGAGTCTCACAGAATCGAATTTAAAGGTTTCTTAAAAGAATATAAAAAGTAAGTCCTACAAGCCCGACAAGGTTTTATCCTTTAGAAAGATATTTTTCTGTTTAGAAATTAAATTTGTGCTGTTTACTCATTTATTAATAATTATAAAAGAAAGTTAGAGGTAAAAAATGTTATTCATAATTGCTATACTCGCTGTTGTTGCTGCAAGCATAGTTTATTTTAATGCGAAGAAGAGAGCAAATAGACAGGAGTCATCATTAGCATTGGTTGCTTTAGTTGTTGCAGCATTTATTGGTTTGTTGCAATGCTGGACAATAATTCCCGCAGGACACGTTGGTGTTATAGATTTTTTTGGTAATGTAAGTGATCAAACATTATTACCAGGAGTTAACTTTGTTAATCCAATGGCTAATGTTGTGAAGTTTGACGCACGTACACAGGAAATGAAAGAAGTAATGACTGTCCCTTCAAAAGAAGGTTTAACCATTGATCTTGAAATAAGTCTTTTATACAGCCTGAGTTTTGAAAATGCAAATAAGATTTATAAAAGCGTTGGTGAAGATTATGTTGAAAAAATATTGGCACCGCAATTTAGATCTGTAGTAAGGGGAGTAACTGCAAGTTATGACGCCAGAGCTTTGTATACTGCTGAGAGAGAAGAGCTTGCAAAAAAAATTGAACAAGAAATATCCAATCTCGTTAAGCCGAGGGGAATAACAATTGAAGCCGCACCCCTTCGCCAATTAACATTGCCTGCAAGATTGACAGAATCCATTGAAGAAAAACTTAAAGCCGAGCAGGAAAGTCAGAGAATGCAATTTATTCTTCAGAGAGAAACTCAAGAAGCCGAGCGAAAGAGAATTGAAGCAAAAGGTATTTCCGATTTTCAGGATATTGTTTCAAAGGGAATTAGCGATCAATTATTGAGGTGGAAAGGAATTGAGGCAACGGAAAAGTTAGCAAGTTCAAATAATACTAAGATAGTTGTGATCGGTGCAGGCAAAGACGGTCTCCCGCTTATTTTGGGCGGCAATTAGGATAGTTTAATTTCTGTTTACGAACCTAATTTCTCTGCAAAGGAGTTTTCTCCTATGAGAAATTAGGTTTGTATGATGTTATAGTGATACCAAATGTCATACTTCTCCAGTAAAGCAATTGACTATTTCTCAAATTTAAAATCGCCAGTTAAATTACCTCCCAAAATAGAAGTATTAAATCCTTACGAAAATGACGCGGTTAAAAATACAGTTAATGCATTTTATCAAAAATTCTATAATGATGATCGTAAACGAATCTACATTCTAGGAATAAACCCCGGA
>DAIMIJ010000101.1:0-7871 GCA_036722835.1 Ignavibacteriaceae bacterium | reverse complement strand
AAATTAATTGATATTGCAATTAATCATACATAAATTGCATACAGAAATTAATTATCTCACAACATAAAAATTCGGGAATAAATTATGGCTTCAGATTTTATTGCTCATGTTGAAATTCCTTCAACGAGTCTTGAGAAAAGCATCGCTTTTTATAGTAAGCTATTCGGATGGGAATTCAAACCATTTGGGAATGGCTACTATCTATTTAATACCCATAAAGGTTTTACGATTGGGCTAAGAAAGGCCGAGAAGATTGTTAAGGGTGACTGTACTATTTTTCATATTAAGGTTGATGACGTAAGCAACTACCTTTCAAAAGTAACTGAACTCGGCGGGCATATTTTAAGAGGAAAAACCACCATTCCTGCTATGGGTTATTACGCATTAATAACTGACCTTGATGGAAATACCATTGGCTTATATCAGGGTAATTAAGAGACGAATCTATTATCATATGTGAATCGGATTAATTTCAAGGATATTGATAGACCAACAAAACATGTGAGTATTTAAAATAGTCACGCTCTTAAATTGGTGCACTTATCTTTACTAAAAATGCCTTCTTTTATCTATATGTAAGAGGGCATCTTTTTTGAATAGTACAGCGAAAAACCTAACAATTTTTTATTTTATCATAACAATTTTATTTTCGGTTAAGTATGTCAACAAACATTGATTACGTAAATGTCTTAAATTCATTAGAGAAAATAACAGATGCCGGTTTAATTTATGAAGCCGTTCCGGAGGATTATCGTGAGAAAAGAAAAAATCTTGAGGGTCGCTATGATGAGTTCAAGTTTTGTTGTGAATGGATTGAGAAATACAGATTCCATCCAACTGATAAACAATTTAAAAAATTTGTTCAAGTTCAAACATACAACAGCTATTATCTAAAACACTTTGTCGAGAAGTGGTCGGGTAAATATATTTCTAATGGCGCATTTATTGCCGCTGTTAGATTTATGGGGCTTCCTTTCAGACCGATTTATGGAACACCAGATGTCTCCGTCACAGTTTTTCTAAAAGAAGAAGCTACCCTTCTTTAGCCGGAAAATAACCTCTCCTATTGTTTTTATTCCTTTCAATAATAACTTCCAATTCTCATTTTACAGCTATATCTTAGCAATTAATTATCAAAATAATTTTTCATAAAGAATAACTGTCCGATTTAACTTATGTACATCCTTGGAATTTCTGCTTTCTATCATGATTCTGCTGCAGCAATTATTAAAGACGGTTATATCTTAGCTGCCGCTCAAGAAGAAAGATTCACTCGAATCAAGCATGACCAGAATTTCCCTATAAATGCAATTAAATATTGTTTGAAGGAAGCAGGAATCACCGCCCAACAACTCGACTATAGTGCCTTTTATGACAAACCATTCATAAAGTTTGAGAGAATCCTTGAAACGTACCTTGCTTATGCTCCGCATGGAATAAAATCTTTTATGAAAGCAATTCCTCTATGGATAAAAAAGAAGATATGGATGAAGGAGCTGATCAAAAAAGAATTGGGTTATGAGGGTGAGATTTTGTTTCCCGAACATCATGAATCACACGCCGCATCAGCTTTTTATCCTTCTCCATTTAATCACGCAGCTTATCTTACAATGGATGGCGTTGGTGAATGGGCTACAACTTCTTATGGCTCTTGTGATAAAAATGAAATTAAGATTTTAGGCGAACTTCACTTTCCTCATTCATTGGGGTTGTTGTACTCAGCTTTCACATACTTTATTGGTTTTAAAGTAAACTCCGGCGAGTACAAAGTGATGGGGTTGGCTCCATACGGTAAACCAAAGTACGTACAAAAAATTTATGACCACGTAATCGATTTGAAAGAGGATGGTTCATTTAAAATGAACATGAATTATTTTGATTATTGTGCCGGCTTAACAATGACAAACAAAAAGTTTAATGAACTGTTTGGCGGTGACCCGCGAGTTCCCGAAACTAAACTTACCCAAAGAGAAATGGATTTGGCGCGATCAGTTCAAGATGTAACAGAAGAAATAATGCTTAGAATGGCAAGACATGTGAAGAGAATTACAGGAGAAAAATATTTGTGTCTTGCCGGCGGTGTTGCTCTTAATTGTGTCGGTAACGGAAAATTACTTCGTGAAAATATTTTTGATGATATATGGATTCAACCTGCAGCCGGTGATGCGGGCGGAGCAATTGGTGCAGCATATATTGTTTATCATCAGCATTTAAATAATCCCCTGCCGAGTAAGAAGGGTAGAGATTTACAAAAAGGATCGTATCTTGGTCCACAATATTCAAATGATGAAATCCGGAAATTCCTTTCACATCACTCCCTTCCCTATCAATTCTTAGAAACAGATGAATTAATTGATGTTGTCAGTGATCTTATCATTAAAGAAAAAATAATTGGTTGGTTCCAGGGCAGAATGGAATTCGGTCCGCGTGCCCTGGGTTCTCGTACAATTATTGGTGATGCGCGCTCACCAAGCATGCAAAAGAAAATGAATCTTAAAATAAAATTTAGAGAGGGGTTCCGCCCATTTGCTCCATCTGTACTTGCAGAAAAAGCTGGCGAATGGTTCGAGATTGATAGAGAGAGTCCATACATGCTTTTAGTTGCGGAAGTTAAAAAGGAAAAACAGCGCAGGATGACGAGTGAAGAAACAAATCTTTGGGGAATTGATCAACTGAATGTTATTCGATCTGAAGTACCGGCTATTACACATATTGATTATTCAGCAAGATTGCAGACGGTAAATAAGCTGGATAATTCACGATACCATGGACTAATAAGTAGATTCTACGAGAAGACGGGTTGCCCGGTAATAGTAAATACATCGTTCAACGTTCGCGGTGAACCTATCGTTCAATCCCCTCTCGATGCATATAAATGTTTCATGCGAACCGAGCTTGATGTACTTGTACTGGAAAATTTTATACTTTATAAGGACGAGCAGCCAAAGTTTCATGACGATATTAATTGGAGGCAAATGTATGAGCTGGATTAACGATGTTAAAGATGAATTAAAGTCGCTCGAAATATCCAAAAAGATTCTAAGGAAATTTGGATTACTCGTCGGCGGAATATTTTTTCTCTTGGGATTTTGGATTTACTATTCCTCACAGAGTTTTGTTGGTATAATATTTCTTTTCATTGGGATTTTGCTATTTGCTTTTGGGTTACTCTTTCCAAATGCACTTTCTAGTGCTTATAAAGTTTGGATGGGGCTGGCTTTTGCGCTTGGATGGATCATGTCAAGGGTGCTGCTTATCGTATTATTTTATTTTGTGTTAACACCAGTTGGCTTTATCGCAAAGATAGTTGGTAAAAAATTTTTGGACATTGATTATACAGTAAAGAAGGAATCGTACTGGATTATTAGATCAAGTGATATGAAAACAGATTATTCAAAGATGTACTAACTTGTTTATAAAACTTAACCCCAAAACAAACCCAGTTTATCACGAACGAAATTGCTTTCAGAAGAAACTGGGTTTGTAAATTACTTTACCCGCCAAACATTCGAAGATTATATACGAACGAAAGCATGAAATATCTTCTTAGCACTACTGTGTTTTTATCTTCAATATAAGTTTCAGTAATCGTTCGATTCAGACTTTTATTCTGATCAAGAATATCGAACGTTTCAAATTTTAACTCCCCGCTTTTGTCGCTGAATAGTTTAACACCGATAGAACCACTCCACAAATAATACTCTCGCTTTAAATCCTTTGAAATGCCATGGTTAAAATAATATGTGAAATCACTTCTAACATAAAGTCGTTCGAAGAACATCCAATACAACCCTGCTGAAGCATTGTGAACAAAATAATTTCTATTTAGTTCGGTTTGTTTGTCATTCCTGGTGATATTATATATCGGTGTGTACGAAAATCTGAAATCAACTTCCTCGCTGATGTTGCTGTTTAACATAACTCCTTGAGTGATAGAATAGGATTTTGAAAAATTTTTAATTTCATTTACTTGTCCCGGCATTAAACTGAAATTAAACGACGTATTCAAATTAAAGTTACATCTGATCGGGCTAATAGGGAAACCAGTATTTAAAAAAGATCTTAATGAGTATGAGTAGTCAAAATTAATGGGATAGGTAAGCTGTGAGCCCTTCCTAAGGAATATCCCAGATGGCAGCAAAGTATCACTCAAAGCATTCAGAGTAATGTTGCCAATTGGATTATTTGTATAATTAAAAAATATCATTGCGAAAAAGGACGAACCGGTTTGAATATTTGTGCTTAAGTATCTTGCTGATAAGCGATGACTATATTCTTCATTCAGTTCGGGATTACCGCTTCTAAGAAAAAGGGAATTCGTATTGTCGGGCGTGTTTTGAAGCTGACTAATTGAAGGCGGATTAATGTTTGCATTGTAATTAAATCTAAGATTACTGCTCTCCGAAAACCTATATATTATTCTTGCATTTGGAAGCAACTTGGTGTAATCTTTTTTTATTGTGCTTACTAATGGAAATACTTGCTCTCCTGTTAATGAAGATTGCTGGTATGATAACCCCACGGAAAAATTCAATTCTTCAGTTCGAAGGCGATATGACAATCCTTCACGTAATGTTGCATAATCATTTTGATATTCATTGGAAAGCAAGGAATCAATATCATCATAAAGCAGTGTGACAGAATTAAAAGAATTTGTTCTTTTATCGCTTTTGCTTCTGCTAAAGTTTGCATTAAAGTTCGCTTGAATCTGGCCGTCTGTTCCGACAGGTTCTGTATAAACTAAGTTTGATGAAAGATTATAACCATTAGTTGGCTGATTCGTTTGTTGATCAATGGTATCTTCGTTTGCGAGTCCAACTCCAAAGTATTTACTCATCGAAAAAACATTCTGATTGGAGTTCTTGTTATTTAACCCCGTTGTAACATTTAGCGAAACTGTTCGTCCCGGAAGATCAAACTTGTGTCTGAACAGAAGCTCGTTGGAAAGATTATAACCTTTATTGTCTGCATTGTTCGAATTATCAATGGAACTGCTTAGATCAGAATTAAGATAGTTAGAACCAAACAATTTGCTTAAGGAAGAATTATCTTGAAAATATAATTTGGGTGTAAGGAAAATCGAATTTAGAGTATCAATATTATATTCAAGGCGTAAGTTTATTCTATGATTGAAATTTTTCGCTGTTGAGTTCGAATTTTCCGAATAAAATTGAGCATTCTCCGGAGTAGCAAAATATTCTCGATTTACAATTTGATCATTCACATTATTAGTTAAATTAAAAAAGTAACTGCCGTTAAGCTTCAAATCTTTACCCCAGCTATCAGAATAACTTAAACCCAATGAATAAGTATTGGTATTTCCTTCTTGACCACCGACAAGGAAGTTTTCCGAACCACCACCGCCTCTGCCGCTAAATGAACCACGACCACCAGACGATCTAAATTGCATTCCGCCTCTGCTTCCAGTAATTCCCAAAAGATCTTGAGCAGAAAAATTTTGCCGATTAACATTATTCACTAAACCAATTAAAGATATCCTTCTTTCCTGGTTGAAAAGATTAACATTACCACCTGAAAGATATCGGTCATCGGTACCGTATCCAGCATAAAGCTTCCCAAATTGACCTCTCTGCCTATCCTGTCGTGTGATTATGTTGATTGTCTTAGATGATTGCCCATCATCAAATCCAGTAAATTGAGCTTGATCACTCATCTTATCATAAATCTGAATCTTCTCAATAATTTCAGCGGGAAGATTTTTTAGTGCGATGTCAGGATCTTCTCCAAAGAAAGGTTTGCCGTCAACAAGAATTTGTTTTACGTCTTCGCCCTGTGCTTTAATTTTTCCTTCTTCTCTTTGCACTCCGGGAATTTTTGTCATTAACTCTTCTGCCGTAGCATCTTTATTCGTCTTAAATCCCTTAGCCAAAAATTGAACCGTATCTTCTTTCTGTTCGGCTTGAACTATATTCCCGATAACTTCAACCTGCTCAAGCTGCACAGGAGTTCTTACCATCAAAATATTATCAAGATTTATATTTCTTCTACCCGCACGTAAAGTATCAACATATTTATTATAACCGATGAATGTTATCTCAAGTAAATATCTTCCGGGTTCAATCTTAATAAATTCAAAGTAACCATTATTATTCGTTGTGGTGTAATGAGGATTCTGTGCTGGAAAAACTCTGGTCAGTTTTACGTTCGCACCAGCACAAGGAACATTGTCCGTGCTATCGCGGACAGTACCATTGATGGAAACGTCCTGCCCAAAAGCAAAGTTTGAAAGAAAGATGAGAAGGTATAATATTTTATATAAAATTTTCAGGGTGCTGTTACGAATAAACTGTTTTTTGTTAAAGCAATTTTTTTATAAACGATTCTACTGATTTATAATAAGCTAATAAGGTTGATAAATTATATGCTTGCTAAAGTTACTAAGGTTTATTGCTTAGATATTTTTTCCCCTCTTTTACCTCTACATGTCTAAAATCCTTTTTGTAAGTGAGTAATCAATGTTCTATTGAGACAATGGCAAAACCTTATCTATATTTTCTTTAACCTTAGTAATATTCTAACACGTGGATAATAAACCTTATTCCCTTATCAAAAAGACACCAGTATTCAGAGTCAAGTTTGTTTGCAGCTTCAGGTTACACCGAGGATTTATTGTTTATTTTTTTGACAAGTTAAAAAAAGCAAAGGTTTAACCTCTGTTTTTAACAATTATTCGCCTTTTCGGACGAAAACTTCTTCTACGCAATTTTTCCAATATTTTATTGATTAGAGAATAAGTATGTACATTCCTTGTGCAATTAAGCGTTCTTCTGCACAAAATATAAGAAATTGTGTGCGTTCAAGATTCCAAGAGCCAGTTGTTTGTGCGTAGTTATCTCGACTTGCACAATATTGGGATGAATCTGTGCAATTACTGTTTTAGTAAATTATAAAGCTTAGTGTTAAGGAAAAGTAATTCGGTCCCAACTTTTTCCTTCTTAAGAATTCCAATCTCGTCAAGTCTGTTAAGATATTTACTCGCTGTGTTTCTTGAAGCAATGTTCGAATCAGTTAGAAAAGATATTTTACAATAGGGCTGATGAAATAATAATTCAACAAGTTCGTAAGAATAAATTTCTGGTGCTTCCGATTTAACTTTTTCAATTGTTGCGTTAAATAAAGAAAAAATATCGTTGATCTTTTTTAATGTAATGTTAGATGTATTCTCTACTGCATCAAGCATATAGAGAATCCATGGCTCCCAATTTGAATTTTGAGTTACTTCTGTAAAGAGATCATAATACTTTCTTTTGCTCGCATTGATGAATTGAGAAAGATATAGAATCGGTAAATCAAGCAGTCCTTTATTAACCAGGTACAGCACGTTAATGATTCTGCCGGTTCTTCCATTGCCATCAAAAAATGGATGAACAGATTCAAATTGGTAATGAAGAATTGCCATGTTAATTAACGGATCTAAATCGTTTTTTGAGTTGGCAAATTCAAACCAATTATCAATTTTATCGCTAAGTATTTTTCCATGTTCGGGAGGAGTGTATACCGTTCTATTCTCATTTCCAATTCGAACATCCTTAATTCTAAATCCATCGTCAGCATCTTTTATTTGCCTGTAAATATTTACAACAAGATCATGAGTAAATAAATTGTGATTTATTATCTGTTGAAAAGCTTCCCACAACGCTTCTCTGTATTTCAGCACTTCCTTTGTGGATCGGTTCATGGTCGGCTGCGGTGAAGAGAATGCTTTGTAAAGATCATCATTGGTTGTAAATATATTTTCAATGGATGAGCTGTCCTTTGCTTCCTGCAATACCAAAGTATTGATGAGCATTTTTTGATTTGGAATTATCGATGCTCGTCCCTTCAGCTCAGCAAGTGCTGCTCTTGCGCTC
>DAIMIJ010000100.1:0-7932 GCA_036722835.1 Ignavibacteriaceae bacterium | reverse complement strand
ATTAATTGTTGGATTGACAGCTTCATTGGAGTAAGAGGATTTTTAATTTCATGAGCAACTTGTTTTGCCATTTCTTTCCAAGCTGCTTCCCTTTCCAATTCAGCAAGCTCCGATTGATTTTTCTTAAGTTCATTTGTCATCAAATTAAATCCGTTAAGAAGATATTT
The DNA here is from genome assembly GCA_036722835.1 of Ignavibacteriaceae bacterium. Lineage (GTDB taxonomy): Bacteria > Bacteroidota > Ignavibacteria > Ignavibacteriales > Ignavibacteriaceae > XYD12-FULL-36-8. The sequence continues at coordinate 7,765 of DAIMIJ010000100.1, read as the reverse complement.
TAGCTCACCTTTTTCTTTGTTCTCAAGCGAAATATTCAAATCACCCTGAGCTACAGACATCGTTGCTTTTGTCAATCTCCTTATTGGCGATGATATTTTATTAGCCAGAAATGTACTTATCAAAATAATTATCAACGCAGCAAACAAATAAATTCCAAAAAGGAGTACATCCAAATCACTTGTTGAATAAGTTAGCTTAACTTTGTTAAACGCATCATTGACAGCGAGAATATAATTCTTGTCATCTATCGAGATCTTTTTGTAAAAAGAATTGAACGAATACTTTTCAATATTTTCTTTGATGCTGTATTCTCTAAAGCTGAGGTAATTTAGATTATAGTAAACTTGAGGGTTAATGCGCTCAGGAAAAATACCGGCTTTGTAATACTGATCCTGAGAATTAAAAATTTGCAGAGTGTTTTCAAAAACTGCAAATGAAATTCTTAAATCTTTACCTGTTGATTCAAAAATATCCGGCAAATTGACTTTATTTTTTTCAAGAAGTTTAGATCGGATATGATTTTCGATGTAGTTCGATCTTTCCTTAAGTTCGATAAAAATTGCCTCATCAGTTCTTTTTTCAACGAGCTGACGGTTGTAAAAGGCAAGAATCACAACAGGAATTAAAGAGATTAAAAGAAAAGCGATCGTTAGCTGAAAACGAAAAGTATATCTAAAATTTTTTATGTCTGAAATAAAAAGAACAGCAAAGAGAATTACAATAAAAATGATTTGAATAATAAACAGCTTGAAAAAATTAAAAAGATTCCATGAAAACTTTTTTTCTAGAAGGGATACAGAAGTTATATTTGCTTTGCCATCGGATTCATGCTTAAGCGCATAGGTTAAATATTTTTCTTCATTTAGATTTAGTGTCAGCCAGATATCATCGTTCGTAGAAAAATCCGAGTTAATAATTGGCAGTATCTGATCTCTTGATGGATAAATATCGCCGTACACCTTCATTAATTTCGAATCGCTGAACTCAAATATTTTAAGCTGTGAAAAGTCTAAAACTGAATTCAGCGCACTTCCTTTAGATTGTAAATATTCAGGTGTGCTGGTAAAGCCGGGAAAACCCGGATCCCAAAGAATTGATGCCGAGATGTAACCAACTCTTTCATCTTGATCATTTACAGGCGCTATTCCGGTTAATGTTTTTTTATCCGGCTGATTCAAATTTTTAGTTTCAAATATTACCGGATCATTTTTTATCAAACTTAAAGTTGGTTTAATATCTTCAATAATTTTTTCATCGCCGGTCCAAAATTGACCAAGCAGGTCCCCTCTTTTATCAATAAATGAAATGGATGAATTCATCGCCTCGCGTTGAAGTAAACTCTGACACCATAGAATATACGCTTCAGTATAGTAGTTGGTTGATAAATTGGTAAATGCTGATACTACTTTTTCATCCCGCGAACTATTCAGTAGAACTTCGCTAATCATAAACCGGGAAAGATTGTCATTAGGACGATTGATTTCGACTGCTGTTGTTTTAAGCGATTCTCTTTCTAATTCGAGATTAAAATAATTCAGCAGAAGAATTGTAATAATTGATCCGCACAAAGCTGAGTAAACAAAAACATATTTAGATTTTTTAAGGTTAAAGTAAATATGATACGCTAATGTAAATATTAGCATTATGAAAAGTATATTGAGAGTATAATTGATTAAAGGTTGTTTTTGTAAAACAACAAAAATTGCGCCTGCTCCTTGAAAAAATAGAAGGAGTAAGAATAAATATTTTTTAGATGAATACTTACTTAACGGATTCAGTTTAGCAAGCAGAAAAATTACAAGCACACTTAGAATTAAGACAACAGAAAAACCAAGAAGTAATACATTAAAATTCATCATCAATGTAGGTACATCGGAAAGTATATCCGGTTCACGGAAATACCTCAATGTTGAATCGAATATAACGCTCCGAAGCGAAGCGCTTAGTCCGCGTAACCCTAAAAAGAAAATGAAAGATAACGGAATGAGGGGAATTATAAAATATTTAACTAACGATTTATACTTTTCAAACTTCGGAGAAAAAACAAAGTCAATGCTGTACTGAAATATCTTGACGCAAAGGACAGTGAAAAAAATCGCTGTTATGAAAAATTCTATTGGTGATCTGACAATTCCACCGGCAAAAGCAGAAGAAAAAAACGAAGGATCGGAGAGAGAACCATCCACAATATTTGCCGGAAACCCTACTTGATAAATTACGTATCGAAAAGCTGAGATATAAACCGTCAGTAAAAATATTTTGTATAAAGAATTTTTGAGCTGCTCAAATTCTTTTCTTAATCCTAACCCGAAAAAAGTGATGGCAAGAAAAACAAAAACAGATTGAATTATTTCGATCGAATAATTTATCCTATTAATGGCAACATCTAAAATCGGTTTAGTTATTGTTACTTGTCCAATTTTGTTGTTTCTATTGTTAAGCAGATCGAATGAATATTTTCTGCCATCCTTTGTCTTTGCTTCAAAAGGATTAAATGCAATTTCCGCCTGAACAGAATTTTTATCTGAAATCTGCTTTGAAAAATTTATTTCCTTGTAATAGTTATTTTTTAGGATGTAATGTTTTTCAAAAGGTAAGCTGCATATCAGATAAAAAACATCTGATTCGGAAATTATTGTATCTGTAATGGTGAGATAAGTAATCAAATCGGAATTAAAAAAGTAAGTTTCACCAATCGGATAATCCAATGGAAATATTTCCTCTTGAGGAATTGCAATCATTGAATTCCATGCAATCAACTTTCCGTTAGGTGCTAATATTTCAAGAGAATAGTCGTTGAACCTTTCCTGATTAATCGTTTTAACAAGTTCGCTGTAAGACACGTTATTATTGATGAGTATTTCATTCAAATCATTTTTAACTAAATGTGAAATATTAAGAAGCTCATCCTCAATTTTATTGAACTCAGTTAAAGTATTTCTCTCGATCCGGGTAATATTTTCAGCCAATTCATTAGACCAATTTTCTTTTTGAATATTAATAAGAATTGGTGAGACAAATCCCGAAAGTATCAGAAGAATGAAAATAAAAAAGACGATAGTAAAATATTTTCTATCGTCTTTAAATCTGTCAAAAAAAGCTTTAACCATTAATTAATTGTGAGCTGTGAAATTTTCCAATTGTTTCCACTTTTATTTAAGGAAATATAAACGCGAGCAGCTCCTCTTTTTCCTCTATGCTCAAAATAAAAAATTCCTGTTGCATAAGGTACATTTTCCTCAGTTTTTATACTCTGCAGCTTGAATGAGATCACCCTGTAAATCTTAAAATAATCTTCTAAAATGTAATATGCCTGGTTTGAACTATAATATCCGTTAACACCATTAGAAAAGCTTAGGTAGGTTTGCCCACTTAAAAAACGAGAAATGGAGGATGTTTTACCGGTTGAAATTCCCATTTCAATTTCATCAAAAACATTTTTAGTTATGTTTTGACGCTGACTCGAATCCAGCTTATTAAAAAACTTAGCTTCCTGAGCAGATACACTCCAGATCAGGAAGCTAAAAATTAGAGTAAACAATATTTTATTTAAGACCGTCAACATTTGTAATCAAAATTTAATGAATAATCACTTAGAAATCTATGGACCCGGTCAACATCTTTTCAAAGAGCTAGGAAGAAAGCTATTTCCGGGTCATTCTTTTCAATTCTCCTCGTAAAGATCCTTTAGCTTTTGACTTCAACTGAGTATTTCCTTCAACAAGTTGATAAGCCCAGTCAAAAACTATTCTATCATTCGTAATAGATTTGACTCTCATCTTGGCAAAATGATTATTCCAAGTCCAGATCACATAAGTATGTCCGACTGCAACAAGTGCATCCTTAGTATCTGACCAGCCGGTCGTTGGAGCATAAGATATATCATAAATATCTTGAGTAAATCCCAAATCTTGAATATCGGTATCATCCCAAACATCAAGGTAGAATGTTCCATTATAGTTCTCAAAGAAAACATCTGCACCTTGATCATCATACGGAACAACAAAATATTCCGAAAACGAGTAACCGGCATTTTGTGGAAATCTATTGAAATCAAAAATCGTCTGGTTAAATCCTTCAGGTCTTGGGGTTGAATATACAGCATCATAGCTTAAATCACTTTCGTTGCCGTTATAATCATAAGCAGTAACAGCATAAAAATAAGTAACACCGTTGTTTGCCCCATAGTCCACAAAGTAATTGTTATTTGAAGAACCTATCATCGTATATTTTCCATTATAGCTTAGACTGTAGTAGATATTATATCCAGCGACATCATTTTCATAATTTTGCAGCCAACTTATGTCTACCCGGTTATCGCCGTTAAAAACTACAATTCCGGTTGGAGGTGCTGGTGGTTGATTATCTATATAATAAAGAGGATCGTGAATATCACATGAGCTTAGTGATATTATAACAGAAATAAATGCTGCGGTTAATAATGTCTTTTTCATTTTAGTGACTCCTTAATTTGACTCAAGTCCTATAAGCCAAATGAAGTGCCAAAGAAAAAGTGTTTCAGTGGATGATTAGGAAAGGAATTAATAACCTGTATGTATGATTAAATATACGAGGTGTATACTAAAAAATATTTTTTAGATATGATGATTTATGAACCTATTGAAGATCAAAATAATTACCCTCGAACAGCATCTTCTTATTGTTAACGACTCCAATGGACTTACCGGTTAGTAGCCGCTTATCAAAAGGTGAATTTTTAGATTTACTTTTGAACTTGCTAATATCTACTGTCCACACTTCATTTAAATCAAGCAAAGTAAAATTAGCCATTTCACCTTCCTTAAATTGAGGAATTGGTTGATCAAGAATTTTTCTTGGATTAATTGATAATTTTTCAACTATCTGTTCCAAAGAGAGTATTTTCTTGTGCAAGAGTTCGCTCAGTGATAATCCCACTGAGGTTTCTAATCCAACTATTCCATTTGGTGCATATTCAAACTCAGCTTCTTTTTCTTCCAAAGAATGAGGTGCATGATCGCAAGCGATGCAGTCAATCGTGCCATCTTTTAATCCCAAAATAATTTCATCAATGTCCGTTCGAGTGCGTAATGGCGGATTCATTTTATAATTGGTATCATAAGTTTTTAATGAATCATCCGTTAATGTGAAATGATGAGGAGTAACCTCTGCTGTTACATGAATTCCTTTTGCTTTTGCTTCGCGAACCAACTGAACTGCTTTTTTTGTGCTGATGTGAGCAATATGAATCTTACCTTTTGTGTATTCTGCCAAAATAATATCACGCATAACGATAAGATCTTCTGCAATTGAAGGAATCGGAGGAAGTCCTAACAGAGTAGAATTGATGCTTTCATTCATTGCGCCGCCGCTGAGAGATTCATCTTCGCAATGCTCAATGATTGGGAGATTGTACATTTGAGAATATTCAAGCGCTCTTTTAAGAATGCTCGACGTTTTGATTGTTGTTCCGTCATCAGAAAATCCTACGACACCTGCTTCGTATAACTCTGCAATTGGCGAGAGGACCTCACCTTTTCTGCCCACAGTAGCTGCTGCAATTGTAAAGACATCAACTAAATGATCTGCTGCTTTTTCTTTGATGAATTTAACCACCTCTGCTGAATCAATTGCCGGATCAGTGTTTGGCATACAGGCAACACCTGTAAATCCACCATGTGCGGCACTATTGCATCCCGTAACTACTGTTTCTTCATCTTCTCTTCCCGGCTCCCGGAGGTGTACATGCATATCAAAGAATCCTGGTACTACATAGTTATTTCTAAGATCAATTATTTTATCGGCTGAAATGCCAGATGAAAGATTTCCAATTTGTTTGATAACACCATCTTCAAGCAAAATATCTTTTTTCTTTTCATTTAACTTTTGTTCAGGGTGAATAATGCTGCAATTAATTAAAAGTGTTTTCATTTTTGACCTAATTAATTAAGAGTTCCGAGCAGATATAAGACTGCCATTCTTACTGCTACACCATTTGTAACTTGCTTTAAAATTATTTGATTTAGTCCATCAGCAACTTCGGAGGATAATTCAACACCTCTGTTAATTGGACCAGGGTGAAGAATTAGAATATCCCTTCCATTTTTTTCTAAACGTTCTTGAGTAATGCCAAAGTAGTTTGCGTATTCTCGTATTGATGGAAAATATTCTCGTGCTTTTCTTTCAAGCTGAATCCTCAACACATTTAATACATCATTTTCTTGAATTGCTTCATCAATATTGTGGATGATATTAACTCCCAATTCTTCAATGAACTTTGGAATCATTGTTGAAGGACCACAAACTGAAACTTGTGCACCGATAGTTTTTAATCCAAAAATATTAGACATTGCTACTCTGCTGTGTGCAACATCTCCCACAATGCAGACTTTTAAGCCTGCAAGCTTTCCAAATTTTTCTCTGATTGAATACATATCGAGCAAAGCTTGAGTTGGATGTTCATGGATGCCGTCGCCAGCGTTAATAATATTGGAATTACATATCCTTGAAAGAAAATTCGGAACACCAGCCGCTGCATGCCGCACAACAACAAGATCAACTTTCATCGCTTCGATGTTTTTAATTGTATCCTTCAATGTTTCACCTTTACTCACACTGCTCTGCCCAACAGAAAAATTCACGGAATCGGCTGATAATCTTTTTTCAGCTAACTCAAATGATATTCTGGTGCGTGTAGAATTTTCATAGAAAAGATTTACAACCGTTTTTCCTTGCAAGGTAGGAACACGTTTGATGGGTCTTTCAAGTATTTCTCTAAAAGTTGCAGCTGTATCTAATATTAGCTGTATATCCTCTTTAGGAACACCCTGTAATCCTAAAAGATGTCGACTTGATAAGGACATGTAAGTTTAACCCTCACTAATTTTTAACAGAGTTTTCCATTAGATAAATGGCGTCTTCTCCGTCAATTTCTTTCATTTTAACTTTAATTTCTTCTTGATTAGAAGTAGGAATATTCTTTCCGATATAATCCGCTCTAATTGGTAGTTCACGGTGCCCCCGATCCACAAGTACGCATAATTGGATAGAACGTGGTCTTCCAAAATCCATTAATGCATTTAATGCTGATCTGACTGTTCTGCCCGTATACAAAACATCATCAATAATTACTACATCTTTATCGTTGATATCAAAAGTTATGTTAGAGACAGAAACTTCGGGCTGTTTCAATCTAGTTCTGAAATCATCACGATAAAGCGTAACATCTAGCACTCCAAGCGGCAGTTCAATCCTCTCTATCTCTTTAATTCTTTCAAAGATTCGTCTTGCAAGAAATTCCCCGCGGGTTTTCATACCCATTAGTACAAGGTTTTGAGAACCTTTATTCTTTTCAAGAATCTCGTGAGCCATTCTAGTGATGATTCTTGATAAACCATCTTCGTCTATAATTTTTGCTTTTACATCCATATAAAAAAAATCCTCTTTGGTTTTGAACCTTAGAGGTAAATGATTATTAAATTTCTATTTTCTAATCCTTATCCACCTCTCGGGACAGATTTAAAGGAACTCAAATCAAAATTAAGGGAATATCATTAGAAAGTAAAGCGATGCGAAGTGGAAAGTGAAAATTTATATAAGATTTTTTAGAACATGCTGCTTATAAAACTTTTTCAACCAATTAAAAGAGATTTTAACTTCGCTTTGATATATTTTTCAAAGGGCTTATTTTTGGTTCAAGATATTATTTTCGGGGTGTAGCGCAGCCCGGTTAGCGCGCTTGGTTCGGGACCAAGAGGTCGAGAGTTCAAATCTCTCCACCCCGAC
>DAIMIJ010000099.1:0-7965 GCA_036722835.1 Ignavibacteriaceae bacterium | reverse complement strand
ATCCGCCCTTTTAAAATTATTCTACATTTAACCGGGCATCTTTCCTGTTTTCACTCTTACAAAGGATTGATTCAGATTAGTCACAGCATTAAAATTTGCTGCCATTTTGAAGTGTTTATCAGCCATTTCTTTATTCTTCATTCCCTGATAAGCTAAACCTAGTCGGTAATAAGTATAAGGATTTTGCTGATTGGCCATCTTGAATTCACTTTCGGCTTTCTTGAAATCTTTTTCTTGAAGCGCAATTAGACCCGATAGCTCATGGGACAACCAAATTTGGAAAGTATTATTAGCCATACTTGCTTTCTCGCTGAACTCATTTGCTTTTTCTTTTGCGCCTTTGATATTATTCTTCATTAACCAGACACGTGCAGTATTATATAAATGAAATTTTTTAGTATTCTCTTTGAGTTCATTAGAAAGATTTGATGCCAAGATTACTTCAACCGCTTGTTCGTATTTTTTCATTGCTTCGTCATATTTGCCGGCCTCAAAAAGTATGTTTCCTATTGTATTCAGATCACCATTCATTGCACCGGCATCATTTATTTTTTCATCAACCACATACTGCTTCTGCATTGCCTCCATAGCTTTATTAAAATTACCCTCATCGGTATAAGAAACAGTCATTGCAAAAAGTGCCTGGTTTCTTTCACCATCATTCCTCGCTTTATCATAAAGTGTCTGAAGTTCTTTTCTTGCATCTTCATGCTTGCCAAGGAAATTATAGTTATATGAAATTCCAAGGAATGAGGAAACAAAGTTTGGATCAATAGCCAATGCCTTGCGGTACTGTTCAATTGATTCTTCATATTTTCCTTCCTTCATGAGCAATTCAGCGTATGAGTCGTAAGGGTTTGGATCATCAGGAATTAATTCTATATACTTTTTAAATGCGCTCTCCGCTTCGGTATAGTTTCCCAAATTTATATTTGAATATCCAAGCGTGTTGTATGAGGATGAATAATTCGGTGCAAGTTCTGTTGACATTTTTAAGTGTTCAATCGCCTTAGCATAATCTTGCTGCCCCGAATAGAATTGAGCTAATAGACTGTGAGCTCTTTCATCTTTAGGATAAAGCTGAACAAGTTTTACAAGATGCTCTTCTTGTTTTTTTTGTTCGCCGTTAACCCCCGCTTGGAATGCCATTATCATTAATTTTTCGCCTTCCGAAACTTTATCTGCAAGAGCGACTGCTTTATCAAGGTCTTCAAAAAATCCTTTTGTGGTCGGATTGGCAAATGCATGATAATAATAAGCCAAGGCAAAATTATTGTCTTTCGTTAATGCATTTTCAAAATGCTGAAGAGATTCCTGCTGTTTTAGTTTCTCGGAAAGATCCCTGCCTTTTAAAAAGTCCTGCTTTGCCTCTTCTGAAACGGTTGTGATTGGAATTTTTCCATCATCTTCTTTTTTGGTGCATCCTGTCAGCAAGACCAGCACCGTTAAAAAAGATGCAAAAAAAATGAACCCGGACAGAATGAATTTTTTCATCCTTTTTCTCCTTTTGTTTATGATAAATAATTATTTAATGTTTTGTGCTACGATGCACTTTCACCTCATACACCATAATTTCATTTTGATGATTGATTTAAGTTAGAAACTAATACCTCCAAATACAATCTGTAATTGTTCAAACTCGGTCATTTTGTGATGGGATGTGCTCTGCAGCATATGAACGGTTTTGAAGGAATTTAGAGAAAGACCATGCGCAGTTGATGTTTCAATTCATTGGTTATACCAAAACGGCTTGCTTAATTATTTTACATTTCACATTTGACGTCTGATATTTCACATAATCGCTTTTTCCGCGACAAGTTTCGAATTTTTAATACAATCACTGATTGAAATTCCGCCCCTGTAATTTCCGCTTAGAATAATTCCTGGAAATCTTTTCTCGAACCCATCAAAATAATTTCCGTGCTCTACATAACCGATGTCGTACTGGGGAATAGCTTTTGGCCAGAATTTATATGAGGAAAATACCGGTTCGCCAGAAATTTGCATCAATGTTTCGAATTCACCTCTAATTTTCATAAACAGCAGCTCTTTATCTAAGCTTAAAATTTCCGGATCTCGTGCGCCGCCAATAAAAAGTGTGAATGATACTGTATCTTCAGACGATCTATTCGGGAAAATAACCGAGTTCCATACTGAACCAAGAAGAGATTTTCTTTCTTTAGAAGGAACTAAAAATCCAAAACCATCCAGCGACCGCTTAATATTTTCTTTTTTATAAGCCAAATATTGCACAAGCATGGACGGATAATAAATATCGAGCAAATGTTTTTTCAATCCCTCATCAAAATCACCAAACAAATCTGCAGCATTGAAAGCAGGTAAAGTTGAAATGATAATATCTGCCTGGATAGAAATATTTTCCTTTTTGTAAACACAGTTTATAGTATAACCGTCATCAGATCTTTCAACCTTCTTTACATCTGCTTGAAGAAATAAATTGCTGTCCAGATATTTTGCAATTGCTTGGGGAAGAACTATCATTCCATCTTTGAATGAAAACATTTTTGCACTTTGCTTCGATTTTTCTGCTTGTTGCTTTCTTTCTTTAATGCTTTTAAATGTTCCGATAATCAATCCACCGTATTTTTCTTCAAGTGCATAAAGCTTTGGAAAAGCAGACTTAACGCTAAGACTTTCGGGATTGCCGGCATAAATTTCTGCGGCCAAAGGATTGAATGCATAATCCAAAAATTCTCTGCCGAGCCGTCGCGTAACAAACTCAGCAAGACTTTGGTAATAGCCGTCTTTAGATTTTCCGATGAACGGTTCTGCAAATAATCTCAGCTTTGCTTTAGGAGAAAAAAGTCTTGTTTTCAGAAATGCCGCCGGACTCATTGGCAATGCATGAAGTGTATTGCTGCGTAAGATGTATCTTTTATTTGCTGCTTTGCTTGCATAAACAAGCTGATCTTGAAGATTTAATTCCTTAACAAATTTTGAAATTAACGGAGTTGTCTCTAATGCACTGTATGGTCCGTGATCAAAAAGAAATCCATTTTCATAAGACGTTTCAATGGAACCGCCAACTTCGCTTTTCTTTTCAAGCACCGTAACATCGTATCCTTTTTGCATAAGTAGATAAGCAGTAGCCAATCCTGAAATACCGGCTCCAAGGACAACAATTTTTTTATGCATATAATTTTTAATCTGCTCAAGTAAAGAAAGTGTCTGGAATCAAAATTCCAAAATCCAATCCGCCAAGGGCGGAACAAATAACAAATAAATTACAAATCATAGATTTCAAATCTTAAACATTTAGTATTTGATGTTTTGACATTGGATTTTATTTGGAAATTGTTTTTTGCTATTTGGAATTTAACACCCACATGAAAATTAATTTAAACCTCTTCGTTTTAGCAGCGCATCAACCTTTGGTTCTCTGCCTCTAAATCTTTTATATAATTCCATCGGATCTTCGCTTCCACCTTTTTCCAGAATTTTTTTTCTGAATGATAAAGCTGTTGCATGATCAAACAAACCTTTCTCCTCGAAAGCTTCAAATGCATCAGCATCAAGAACTGCAGCCCAAATGTAGCTGTAATATCCCGATGAATATCCTCCCGAAAAAATATGCTGAAAATTCGTGCTTTGATAACGTGATTCGATTTCAGGAATCAGTCCAATTTTATTTAACGATTCCTTCTCAAAACCTGTTACATCTTTTTCTTCCGGAACTGTTAGAGAGTGCCAATCCATATCAAGAAAAGATGCGGCAAGATATTCAACTGTTTCGAATCCTTGATTAAAGAGTTGAGAGTTCTCTATTTTTTTAATCAAATCTTCTGGCATTGGTTCGTTAGTTTGATAGTGTCTTGCATACATTTTCAGCACTTCAGGTGCTAATGCCCAATTCTCCATAACCTGAGATGGAAGTTCAACAAAATCTCGAGGAACCGATGTTCCTGAAACACTTGGATAAACTGAATTCGACAGAAGTCCATGCAAAGCGTGACCGAACTCATGAAATAGTGTATTCACTTCATCAAGACTAAGCAAAGATGGTTTATCCGAAGTTGGTTTTGAGAAGTTACCAACATTGCCGATAACGGGCGTAATAAAATTGCTGCCGATATTAGATTGATCTCTAAAGGAATTCATCCATGCGCCGCTTCTTTTGCTGTCGCGAGGGAAGTAATCTGTAAAAAGAATTGCGATGTGCTTACCCTCAGCTTCTTTGACTTCGATTACTTTTACATCGGGATGATAAGTTGGAATATCATTGCGTTCAACGAACTTAATTCCATAAAGCTTCGACGCAACATCAAAAACTCCCTGTAAAACATTTTCAAGCTTGAAGTATGGACGAAGCATTTCTTCATCAAGATCATATTTTTCTTTTTTGACCTTTTCAGCATAATACCACCAATCCCATGCTTCGAGCTTAAAGTTATTCCCTTCATTATTAATTATCTTCTGCATGTCATCAATTTCCATTTTGGCTCTATTCAGGGCGGGTTTCCAAAGATCATTTAAAAACTTATAAACCGTCTCGGGATTCTTTGCCATATTTTTTTCAAGGATATAGTCAGCATGAGTTTTATACCCAAGCAGATTCGCTCTTTCCACCCTCAGCGCTGCAATACTGGAAAGAATTTTATTATTGTCAAACTCATTATTGTTATTACCGCGGTTGATGTAAGCTTTGAAAATCACTTCTCGCAAGTTTCTTTTTTCAGAATATTGCAAGAATGGTATGAAGCTCGGCTTCTGAAGTGTGAAAACCCATTTGCCTTCGTGACCTTTTGTTTTTCCTAATTCAAAAGCAGATTGTATTACGGATTCTGGAAGTCCGGCAAGGTCGTTTTTATTTTCAATGATCAATCCAATTGAGTTTGTTTCCTTCAGCAAGTTTTCGCCAAACTTCAAGGATAGAAGAGACAACTCTTCATTTATTTTTCTGAATTTTTCTTTTTGTTCATTGTTAAGATTAGCTCCGCCGCGGATAAAATCATCATAATAATTTTTTAAAACTGTTTTCTGTTCTGTTGTAAGATTTAACTTATCCTTTTCACCGTAAATGGCTTTTACTCTTGCAAAAAGTTTTTCATTTAGATTTATATCATCATTATGCTTTGATAACATTGGGGCAACGGTCTTGGCAATACTCTGCATTTCATCATTTGTGTTTGCAGAGTTAAGATTATAAAACACGCTGCTTACCTTAGTCAATAGTTTACCGCTCTTTTCCATTGCTTCGATTGTATTCACGAACGTCGGCTTTTCTGTGTTATTGATAATCACATCCACTTCAGCTTTTTGCAGGCGAATACCTTCTTCGAAAGCGGGGAGATAATAATCTATCTTAATTTCATCAAAGGGGGGAGTTTGAAAAGGTGTGCTCCATTCTTTGAAAAAAGGGTTGTCCATATTTTTATCCTGTGAATTTGTGTAAGATGAGAATATTATAAAAACGGCTAGTAATAAAAATAAATTTTTCATGAGTTGCGCTCCTTCTGTTTTTCTGTCATTATTGATTAAAGGATTCTTGAGTATTTCCGATTAGTTTAATTCTTGCAATACAACGATGTAAAGTTATCAATTTCGATCCTAATAATTAACTATATAAAATTAAACATAATAGAACCACATAGTGGCAGGCGCTGATTGGACTGATCTGTTATGATTTTTTAAGATCATAATTATCATAATGATCAACGTTCTATTTCTTGTGTTATCGAAAGTAAATTTCTCTTTTTATCTTTGAGCAACAAATAATCAATCACAATAGATTCAATATGAATAGAACCACTAAGCAGCCACAGTTTTCAAAAGATTGGCTTACACTTTTTGAAAAATCAAATCAGCAAAAGTCACCTTCCTATCAAGAAACAATTTCATACTTCAAAAAGTTTGTTGATCATACTCCTTATGCCAAAATGTTTACGATCGGAATATCACTCCAAGGCAGAGAGATAAAATGTTTGGTGGTCACCGGCAATGAAGAATTTACACCAGAGAAAGCTAAAAAAAGCGGCAAGTCAATTGTACTTATTCAGAATGGTATTCATTCGGGAGAGATTGAAGGAAAAGATGCGTGTATGCTTCTTCTTCGCAACATGCTTGTGACAAAAGAGAAGTTCCACCTGTTAAAAAATTTAGTCTTGTTGATAATTCCTGTTTTTAATGTTGATGGACATGAAAGGTTAAGTCAGTTTAACCGCCCGAACCAAAATGGACCTTTAATGATGGGCTGGAGAACAACATCTCAAAATCTAAATCTTAACCGCGGTTATATGAAAGCAGATTCGCCTGAAATGAAAGCTTGGCTAAAACTTTTTAGTGATTGGCTTCCCGATTTTATGATTGACAACCACACGACAAACGGAGCTGATTACCAATATCATATTACTTACGGGCTCGAACAGCAAGCAAACATTTCCAATTTTCTAAGCAGCTGGATTAAAGAAAAATATCTTCCGCATTTAATTAAGAAAGTTGAAAAGGATGGTTTCCTCACAGCGCCGTACATTGAATTTAAAGATGAGAAGTTGACCGATGGAATAACCAGTTACCCAATGATGCCGCGATTCTCCAACGGTTACTGTGCAATTCAAAATCGAATTTGTCTGCTGGTTGAGACACACAGCTTAAAACCTTTTAACAATCGTGTGTTTTCAACTTTATCAATCATGCATCATACAATAGATTTTGTCAATCGAAATTTCCGTGAACTAATCGCTTTGAATAAAAAAGCTGATAATCAAACAGTAAACTACTATTACAACAAAGGAAAAGTTCTTCCAGTAGATTTTGAAGATACAGATGAGTATGAAAATTTTTCTTTCAAAGGATTTGAATCATACGAAGAGGAAAGCGAAATCACAGGAAATAAAGTATTGCGATATACTGATAAGCCAATTGTGTTTAATGTGCCTCTCTTCAACAAAACGAGAATAAAATATGCTGTTAGTGTTCCTAAGACATATTTAATTCCCAAGGAATTTTCTCGCTTAGCAGAAATTCTGAACCTGCATGGAATTAAATGTTATGTTTTATCTTCATCTATGAAAATGACGGTTAACAGATACAAATTTGTTAATGATCAATTTGCACAGCGGCCTTACGAAGGCAAGCAGCAAGTCACATTTGATGTTATTTCATTCACCGAAAAGATAAAAATTCCTAAAGGCACATATGTAGTAAAAACCAACCAACGGACTTTACGAGTGATCGTGCATCTCCTTGAACCAATGGCTCCCGATTCTTTTGTGCGATGGGGATTCTTTAATTCCTTTTTCGAAAGAAAAGAATACGCCGAGGCGTACGTAATGGAACCAATTGCAAGACAAATGTTGAAGGATGATTCAAAATTAAGAGAAGAATTCAATGCGAAACTAGATTCTGATGAAAACTTTAGAAATAATCCGGCAGAACGCTTAGATTTTTTCTACCGCAGTTCACTTTATTTTGATAAAATCGAAAAAGTTTATCCGGTAATGAGAGTTGATGAAAAAATATTGCTTTAGCGTACATATAATCCACATCACATCTACAACATTTTATATTTGATTGTAGTAATTGGATTCTTATATTTTGCCCGGAGTATAGCTCATTTATTTCTCGTTTCGTTGATCTAAGCATGGAAAAGATTTCCCACATCCCTGCAGAGAAATAACTTTAACTAATTAATTTCAAATAATAAAAGGAGCAGCATTATGTTTACTAAAAGAACTCTATATATGCTTTTTGTATCGTTCATTTTGCTTTACTCAAATAGTATTTTCGGACAAGAGGAAATGCAAAACCAGGACGAAATGATGAAGAAGTGGATGGATTATATGACGCCTGGAGATATACATGAGATGATGGCAAAGTCCGTGGGTGAATGGACATACGTATCTAAATGGTGGGATGACCCGTCAGCATCACCAACAGTTTCCCAAGGTCGCGCAGTTTATGAAATGATTTTTGGAGGCAGATATCTAAAATGTATGAACTACGGTG
>DAIMIJ010000098.1:0-8090 GCA_036722835.1 Ignavibacteriaceae bacterium | reverse complement strand
TGGGAATTGAGGTAAAGATGATGAAAGTAGAAGAAAAACAGGAGTAATAATGAGAAAAATAGATATCACCCAGCTCATAGAAGCTGGTGCGCACTTCGGTCACTTAACCCGTCGTTGGAATCCTAAAATGAAACCATATATCTTCATGGAGAAGAATGGGATTCATATAATTGATTTAAAGAAAACACAATCCCATCTTGCTGAAGCTGCTGACAAATTAGCGCTTCTTGTCTCAGAAGGAAAACGTGTTTTATTTGTTGGCACAAAAAAACAAGCAAAAGGAATAATAGAGTCTGAAGCTAGACGATCCGATTCAAACTGGGTAAGCGAACGTTGGCTTGGCGGAATGTTGACCAATTTTTCTACGGTTAGAAAAAGCATCAAGCGTTTAAATAATATTGAGAAGCAAGAAAACGATGGTACTTTTGATCAGATCACAAAGAAAGAAAGAATCACACGTCTTCGAGAAAAAGATAAGCTTAAAAAAGTTCTTGAAGGAATTGAATCAATGAACAAGATTCCTGGAGCACTCGTAATTGTTGATATAAAAAAAGAATCTATTGCAGTAAGTGAAGCTAAACGATTATCAATTCCAATTTTTGCAATTGTTGATTCAAATTGTGATCCTGATGTAGTTGATTATATCATTCCTGCAAATGATGATGCTGTAAAAACTATAGAGCTAATAATAAAAACTATGGCTGATGCAATAATCGAAGGAAACCAAAAAGAAAAAGAAATTAAAGCTGAAGATTCTTCCACGAATGAAAGAGTTAAAAAAGAACAAGAAAAAGATAAAGAAGAAACTACTGCTTAATAACCGTTCAAGGAATTAAAATATTATGGAAATAACTGCTGCTAAAGTAAATGAGCTAAGACAAAAAACCGGTGCCGGTATGATGGATTGCAAAAAAGCATTGGTTGAAGCCAATGGTGATTTTGAAAAGGCAATTGAACTGCTCAGAAAAAAAGGTGCTGCAGTCGCATCAAAACGCGCCGAGAAGTCAGCTAATGAAGGAATAGTACTTACAAAAATTTCGGATGACAAGAAATTCGGTGTGATGGTAGAAGTGAATTGCGAAACAGATTTCGTTGCTCGCAGCGAGGATTTTGTATCATTCGCAAATTTTGTTCTTGAATCCGCCGCTTCTAGAAAAGCTAAAAACCTTGATGAGTTTCTAAAAAGTAATCCAACAATTTCTGAAAAGTTATCTGACATCATGGGAAAAGTGGGAGAAAAAGTTGAGGTATCTAGAGTTACAACTGAAAATACTAACAACGGACTGGTTGTTGATTATATTCATCCTGGTTCAAAGCTTGGTGTTCTTGTTATGTTTGATGAATTGGAAAATTTTCACGATGACTTCTCAAGAATTGCTAAAGATATTGCTATGCAAGTTGCCGCAATGAAGCCCGTTTGTGTAAATAGAGAGGAAGTACCGAAAGATATTATAGATAAAGAGATCGACATATATAAAGAATTGGGGCGTAAAGAAGGTAAACCTGAAAATATTCTTGAAAAGATTGCTCTTGGAAAACTTAATAAATTTTACCAGGAAAATTGTTTGTCCGAGCAAGCTTACATTAAGGATAACACAAAATCAGTTAGCGATCTTATAAAAGAATTTAATACAAAGTTTAATACCAGCGTAAAGCTGGTTCGATTTAAAAGATTTCATCTGAGTGATGAGAAGAAGTAAATTTAAAAGGTCTTAATAACATTAAGACCTTTTTTTATATTATTTTTGAAAGAGAGATTTAACATGAAAAAATTAAAATTTAAAAGAGTTTTGCTTAAGCTCAGCGGTGAATCCTTAATGGGTAAAAAAGGATTTGGCATTGATCACAGAGTTCTGGAGTTTTTTGCGGATGAAGTTAAAAAAGTTCATGACTTGGGAGTTCAGCTTGGTATTGTTATCGGTGGAGGAAATATCTACCGGGGTCTAAGTGCAAGTGCTCAAAATATAGATCGAGTTGCGGGCGACCAAATGGGAATGCTTGCTACAATGATAAATTCATTAGCATTGCAAAATGCAATTGAGAAAGCTGGAATTTATTCTCGACTGATGAGTGCAATTAAAATGGAAGAAATTGCTGAGATGTTTATTCGCAGAAGAGCGATAAGACATTTAGAAAAAGGAAGGATAGTAATTTTTGGTGCCGGAACAGGTCATCCCTATTTCAGCACCGATACTGCGGCTTCTCTTCGAGCAGTTGAAATTCAAGCTGATGTAATAGTTAAGGGTACACGTGTTGATGGAGTTTTCGATTCCGATCCTGAAAAAAATAAAAAAGCATTTAAGTTTGAAAAAATCTCTTATCTTGATATTCTTAAAAAGAACTTACGTGTAATGGACTTAACTGCAGTAAGCTTATGTCAGGAAAATAATTTACCAATTGTTGTGTTTAACATGGATATTCCGGGTAACCTGCTGCGTTTAGTAAAAGGCGAAAAAGTTGGTACTTTTATTCATCATCCTTAATTTTAAAGTAAAAAATTATTGAGGTTTATATGGAAAGAGAAATCAAAGATGCCAAAGCGAGAATGGACAAATCAATTGAGACTTTGAGGGCTGAGTTAGCAAAAGTTCGATCAGGAAAAGCAACAACTGCCCTTTTGGACGGGATCAAAGTAGATTATTACGGAACAATGACACCAATTAACCAGGTTGGTAATTTAACAGTTTTAGATGCTCATACACTCTCATTTACTCCGTGGGATAAATCAATGGTTATCCCTGTTGATAAAGCAATTTTAGAAGCGAATATAGGCTTCAATCCAATCAGTGATGGAACAAATCTTAAAATTCCAATTCCTCCATTGAATGAAGAACGAAGAAAAGAACTTGTTAAGCTAATAAAAAAATTTGGCGAAGAAACAAAAGTTGCTGTTAGAAATATTCGCCGAGACACTAATGAACATTTGAAGAAAGAAAACAAAGACAAAAAAATCTCCGAAGATGAATTGAAAGATGCAGAGGAGAAAGTTCAAAAATTAACTGATGCACATATTCAGCTTGTTGATGAGGTTTTAAAACACAAAGAAAAAGAAATTATGGAAGTTTAATCTCATTTATAATTTCGGTTGGCAGATATTAACCCCATCGGAATGATGGGGTTTTTGTTTTATTGTAGGACAGTCCGCCTAAGGCGGATTCCTGTCTGTCATTACCATTTCTTAATTATGATTCTGCTGGCAGGCATTCTTATCTGTCCGTAGTTGCAAAAGGGACAATTGCGTTTTAATAATTATACAATCCATAAGTTTTGTAATTTTTCGCTAAATTTAATTAGATATTATAAAGCAATCCTAAAGATAATTTGGAAATTAAGAATCAAAAGTTAAGTAAGGTAGATTTATCCCGCCTTTTTGCTCTAATAAGCAAAAACACATTAAGGAATACAATTTATTTTACCGGCGGTATAATTCTTTTTCTTGCGGGGACAATTGTATATGGAATTATTTTAAATCTTCGGGAAGATTCGCTATTTGAATCATTAAAAGAAAAAGGTTATGAAAGATTTGAAAATCCAAATATAATCATTGAGCGCAAGTCTTTTAGTCTTCAGCTTTATGAAGATACTATTCTCATCAAAACGTACCGCGCAAGTTTTGGAAAAAATCTTTCGGCTGCTAAAACAAGAGCTGAAGATAATGCTACACCAGTTGGTGAATATGCAATTTGCGATATGGATTCTAACAATCAGTATCATAAATTTTTAAAACTTAATTACCCGAATATCAGTGATGCTTCGGAAGCTTTGCGCAAAGGTTGGATAACTCAGAAGCAATTCGATCAGCTTAAATTTGAATTTTATTACGAGGGCTGCCCGAATGCAAACACAAATCTCGGCGGTAATTTGGGTATTCACGGTTTGGGAAAATTTGATTACATATTAAAAAATTTACCATTTGTTTATAATTGGACAAATGGTTCAATTTCGGTTAGCAATGAGGCAATAGATGAAATTTTTTCAGTTATTCAGAAAGGAACTAAAGTTGTTATCAAATAATAAAAACAAGCATGAAAACTTTTTAGCATCTGCAGTCGAAAAGCGTTCAGCATTCTTCATCTTTATCTTCATCATTATCTTAATCTCCATAATTCCTTCTTGCAGCGATAAAAAGGAAGGTGATCAAAAACTAATTTTCTCATTAACCGATTCGGTTATGGTAAATACTGAAACAAAAAAGTTACTTGGCGATAAACTTAAGTTTGTACTCACTGGTAACTTTGATGAAGATTCCTTGCAAGAAATTGCAGCCGGAATTGAATTGTCTGAAAATAATAATTGGGGGATTAAATTCGTCCTCTTAGAAATTAAAGATAGCCAATTACAACAAACATATGAATCCGGACTTCTTGATGGATCATTCAAAGATTGTCTTGTAAATAAAATAAAATTTCCAAATTTGAATTACGATTTAATTTACTATAACTCACAGGATTACTTTTGGGGAAGCGGCGGGGGAGAGGTGTTTGCATATGTAATCAATTTTGCCGAGCGAGAAACATTTTACGCTCATTTATTTTCCGAATCAAGAAAGCCCGCAGAGCTTTTCTTATCAAAGAATATTTCAGAAAACGATCTGAGAAAATTCTTTATTTCAAATTTCAAAAAGGATTATCCCGGTTTAAAGCTTGCATCTGAAGATGTTAGTTTGGAATTTTAATTGAAAAAAGATTTTTGTGAATAAGTTTTTACTTAATTAATGACATCAAGAAAATTACTGCTTGTATTCTTACTAATTTCAAACCTCACTTTCATTTGGGCGCAAAAGTACGAACTTAAATCCATAAACTTTGAGGGTAATAATGAATTTTCCGCAACAAGATTAAAAGATGTAATCGTTTCTAAAGAATCTCCTATGTGGTTTTGGAAATTCCTCAATTCATTTTCCGGGCTCGGTGCCGAAGCAATCATATTCGATTCCTCTAAAATTCCTTTCGACTTAGCAGCTCTTAAAGAGTACCACAGAAACAACGGTTTCTTTGAAACTTATTTTGAATATAAATATGAACTGGATACTTCCGGCTTAGATGCAGAACTTATTTATATTATTGATGAAGGAGAAAGATCAAAATTTCGAAGTGCATTTCTATTTGGGCTCGATCAAATTCCATTCATAACCTACAATACAATTTTGCAGGATTACTTATCGGCCTCAAATGAATGGTACAGCCAGAGTTTAGTAGAACAGAACATTAATAATACGATTAACACACTGCTTAATTCTGGCTACATGAATGCAAGGTTTGACAGCACAATAATTTTTCGCGATACCTCTGCCAACGCTGCTGATCTAAATGTTTATTTTAATACTGGAAATCGTTTAAGGATTGATACAATTTTCATTAACAAAAAAGGAGAAGGAGCAGATCTTGTAAATGAAGAACTCCTGAGAAAAATTACCGGGATTGAAGCAGGCAGCTTTTATAATCAGGATGAAATACAGCGCAGTCAGATCAGATTATTCAGAACAGGGTTATTCAATTCTGTTATTCTTGCGGCTAATCAAAACGAAAGCGCAGTAAATCGTGTTAATTTGCAGCTCGATGGAAATATTGGGTACATGCATGAACTATCACCCGAAATAATTGTGAATAACCAGCAAAGCGCTTTCAATATCGGTTTGGGAGCCAATTTTATCAAGAAGAATTTTTTTGGTGAAGCAAGAAAATTCACTATTAGCAGCTCTTTTGGTATTCAAGATATCTTTAATGTAGATTTTAAAAACTTAATTAGACGATTTTCTTTTAGGGATACGACTCTTTTAGGTTATGTTGATGCAAGATTAAAAATTGAGCAGCCATTTCTTTTTGGCAAACCGATTTTTGGAACCTGGGAAAATTATGCAACAATAAAAAAGCAAAAGAATTACAATATTACATTTTACGGTTCCAAAATCACATTTGAGTTTGAGCTTCCAAAGTTTACTTTTGTGAATTACCTCAGCACTTACTATAACATTGAACAGACGAAAGAAGTCTATCGTACTAATAACGACAGCTTATCATCAAAACTTGTATCAACAATCGGAATTGATTTAGGAAAAAGCACAACGGATGATTTCCTATTTCCCACAAAAGGAACAAATCTTTCACTCCAGCTAGAAGAGGCGAATGGAATTCCATTTTTGATTTCTCAAATTTTTAAATGGAATTACAGTGGAACGGTTTTCTATAAGCTTTTATTTACGGCATCTACATATCAGGCACTCGACCTTAAACGAAACAATATCCTTTCTCTTAAATTAAAAACGGGTTATCTCCATCCGTATGTTGGCGATTACAATGGTCTACCGCTTAATCGAACATTTTATGCCGGTGGAAGCAACTCAATAAGAGGATGGAGATCAAACGAGTTAGTCCCGAAAGACGCTCCCAAAGTTGCGGGACTTCTTGTTAAAGGGATAAATGTTAAAGGAGGTACTTTCCTTCTAGAAGGAACTTTGGAATATCGTTATAGATTTTTTCAAAGTTTCGGACTAGTAGGTTTTTTTGATTACGGAAATACATGGCTAAATCCTAAAGATTTCAACTTTAATGAACTGGCGCTTGCTGCCGGAATCGGTTTCAGGTATTATACACAAGTTGCTCCATTCAGGTTAGATTTTGGATTTAAATTATACGATCCGAGTGATAAAACTTTCATTTTCGGTAAACATGTATGGGATAATTTCGAATTTCATTTTGGAATTGGTGAAGCATTCTAAAATCTCAAATGAGCAATATCTCTGCTTTTATTCTATTCTAATTCGTTTTGTAAAGCACAATTGTGTTTTTTCACTCTGTAAATTTTGAAGAAATGATTGAACCAGTCCTTCATACAAGTTTTGGTTTACTTCTCAAAAAATGGTAATTTCAAACCCCTTTTAATGAGAATTTATGATAGTTAGCATGACCGGCTTCGGAAAAGGAAGTGCCGGAAATAAAAATCTTAGTGTTGAAGCCGAAGTAAAAAGCATAAACAGTCGTTATTTAGATATTTCATTGCGAATTCCCTCGTCGTTGATGAATAAAGATTATGACATAAAGGAATTCATTAAATCTAAAATCAAACGCGGAAAAGTTTCGGCTTCAATTCAGATTAAAAGAAATGGATTGGAGGAGGATAACCTGGCTTTAGATAGTGATAAACTGAAATCGTATTTATCTCTTCTCAAATCAATTAAAAAAGCGGCGAAAATTTCGGAAAAAGTTAAGCTCGAACATCTTTTAATAAACAAAGATATCCTGATCTCGACTAATTTTTCTATCTCGGATGTTGAATTCAGTTTGGTGACTAAGGCACTTGAACAAGCTCTTGGTGAAATGATCAGCATGAAGAAAAAAGAAGGAAAAGAATTATCAAAAGATCTTCATAAGAGAATTGAAAATATTGAAAACAAACTAAAAGAAATTGAACAGGAAGCAGCGCAAAGTGTTCAAGAATATTTTAACAAGTTCAAAGAAAAGATAAAGGTGCTGATAGAAAATATAGCTCAATACAATGATCGACTTGAACTTGAATTAGCAATAATTGCAGAAAAAGCTGAGATCACTGAAGAATGTGTTAGGTTGAGAAGCCATTTAAAATTTTTTATAAACAGTTTGGAAAATGATGATGAACCCGGCAGAAAATTAAATTTTCTTTGCCAGGAAATGAATAGAGAAGCAAATACAATTTCTTCAAAAACCGTCTCGACTTCTATTACGCACAACACTGTTTTTATTCGAGAAGAGATTGAAAAAATAAGAGAACAAATTCAAAACATTGAGTGATTTTGGAGAAGAAAAAAGGGAAAATTTTTGCAGTTTCTGCTCCGAGCGGAACCGGAAAAACTACAATTGTAAAACGGCTGCTTGATGAAATTCCGGGACTGGTTTACTCTGTTTCAGCAACAACTCGTAAAAAAAGGGACAATGAAAAATCCGGGGTTGATTATTTTTTTATTTCAGAGCAGGAGTTCTTAGATAAGATAAAAAATGATGAATTTGTTGAATGGGAAAAGGTTTACGATTATTATTACGGTACGTTTAAGTACTATGTTGATCAGAACATTAACATTGGCAAAAATATAATTGCTGAGGTTGATGTAAAAGGCG
>DAIMIJ010000097.1:0-8146 GCA_036722835.1 Ignavibacteriaceae bacterium | reverse complement strand
CGTAAAAAATTTAAAGAAAGGAAAAATTCTTCCGCTCTATTATTTTTTTGGCGAGGACACTTACAGTCTCGGCTTAGGTATTAAAGCAATTGAAGATGCCGTTAATCCGTTCATCATCTCAGATTTTGATAAAGATATTTGTTACAGTGAAGATAGAAATCTTCAGGACGTTATTAACGCAGCAAGGGCTTTCCCATTTGGTTCTCAGAAAAAACTTATCATATTCAAAGAAGTTGAAAAGGTAAAAGACAAAAAACTTTTAGAAGCTTACATTCCTTCGCCCCCTGAATTTACGGTGTTTGTTCTTGTACATTACGGTGTAATTACTAATCTAACTTCCTCTCCATTTAATCTTCTGCTGGAAAACAATTATCTTTTTGAAGCTAAGGAATTGAAGGGTAATAATCTTATTGATTGGGTGACAGAACTAGTTGCCTCTAAAGGAAGACAAATATCAAATGAGAATGCTATGCTTCTTGCAGATATTTCAGGAGAGAACCGGCTAATAATTGAAAGTCAGCTTGAAAAAATAATGGCGTTTCTTGGCGACAAAAAGGAGATTACTTTTGATACAATAAAAGATGTTTCCTCTTCATTTAAAGAATATACTATTTTTGATTTACAGAACGCCGTCTTTCAAAAGAATAAAGCCGCTGCGTTAGAGATTGTATTTAACCTGCTTGAAAATGGTGCTGAAGCCACATTCATTATCAGCATGCTTGCAAAATATTTTATAAGTCTTTCACGGATACGGGAGCTTAATGAAAAGAAAATTCCCGATGTGGAAGCCGCTAAAATTATTGGCACTCATCCCTTTTATCTTAAAAACTTCCAACGGGCGGCGGTACTGTTTAGCAGCAATGATCTTATAAAAGCTGCAGAAGCACTGCTTAAGGCTGATGTATCAACTAAAACAACTTCAACCGATCCGAAAACCGTCATCTCGCTTTTAATAGCAGAGCTTTTTTAGACAAAATAAACCTTTCTCAGCAGACACACCCTACAAAGGTATAATCGTACTCTTTGATATTTTTAAGGAGTTATTAGAGATTTTATTTAAATTCCTTTTGGTAATTAACAATCATTTATAAATTAAGCAGAACTATGAAAACCAAATTAGAAATAGCAAAGAACTGGCTGCCGCGTTACACAGGGACTCAAATTGATGAGCTGGGGGATTATATGCTCCTTACAAATTTTCAGAATTATGTAGAAAAATTTGCCAACAAATTTAATTGCGATATAAAAGGAATTGGCAGACCAATGCAGACCGCCAATAACTCTAATGGACTTTCAATCATTAACTTTGGTATTGGTTCTGCTAATGCTGCAACCGTTATGGATTTACTTGTTGCCCGTAAGCCGAAAGGAGTTTTGTTCCTTGGCAAATGCGGTGGATTGAAACGTTCGACTGAAATTGGGCATTTTATTCTTCCAACAGCGGCTATCCGCGGCGAAGGAACAAGTGATGATTACAAACCAAAAGAAGTTCCGGCGCTGCCTTCTTTCAAATTACACAAATTTGTTTCCGATAAAATAATTAAACACGGAATGGAATACAGAACAGGTGTTGTTTATACTACGAACCGAAGAGTTTGGGAGTGGGATGATGAGTTTAAGCAATATCTAAAAAAACTTTCTACTATTGCTATTGATATGGAAACAGCGACCTTGTTTATTGTGGGCTTGGTTAATGAAATTCCACGCGGCGCATTACTTCTTGTTTCAGATACTCCAATGATACCCGAAGGAGTAAAAACGGAAAAATCAGATAAAGCAGTAACCGAGAAATTTGCAGATCTTCATCTTGAAATAGGAATTGAAGCAATGACTGAACTCGGAGTAAAAGGAGAACAAATAAAGCATTTTACGTATTAAGTTATCTTACGCAGATAATACTAAAAATGTCATTCCGAACTTGTTTCGGAATCTCATTGTGAATAAATACAAGATGCTGAAACAAGTTCAGCATGACAAATGCGTAAGTTTTTTTGGCTAAGTTATATTCAAATTCTGGAAACAATTCTATTTAAATAGAGTATAATTGACTTGTTAGACAAAAATCTGACAGAACTTTCTGATGAAGAGCTGATAGCGGAATATCAGCAGAACGATACATTACAAGCTTTTGAAATTCTTGTTCAGAGGTATAAAAATCCGCTGACAAATTTTGTTTACCGCTTTTTAGGTGATTACGAAGCTTGTGCCGATGTCGTGCAGGAAACGATGATAAAGTTCTACCGGAATAAAGATTCATATAAATCAATTGCTAAGTTCTCAACATGGATTTACACAATTGCCGGCAACCTGGCAAAAACGGAATATCAAAGAAGACGGCGAAGACAAATTTTTTCCATCAACTCTTACGGCGAAGAAAAAGAGAACTATGAGATTCCTGATGAAAGATACAGACCCGATGTAATTACAGACAGCGGAATTAAAGATAAAATAATTCAAAATGCTTTATTGAAAATTTCAGCGGCTTACCGCGAGGCAGTAATTTTAAGAGATATTCAGGAACTTTCTTATGAAGAAATTGCAGAGATAATGAGAATTGAAGTTGGAACTGTGAAATCCAGAATTAACCGTGGAAGAGCGCAACTTCAAAAATTATTAAAAGATATTTACAATGAGTGAGATTTAATTATGCCCCGTTTAGAAGACGATAATGAGTTTGAAAAAATTAAGAGATTACTAAAAGATCTTCCGAAAGTTAACGCTCCTTCCAACTTTGAAAATGAATTATCAAAGAGAATAAATCAAGGCGAGCAGACCAAGGAAAAAGAATCATGGTTCGATAAAGTCTTTTCTCCCAAACTTGTCCCTTCTGCAGCTTTGGCGGTTACAGCAGTGATAATTCTATTTTTACTGAAGGGAAATGTTAGTGACGTCGAAGATCCTTTCCAGGTAATGCCTAAACTGCGCGAGGAACAAAATCTTAAGCAAGATCAATTGGGAACCGGCTCAGATAAAATTATAGCTGAAGAAACTAACAGTCTAAGTAAAAGAGAAAAATCAAATGGCCGAACTTCAAATGAATCGGAAAGCAGAAATAATTTTCACGATGGCGATTCAAATATTATTGAAGCATCTTTATTCGGAAATACCTCAATTGAACGAATTTCTGTAACGGCATCAAACTATCTACCCGATCAAGCGATAATTGTGAGCGGCGGGCTTAATTATAAAGTAGTTCGGGTTGGCGGTGAAGAACGCAAAATGATTGAGATGCTTCGCGAAAAGATCAATCCCACGCCAAAATATCAGCGAAACAACTAAAAACAAACACTTTCTGGTCTAAAGCTTGCATTGGATATTATGGCTCTAATTTCTATATTTCGCACACATTTTTTATAAAACTATAACAAAGATTGGACTTTAGAATGAAGAAAGGTATTCATCCTGAATATCGCCCGGTAGTATTTCAAGATGCTTCGGCGAATTTTTCAATATTGACGAGATCAACGATTAAAACCGGTGAAAAAATAACATGGGAAGATGGCAATACTTATCCTTTAGTGAAATTGGAAATCTCGAGTGCTTCTCATCCGTTCTTTACCGGTAAGCAAAAATTGCTTGATACTGCCGGAAGAGTTGAGAAGTTCAAAAAGAAATACGGCAAGAAAGAAGCTTAACCAAAAGCATTTCTTTGCAGAAAATTTTTAGCCGCTTTGTGCGGCTTTTTTATTTTTATAAAGCCAGATTGAATTGAAATTTATATTAGCATGCGATTGTAAAGATGATGATTCTTAATCAAGATTATTACTCTAAAAAATGTTAAATTGAAAAAGATTTTTGTGAACTATTTTACTTAGATACTATTAGCAAATTATTTCTTCTTAACTACTTATAATTTGAAAAATGGACGAAAACACTATACAGCTTGAAGAACATAAAGTAAAGGATTTGTACGAGGGTGTGAGAGGGCTCGCTGTAAAAATTCTCAATAGAGTTGAAAGAACCGACGCGTACCTCGATAAACTGCTTGATAATGAAATGAAAAATGCTGAACTAAGCGGAGTGGACAAAGCACTTCTGTATGAAATTGTTCATGGTGTTGTGAGATGGATGGGACGGCTGGATTGGGTGCTGAATGGTTTTTACAAAGGACAATTTTCGAAAGCAATTTCTAATCTTAAAAACTGTCTTCGGGTTGCGCTTTATCAAATACTGTTTCTTGATAGAGTTCCGGATTATGCCGCAGTTAATGAAGCTGTTGAGTTTATCAAAAAGCTGCAAGGGCAAAAACCGGCAGATCTGACAAATGCAATTCTTAGAAATATCATTCGAAGTAAAAACGGAATTCGTTATCCCGATCCCGAAGAGGATTTAATCGGGTACATCAGCGCATTTCATTCTCATCCATCCTGGCTTGCTAAACGGTATGTAAACCGGTTTGGGCGTGAAGCAACAGAAAAACTTTTCGCTGCCAATAATGAAAAACCTTTTTTAACTCTAAAGATAAATTCTCTTAAGGTTCAGCATGAAGAGTTTAAATCGCTTCTAAACTCGGTTAATCTAAAATTTGTGCAAGGAAAATACCTGCCCGATTTTTTTAAGCTTCAAAATCTTACAAACATCACCGCATGGGAACATTTTAATAACGGATACTTTGATGTGCAAGATGAAAGTGCGGGGCTTGCGTGCAAACTTTTAGATGTGAAACCAGGATTGAGAGTTTTGGATATGTGTGCTGCTCCCGGAGGGAAAACTTCTTACATTGCCGGATTGATGCAAGACCATGGCGAAATTGTTGCTCTTGACCGCTATGAAAGCCGGCTTCATGTTCTAAGCAAAAATATTAAACGGCTTGGATTAAAAAGCATCAGACCATTGGTGATGAATGCAATGGAATACAGCAGAAAAGATTTCGATAGAATTCTTGTTGATGCTCCATGTTCAGGCACAGGTACATTCTCAAAAAAACCCGATATAAAGTGGAAAGTTAATTTGCTCGATATTAAAAAATTGTCGGAGCTGCAATTAACTTTATTGACTAAAGCTTCAACCCTAGTTAAAAATGGCGGGATATTGGTTTACAGTACGTGCTCAATCGAACCGGAAGAAAATTTTGAGGTGGTAAAAAAATTTTTAGAAAATAATTCTAACTTTAAGCTGTTGAATCCTGCTGATAATGTGCCGGCGGAACTTGTTGACAGTAATGGCTGTATTTCAACTTTTCCGCATATTCATCAAATGGACGGTGCGTTTGCCGCCAAGTTAATGCGTGTTGACTAAAAAACTAATTATCTACTTAATCTGCTCATAAATATGTTTGACGAACTTGCTAATGAACTGAAAACTGCAAGAGAGAAAAACTCGATGACTCTTGCACAAGTATCCAATAAATCAAAAATAGATATAAAATTCCTGGAAGCAATGGAGCAGGGAGATTTTGCGTTTCTTCCAGAGTTGTATGTTCGTGCGTTTGTTAAAAATTTTGCCAAGACAGTCGGGCTTGATGAAAATAAAATCTTTAAAAAGTATGAGGCGGCAAAACAGGGGATTCCTTATGTTGAAGAAGAAACCGATTATGAAGAAATTGTACGCGGCTCTTCAAGAACACCTAAACAAGAAATTACACCGCAAGCAGTTACTACTGACAAGCCGCTAAGCCAGAAAGATAAAGTTGGAAAAAAGAGAAAGGCATCAATTACTTTTGATGCGGTCGGAGGAAGTAATGCAACAGCCGATACCTCGGCAGCAGCTAAAAAACGAAATATGATAATTGGAGGTTCGCTTCTTGGTGTGATTGTGTTTTTCTCGCTAATTTATTTTTTATTTATAGATAAAAGTGAGCAAATAATTGTAGCTGAAAAACCAATTGAAGATGTTATACAGCAAAGTCAAAGATATATAGAAGATGATCAGACCACTACCAGCGCCAATGTAGGTATTGGAGTTACTGACAGCTTGCTTCTTACCATAAGCTCGAATGATACATCGTGGATAAAAGTTTCTGTTGATGAGCAAGCATTTGACGAATTTATTCTTCTGCCGGGTTCTCAAAAAGCAATTAAGGCAAAAACCAATTACAATATCACGCTTGGAAATTCCGGGGCAATAAAGCTGCAGTTGAACAACAAGCCGCTTACATTTGCAGGCAAAAGCAAATCTGTGTTAAGTGTTTTAATTGATAGAGAAGGAATAAAGTATCCTGATAATTCTTCCTCTCAAAGGTAATGTACATGCCAGGCAAAATTGAAAAGGAAATAGAAGAACTCCGCGAGCTTATCAGAGAGCATGATTACAAGTATTACATTCTTGCAGAACCCGCAATAAGCGATGAAGAATATGATAAGCTGATTAAAAAGCTTGAGAAGCTTGAAGCAGAAAATCCGCAGTTAATTACACCGGATTCTCCAACGCAGCGAGTTGGAAAAGATCTCACAAAAGATTTTAAGCCAGTCACCCATAAAGTCCCGATGCTTAGTCTTGCAAACACTTACAGCGAAGATGAGCTGGTTGATTTTGATAGAAGAGTTCGAGAAGCTTTACCTGAGAACGAAAAGATTGAATATGTTGTTGAGCTTAAAATTGATGGGGCATCAGTCAGCTTGAATTATCTTGAGGGCTATCTTAAAACAGCAGCAACGCGTGGTGATGGATTTGTCGGTGAAGAAATTACTGCAAATGTAAAAACAATTAAACCAGTTCCTTTAAAATTGAAGAAATTGAAATCCATTCCGTATACATTAAAAAATTTTGAAGCCAGAGGTGAAATTTACATGAACATTGCTGACTTCTATAATTTGAATAAGGAAAGAGAAAAAAAAGGAGAAAAACTTTTTGCCAATCCAAGAAATTCATCAGCAGGAACTTTGAAGCTTCAAGATCCCAAAGTTGTTGCACAAAGACCGCTTAACATTTTTTTATACTCTTTGATAAGTACAGAGGAAGAATTTGAATCTCAATTTAAAAATTTAGAGATATTACGGAAGTTGGGATTTCGTGTAAACCCGGAAGCCAAGCTGTGTAAAAATATTGATGAGGTGATTGCAGTATGCCGCGGGTTCGAGAAGAAACGTGATATGCTCGAATACGAAGTCGATGGAGCGGTAATAAAAGTAAACTCAATTGCTCAGCAAAATACATTGGGAAGCATTGCTAAATCGCCCAGGTGGGCAGTCGCATTTAAGTTCAAAGCTAAGCAGGCATTCACAAAGCTCAATAAAATTGTATGGCAGGTTGGCAGAACAGGTACAATCACTCCAGTAGCGGAACTTGAGCCGGCACTATTAGCTGGTTCAACAATAAGCCGGGCAACACTTCATAATTTTGATGAAATTACTCGAAAAGATATCAGAGAAGGTGATAAAGTTATAATTGAAAAAGGCGGAGATGTTATTCCCAAAATAGTTTCTGTGGTTTTAAGTGAAAGGCCATCCAATAGTAAAGAAACAAAACCGCCCACCAAATGTCCGGTTTGCGGATCAAAAATATTTAAACCGGAAGGAGAGGTCGCATATTACTGTGAGAACAGCGAATGTTCAGCACAAGTAAAAGGCCGAATAGAGCATTTTGCATCAAGAGGGGCAATGGATATCGAAGGGCTTGGTGAAGCCCTAATAAATCTTTTTGTTGATCTCGGTTATCTTAAAACATACGATCAAATCTATGACTTAAAAGATAAACGAAGGGAGTTGGTTCAGATAGATCGGCTTGGTGAAAAGAGCATTGATAATCTCCTCAAGGCAATTGAAGAAAGTAAGAACCAACCATTCGCTAAAGTTCTTTTTGCTATGGGAATAAGGTATGTCGGTTCCGGTGCCGCAAAGAAATTGGCAGATCATTTTTCATCAATTCATGAATTGGCCAATGCTTCCGAAGAAACAATTTCATCTATCCATGAAATTGGTGCAAGCATAAGCAGCAGTGTTAAGAACTTTTTCAGCGATAAGCATAATTTGAAAGTTATTCATCGGCTTAAGGAACACGGTCTTAACTTTAAATCTGAAAGGAAAGCCGCTAAGCAATCATCGTTAATGGGAAAGACTTTCGTGTTAACCGGCACTTTGTCCAAATTTTCTCGTGAAGAAGCTGAGGAAAAAATTAGTAATTTTGGCGGGAAGCCAGTTTCAAGCGTTAGTAAAAAAACAGATTTTGTCTTAGTGGGTGAAAATCCGGGGTCTAAGCTTACTAAAGC
>DAIMIJ010000096.1:2744-8235 GCA_036722835.1 Ignavibacteriaceae bacterium | reverse complement strand
AATTTATTTTTTATTCAGTAATGTTACGCAGATATGAAATTAACAAAGAGATGACATCTTTATTTTTCATAGATTTTTGATAAAGTAACATTTTTATTCAAATTTGAACACATATTTAATTCCTAAAAAGATGTCATCTCTACATTTTGCATAAGGTAACTTATTCGGTTGGTTTACCTTGACCAACATAGCTTACTTGATCTTCTCCGCCGTCGGCATTTATAACTCCGCCGGAAATCCATTCAGCACCATCCTGGCATAAGAGTGAAATTACTTTAGCAACATCTTCAGGAGTAGTTAAACGATTACGGGGATTTTTTCTTCTTGCAACTTCAATCATATCAACATTTCCGGGAATTTTTCTCAGAGCCGGAGTATCTGTAACACCTGCCATAATAGCGTTGACAGAAGCTTCCATAAAACCTAACTCAGCAGATAACTGACGAATATGAGATTCAAGCGATGCTTTTGCAGCAGACACAGCACCATAAAACGGAATCGTGGAATGACTGCCTGAACTTGTCATTGCAAATATTCTGGCTTGATGAGCAAGTAAATTATTTGCAACAAGATCTTGAACCCAATACACCAGCGAATGCGCCATTACATCTAAAGTCATTTCCATTTGCGCTTTGTTGATCGGCGGCTCACCATTCCTGCCAATGAATCCCTTAAGTGTACCAAAAGCCAACGAGTGCATAACAACTTTAACAATAGGTTTTCCATGCGAAAGAACTTTGAGTTGATTAAGCACTTCATTTCTCTTACTTTCATCTGCAGCATTACAATTAAAAAAGATATGATCTGATCCGGCAGATTTTATTTTGGAGATTATCCTTTCAACATTATGCATTGTTGACTGGCGATCGAGGTGAACTCCGATTATATTAAATCCATCTTCTGCAAGTTTTAATGCTGTGGCTTCTCCAAATCCCGATGAGGCACCGAGAATTAATGCCCAATAGTTTTGGTTTTCTTTTTGTCTCATAAAATCTTAAATGATTTTTATTGTGGGTGAAAGTATACGAAATTGAGTTAAGTTAAACAATTGATTGGTGTGAGAAACAAGTTAAAGATTAAGATTATGATTAAGATAAAGAAAAAAACATTTTAGCTCCAAGCTTAGAAATAAAAAAGGTTGGAATGATTTCAATAAATTTTTTACATTCATTTTAAATCAAGCAATATCGAATCTTCACCAATAAGATTCGTTAGGTGATTAATTAATTCATCAGAAATTTTTATGCGAATATCTTTTAGAAAATAAATATGCAGATTGTTTCCATTATTACCGTTTGATAAATGAATGTAAACCGGGATATTTCCTTCATTACTCTGAAATATATTTTTCAAAGATGAAATCGTTTCGGGATTATGTTTTTCAGGATCGAGATATAATTTTATACTGCGCATTAATTTTTCTCTAATTTCAGTAGGAGAATATGCCTCTTCAATCTGCAGCTTAATTGAATCGCCGCTGCTTTCAGTTCTGCCGACAATAAAAATACATTCTTCCTCACCAACTAACTTTTGGAATTTATCGTAAGTTTTTGAAAACATAATTGCTTCACACGAACCTGTAAAATCATCTAAGGTAAAGAAAGCCATATTTTTTCCGGACTTATCCATTTTTGTTTTTAATCCGGTAATTACACCTCCAACACGAACAACATCTAAATTTTCAAGCTGTTCGGTTTCTCCAAGATGAATTGTTGTGAATGATTTATAATCAAGCTCATACTTCCTCAACGGATGTTCGGACATATAAAACCCGATCACTTCCCGTTCTTTTGCAAGCTGGTATTTTTGAGTCCATGGTTTGCATATTGGTAATTTAGGATCGATAGTTTTAAAATCTTCTTCCATTCCGCCAAACAAACTATTTCCAACTGTTAATTTTGAGTTCTTCAATTTATTAGCGAAAGAAAGTGCATCCTCGACGGCTGCATAAAGTTTAGCTCTTTCTTTATTAAGAGAATCAAATGCTCCGGCAAGAATTAAGCTTTCAACACACCTTTTATTAATAATGTGAGTATCAACATTCTGGCAGAAATCAAAAATACTTATAAAGTTTCGCTTCAGCTTTTCTTTACTTCGAATAATATCTTCAACGGCATTCACACCAACATTTTTAATTGATGATAAACCAAATTTTATGGTGCCGTCATCTACATCAAAATAAACCGAAGGATTATTTACATCAGGAGGAAGAATTGGAATTTTTAGTTTCCTGCATTCTTCTAGAAATGATGTGACTTTGCTTGTGTTGCCAAATTCATTTTTCAAATTGGCTGCAAGAAACTCGGGTGTGTAATAAGCTTTTAAATAAGCAGTTTGATATGCTACAAGACTGTAAGCAACTGCATGGCTTTTATTAAATCCGTAGTTAGCAAATTTATCAATTGATTCAAAAATTTCTTCTGCAATTTTATTTGAAATTCCGTTGGCTTTTGCTCCAACGATAAATTTTTCTTTCTGCTGTTTCATTGCAGCAAGATCTTTCTTACCCATTGCTCGTCGTAAAATATCAGCTTCCGCTAAGCTCATTCCACCGACCTTATTTGCAATCTGAATTACCTGCTCCTGGTAAACAATGATACCATAAGTTTCCTTTAAGATATTTTCAAGAATCGGATGAAGGTATTCAACTTTTTTCGCACCTTGCTTTCTATCAATAAAATCATCAATAAAATCCATAGGACCCGGACGGTACAAGGCATTCATTGCCGAAAGATCATTTATACTTGTCGGCTTTAGTTTTTTCAAATACTCTCTCATCGGGGCAGATTCAAATTGGAAGATACCCGTAGTTTGTCCTTTCCAAAAAAGCTGATATGTTTTTTTGTCATCGAGCGGAAGTTTATGAATATCTATTTTCACCCCATGGTTTTTCAAAATGAGCGAAATAGTATCTCTTATAATCGTCAGAGTTCTTAATCCTAAAAAATCCATTTTAAGCAAACCGGAGTATTCCAGATCTTTCATGTTGAACTGAGTAACGATATCGGATTGCGAAACGGCATTTGCCAGCGGAACATAATCGCTGACTTCACCTGGAGTAATTACTATTCCTGCAGCATGCTTTGAAGCATTTCTGTTCATACCTTCGAGAACTTTAGCATACTTAATTAAGTTTTGAATTTCTGGTTCTTTCGAGTTGCGAACCCATTTTAATTCGGGAACTTCCTTTAAAGCTTGATCGATCGTAAAAACTTTTCCAAACTTAGAGGGAATCCATTTCGTAATTTTATTTACTGTGGGAATTGGAATTTTCAGAACTCTCGCCACATCTCTGATAACAGCTTTAGATGAAAGCCGGTTAAAAGTAATAATCTGGCTTACGGAATTTGATCCGTACTTTTGACGAACATAATCTATCACCTCACCCCGTTTGTCATCTGCAAAATCAACGTCAATATCGGGCATTGATTTTCTTTCGGGATTCAAAAATCTTTCAAAGAGAAGACTGTACTTTAACGGATTTATCTCTGTAATTCCCAAAGTGTAAGCGACAAGACTTCCGGCAACACTTCCTCTACCGGGTCCAACAGGTATATCGGATTTTTTTGCTGCATTGATAAAATCCTGCACAATTAAAAAGTAACCGGCAAATCCCATTTTTTTGATTGTGCCAAGTTCGAATTCAAATCTCTGCTTTATCTCCGTATTTGGATCTTCAAATTTTTTCTTTAAACCCTCACGAGCAAGCAGCTCAAAATAATCATCGAGTGATTTGGCTTCAGATCCTTCAGGAATAGGAAATTGAGGAAAGTGATAATCATTAAAATCAAGTTCTACATTTATTTTTGATTCTATCTCAAGCGTATTTTCAATCGCACCTTTATACTTATTAAAAAGTTTAATCATTGCATCGGCAGATTTGAAGTAAATCTGATCAGTTCCATACCTCAGTTGATTATAATCCGCACCATTTTTATCGGATAATAAAAGAAGAATGTTATGTGGAATAGCATGTTCTGGTTCGATGTAGTGACAATCGTTTGTGGCAACTAATTTAATGTTTAGCTCTTTTGCAATTCTTGGCATTCCATCAAGCACAGCTTTTTCAATTTCCATTCCGTGATTCTGAATCTCTAAATAAAAATCATCCTCAAAAATTTCTTTGAATATTTTAGCAGTTTGTTTTGCTTTATCATAATTATTATTAATGAGATCAGTTGCAATAATTCCACCTGCGCAAGCCGAGCTGCAAATCAAACCTTCTTTATATTTTTTTAAAAGCTCAAGATCAATTCGAGGACGATAGTAAAAACCTTCAGTGTGTCCTAAAGTGGAAAGCTTTGATAAATTTTGGTATCCCTCTTTATTTTTTGCAAGAAGAATTAAGTGGTTGTAGGTTTTAGTTCTTTTTTTGTTTGTAACATCTTCTTTCCCTCTATCAAATCTGCTGCCTTCTTTAACAATATAAGCTTCCATTCCAATAATCGGTTTAATTCCTTCTTTCTGAGCTTTACGATAAAATTCCGATATGCCGTACATTACACCGTGATCTGTAAGCGCAACAGCTTTCATGTTATTTCTCTTAGCGGCTGCTATCAAGCCATCAACTGTGCATGCACCATCCTGCAAACTGTAATGTGTGTGATTATGTAAATGAATAAAGTCAGACATGAAATGAATTAATCCTCGAACTCAATTTTAATAAATGATTTGAAAAGGAAAAGTTTAGAACGTGCGATGGAAGTTTAAATATTTTTAACAGTAAAAAAAATATTTGAAAAATAAATTTTATGCATGAACCAACCCAGTTTCTCACTACGCAAAATGCGTTGTTAAGAAACTGGGTTAGCCGCTTTTAAAATCGTCTATCATTCTTTTCCAGTATGACCGAATCCACCTTTACCACGTCGACTATGATTCAGATCATCGGATTGAGTTAAGTTTGCTGTATAAACTTTTGAAACTACCAATTGAGCAATTCTATCACCACGCTTAATCACAAATTTTTTCTTACCAAGATTTATCATAATAATTTTTATCTCACCCCGATAATCAGAATCAATTGTGCCGGGTGAGTTGAGTATTCCAATTCCATGATTGGCTGCTAATCCACTGCGTGGTCTTACTTGAATTTCATACCCTTTAGGAATTTCAACTGAAAGATTTGTTGGTACTAAAGTAATGCTATTGGGTTCGATAATAATTTCATCCTTAACCGCGGCACGAACATCCATTCCCGCACTTCCCGAAGTAGCATAACTTGGAATTGGTATGTCAGCAAATTCAGTACTGAGTCTTTTTATTTTAATTTCTACGATATCACTCATTTGTAAATTTCTCTCAAATATTATTTGGTGGACAGTTTTATTTATTAAGTCATCTTACGCACAATGACGATTGGAAGAACAAGCA
Organism: Ignavibacteriaceae bacterium; assembly: GCA_036722835.1. GTDB lineage: Bacteria > Bacteroidota > Ignavibacteria > Ignavibacteriales > Ignavibacteriaceae > XYD12-FULL-36-8. The sequence goes on along the minus strand of DAIMIJ010000096.1, from coordinate 2,862 downwards.
GCATTTTGGCTTTAGCTACATTATTGTTGGACTAAAAATTTCAAATTTCCTTTGTTGGTCCTCTAATAAATTTATTTTTCAGAATCAACAATTCATTTTTATCGAACACAACAATAGA
>DAIMIJ010000096.1:0-2644 GCA_036722835.1 Ignavibacteriaceae bacterium | reverse complement strand
TAATAAATTTATTTTTCAGAATCAACAATTCATTTTTATCGAACACAACAATAGATGTAACCAGCACGAAAAAAATTAATATTAAGCTTTTATAGAATATGTTAAGCGCATCAATTGATCGCAGCCAGTAAAAAATTATTCCCGTTAATAGAATAATTATAAAAATGGTTATCATTCTAACATTTTCATATTCTATTTTATAAAATTTTTGTGTAACAATATATAAGCCAAATGCAATTACAACATAGCTTGCTAAAGTCGCTAAGGCAGCGCCAATTATTCCAAGCGGTGGTATGAGCAAAAAATTAACTACAACATTTACTAAAGCTCCAACTCCGGTTATTATTGGAACGAAATTACTTTTCTCTTCAATATAGATGCCTGCAGTAAACACAACGTACAAACCGTTAAATAAATATCCAAAAAGAATTATCGGCACAATTACAAGTCCGCTCCAGTAAGCAGAACCAATTAAAGTAATGCCGAAAAAATTAATTTTAACGATATCATCAATGTAAAGCGAAACAAATACCAATATTATGCTGGCAGTAAAAGTAAAATAAGTAAGAACTTTTGAGAATATTTTTTTTGCATCTTTTTCTTCTGCCTGCTGTAGGAAGAACGGCTGCCAGGCATATTGGAACATGTTTACAAAAAGCATCATAAATATGCCAAGCTTGTAATTAGCATTATAAATCCCGACCGTATTTAAATCTGTAAGATTGGTAAGTATCGGACGGTCAATTCCCTGTATCAGCATTGATCCTAATCCTGCAGGAAGATAAGGTAATCCAAATTTTAATAATTTTTTTAATAGGGAAAAATTAATCACCGGCTGAAATTTTTTCAGAATGTCAGGGAGTAAAATAATTAGCACTACTGCAGAGGCAATAAGATTACTGACGAAGACAGCTTCAATTCCCCATTTGAAGTACAGCACTAAAATCAAATTTAGAAAAACATTTGTAAGAATATTTATAATCTTAAAAGTCGCAAATTTCTTTGCTTTTCTCTCAATTCTTAATTTTATAAAAGGAATAGCACTCAATGCATCAACGAAAAGAATGAGTGAAGTATAATATATAAGATAGGAATAGCGCTTAGGAACTTCTAACAAAGAAATAATTTCTTTTCCAAGCAGAACAATCAGCAGTGAGAGAAACAACGAAACAATCATCACTGCCAGGTACGGAGTTGAGAAATTATCTTTTTCACCTGATCCGGTTTTGTCTGATGCAAACTTTAAGTAAGCTGCATCCATCCCATAAATGTAGAGGATATTTAAAATAGCAATGAAGATGTAGAGATTGGCTACTACGCCGTAATCTTCCGGTGAAAAAATATTTGTATAGAATGGAACAAGCAGAAAAGTTAGGAACCTGCCGACAATAGTGCTTATACCGTAAATTGCCGTATCCTTAGTAAGCTGCTTAATTTTATCAAACATTTTTATTTGATCAGCTTAAGTTCCAATGAAATATCCAAAGCTTTTACGCTGTGTGTTATTGCGCCGACTGAAATAAAGTCAACACCTGTCTCAGCAATCTGTTTTACATTATCTAAATTCACATTTCCGGAAGCTTCGATAAGGCATTTTCCATTAATCATATCAACTGCCCTTTTCATATCTGACAAATTAAAATTATCAAGCATAATTATATCAACACCGCAGCCAATTGTTTCTTCAACCTGCTGAAGATTTGTCGTTTCGACTTCAATTTTATATTTAAGATTTTTTTTCTTTCGATATTTTTTGCAAAGTTTAATTGCTTTGGTGATTGAACCAGCAGCTTCGATGTGGTTATCTTTTATCAAAAACATATCATATAAACCAAAACGGTGATTCGAACAACCGCTTAACTTAACTGCGATCTTGTCAATGGTTCTTAAACCTGGAACAGTTTTACGCGTATCAATTATTTTTGCTTTTGTATGCGAAATCTTATCTTGAAAAAGGCGAGATAAAGTTGCGATACCGCTCATCCTTTGTAAAAAATTAAGCGCAGTTCTTTCAACTGTCAATATTGATGCGGCTTTTCCCTTTACGATTGCAACAACAGTTTTTGCAGAAACTCTATCACCATCATTTGCAAAAAAAGTCAGTTGTAATGATGGATCAAATATTTCAATAGTTTTTTTCAAAACTTCAAAACCAGCAACGATGCCATCTTGCTTAACTAAAAATTCTCCATGAGCTAACAGATTGGAATCTACAGCGGCATTCGTGGTTATATCTCCGCTGCCGATATCTTCAGCCAAAGCATCTTTAATTATTTGATTTAAACTACGTTCAATCATTTTTAATCTTTATAAAACGGTTTGATGGCATGAATGAAAAATTCTGGAGGGCGAACGGCTTTTTTATTTTCGTTTTTAATGAAAACATGTTCCGTGAATCCTTCAGCAACGAGAATTTTGCCTTCATTTCTATGAACAGTATAATCAATGTGAATTTTTAATGTGGGAATTGCCGGGACAAATGCACGAACGAGTAATAAATCATCATAGTATGCAGGATTTTTATATTTGACACTTACCTCTAAAACTGGTAGCATATAACCGTGCATTTCTAATGTACGATAAGGCAAACCGATACTTCGCATCATTTCGGTTCGGGCAACTTCAAAATATTCGGGATACTTTC
>DAIMIJ010000095.1:1815-8239 GCA_036722835.1 Ignavibacteriaceae bacterium | reverse complement strand
ACATACTTTCCAAGTTTCGGAATTTTTCATAGGCATCAATAATATCTTTAACAAGTTTATGCCTCACCACATCGGATTTGTCCAGGTATACAAATCCCACTCCTTCAATACCCCTTAAGATTTCTTTCGCCTGAACCAGTCCGCTCGTTGTTTTAGGAGGAAGATCAATCTGAGTAATATCCCCAGTAATGATTGCCTTGGAATTTGCGCCAAGACGCGTAAGAAACATCTTCATTTGCAAATCAGTAGCATTCTGGGCTTCATCGAGGATGACATACGCATTATTCAACGTACGTCCACGCATGTAAGCTAAGGGGACAATTTCAATCATTCGCTTTTCAATATTCATTTTTAGTTTTTCAGAAGGAATCATGTCATCAAGCGCATCATACAGGGGACGTAAGTATGGATCAATTTTTTCGCGAAAATCTCCAGGTAGAAAACCTAAACTTTCACCTGCTTCAACTGCAGGACGTGCAAGAACAATTCTGTTAACTATGCCCTTTTTAAGTGCTGCTACAGCAATTGCAACTGCAAGATAAGTTTTTCCGGTTCCTGCCGGACCAATCGAAAAACAAATATCATTTTTTGCTGCAGCATCTAAGTAGACTTTTTGTCCAGGAGTTTTTGCTTTAATTACATCATTCTTTGTGTAAAGAACAATCGAATCAAATTCTTTAGGCGAGATAATTTCTCTCCCTTCGATTGTAAGATCCAAAATAGTATTGATGTCTGATTCTCTGAGAGAACCTTTTGTATTCAAAACATAAACCATTTCTTTAATTGTTTTTTCAACAATATCTACTTCTTCTTTTACACCTTTTATAATTACATTTTCACCTCTAAATGTAATCATGGCATTAAAGCGATCTTCAAGAAGCTTCAAATTTGCATCGTTAGAACCGAGCAAACTAAGCATATCTACATTATCAAGAATTATTCTTTTTTCTAATGCTGTCATTTTAATTTAAATGCAAAAAGCCCTTATCAAATAAATGACAAGGGCTTTTCTGAATATTTACAGTTTCATTAAAAATAAATTATTGAACCGGAGCTGGTTTATAATTCATTCTAACTTTGTCGTATTTGGCTTTTTCTTCTTCAGTAAGTTTTGGAATTGAGAAAACTTGCTGAGGATAAATCAAATCAGGATTCTTAATTTTATCACGATTTGCTTTGTAAATCATTGGCCAAGCAAATCCATTTCCATAATGTTCGGATTTTCTTGCGATTCCCCAAAGATGATCACCTCTTACAACAGTGTAATTGGTTTCTTTTACTTCTTCAACCCATGAATCTAATGATCTCTGCATTTGATTATGAACTTTATCGAAGAACTCCGGTAATGCACTGATCTTATTCATTTTAAGTGCATCAAGATCTTTTTGTCTATCAACTTTCGGACCTTCTTTTCTTCTTGCTTTACCATCAAGTTCATTAACTGCTTTTCTGAAATTATCAACATCGGCTTTTGTAGCACCGACCATTGAATATAATTCATTCACACAGTCTTCATAACTCTGAAGTTTTGTGGTTTTAAGATTATTAACTTCGTTCTGAAGTGCGCTAATCTCTTTTGTTAAGGATTCTTTCTTATCCTTAAGACGGGTCATTTCAGCTTCCCATTCATCTGTAGTCATTTCTTCTTGTGCAATTACAGTAACTGAAAAAAGAAACAGAATAGCGAAGAAGCTCATTAAATATTTTTTTATTTCCATAGATATACCTCCAATTTCAATTTTAAAATTTTATTTAGGCAGTTTTGTTAGATTGACTGTTGTTTCTGCTTTGTCTTTTGCACATTGTTGAAGCTTAGCATTCTTATCTGCAATTTCTCTCTCGAGTTTTGCACGTTCGTCTTTCAAAGATTTTGCTTCGGCTTCAAGTGAACTAACTTCACTTCTCAGACCTCTAAGTTCTTCCATCTGAGCTTCGCTAACTCCTCCGCAACCCGTTAAAAACGATGCGGAAGTTGCAATTGCAGCAATGATGACGAGATTTCTCACCGCTTTTGTTAACTTCATATAGTAACCTCCATTATTAAATAATTTATTATTGATTGATTTACATCTAGAATATTACGTGTTAATTTACGATTTTGGGGGCCAATTCTGAATATCTAGATAATTCTTATCTATATTTACGAAAATTATCCAATAAACGCAATATTAAAGTTTAATTCGGATGAGTTTAATAATGTCATAGCAAATCACATCAACCGTCGTTCAACCAGACTTGTGAATGAGTTACCTCCTACGATGATATGATCGAGCACTTCTATATTCAGGATTTTCCCGGCTTCAACCATTTTTTTTGTAATTGCAATATCTTCGTTACTTGGTTCTAAATTTCCGCTGGGATGATTATGAACTAGTATTATGCTTGCAGATGAATTTTCAATTGCAAATTTAAATATCTCTCTCGGATGAACTACACTGGAATTTAAGCTTCCAACAGATATCGCTTCAAACTTCGTAACTTTATTTGCACTGTTGAGGCAAACAACTATAAATTTTTCTTTTAATTCATCTCTGAGAATTGGGACAAAAAACTCGGCAATATCTTTTGGCGAAGTAATCTTTTTATCAATTGACCACTTTGATTGAGATTGCATCCTTCTTCCAATTTCAAATGCAGCTAACAAACTTATAGCTTTGTCTTCACCTATACCGGATATTTTTTTTAATTCAGCTAATGAAAGAGATACAAGACCGGCAAGGTTCACATGCTTATGGACTAACTCGTGTGCTATGGTCAAAACCGATTTCCCCTTTTTGCCGGTTCTAAGAATGATGGCAATCAATTCTGCATCGGTAAGACTACCGCCTCCGAGCTTTTTTAATTTTTCACGCGGTCTATCTTCTGAAGGAAGATCTTTTATAGTTAAGATACTAATCTCTCCATCAATTGTTTAACTTAAATTTATCTATAAGCTCAAATTTTCCGCTCGAATAACGAACAATATTCATGTATCTATTTATTCGGTTTGAATCAAAACAAATATTATTATGGAATCCTACGGAGCTTATACCCGAAATCATTTTTTGTTTCAACGCATCGCCGCCTGAAAAAGAATTGCGCATAATCGTCAAAAGGTATTTCATCGTATCGTAACCGTAAAGAATATTTCTATTCACATCCAGATTTATTTTTGAATAGAAATTTTTACTGAAGATTTGATAATTTTCATCGCTGAACTTCAAGAAATAATCCGAGCAAAAAATTAGGTTGTTGTCTAAAAAGGAAGCAGATTCTAAATCTGATGTACTCATCCAATCCTGGTCGCCGTAAACCGGAATGTTCAGATTGATTTGGGACAAAAACGATACAATCACCGGAATATCGCTTCTATCAGCAAGAGGAATATAAATCCCCTCGCTAAGATTTAATGATTCAGATAATTTTTTAATTTGTTCTTTCAGATCAAGGCTGCCGCTTTTATATGATTCGCGCAAAACAATTCTGCCGCCAAGTTTTTCAAATTCTTGAGTAAAACTGCTGCTTAATATTGGAGAATATCCGTCAATCGCATTAAGTACAGCAATTTTTCTTTTGTTTCCCACATAGTAAATATATTGAGCTAATAATCTTCCTCTGGTTATAAAGGAGGGATTTGCTTGAAAGAAATTATCGTTCGTCTCGGTAAGATAATCATCGGTTGCCGTTGGCGAAATGATAGGAGTATTTATGTCATTAAATACATCGAGAGCATCCTTCACCTCCGAACTGAAAATAGGACCAATAATACATTTAAGGTGTTCAACATCCTTAAACTCATCATGAATTTCTTCCATTTTGCTTCTGCTTAATTCGCTGTCACGAATTAATATTCCAATTTTCTTTTCGCGCCCCTCATTGTATTCGGATAATGCAAACTTAATTCCCTCCAATATTTCAGAAGCTGCGGCTGAAGATAAATTTGAAGAAAGCGGTAAGATAACTCCCACGACATCCGACTGATCTGCATTTTTATTCGTCAGAAGTGCTGCTTCATATAATTTTTGAGCTTCTTTCATTTCAGATGAATTTGGATACAAGCGAATTAGTTGGGTAAATGTTTCCTGTGCAAGCTTATCGTTTGTTCTGCGAAGATGAATTTTCCCGCTTACCAAAAGCAAGAATGGTTTTATGGATGAAAGCTTTGTAGAATCATAAATCGTTTTAACTTCCAAAGCTGATAAATAATTTAAAGCAATATCCTCAGCTTTACCTCTTGCAAAAATATTTGTCTCGGATTTTTCAGAACTGCTAATTACCGAGCACAAACTCCAGAACGATTTTGTGTACTCTTTCTGATCAAGATAGACTTTTGACAATGTAATTTCAGCTTCTTCAGAATATTTGCTTTGTGGAAATTCTCTTAACAAACGAAGCAGGTTTTCTTCAGCCACAGAATAATTTTTTAGCTCCAGATTTATTTTGCCAATAAATAACAAGGCAAGAGTAGTTTTGGTATTTGTTTGATATTCATTTACAATTTTATTGAAGCTGCTAAGTGAGGAAGTGAATTTGGAATTCTTGAAATCTTTAATTGCCGATTCGAATAATTTTTTTAGCTCATCGCTCGATTGTGCAGAAACGAGAAATGAACAAGTGAACAGAAAAATAAATATCTTTTTAAGCATCGTTGGATAATGTTGAATTAAATTTTTCCGAGATATTCTTTTTACCGTTTAAAGCGTTTTTATTGTCAGGATCAATTTTAAGTGCTAATTCAAAATAATCTAGTGCCGATTTAGTTTTGTTAGAATTCACACATGCCTCACCTAGATTGGCATAAGTTTCGGATGAAATTTCCTCGGCAGATTCTACATATTTGATAAAACATTTTTCTGCTTTAAGATAATCACCCGATCGTAAAAATATTTTGCCAGCCCATTCATAAGATACAATTCCCTTAGGATTTAATTTTATGGCTTTTTCAATTGAAAGCATTGCATGTGTATCCATACCTAAATTATAATAACATATTGCATAAATTAAATGCAGCTCCCAAAACGACGAATAAAGTATTTCTGATTGCTTAGCATAAGATAACGCTTGTTCAAAATCCTTCATCTCAATTTCAATTTTAGCCAAATAGATATACGATTCATAAATTAATTCACGGTCACCTTTAAGAGATAAAAAGCTCAAATAATTTATGCGAGCCATTTCATAATCTTTGAACATGAAATAGGAATAACCCAGGAAAAATGACACAATTGGTTTTTCTTGAGGAGTAAGAAACGAAAAGATTTCAATCGCTTCATTCCACAATTGATTTTTCAGCAGGAATTGTCCGTAAAATAATCTTACATCTTTATCTGCCGGATTATTTTCCAAATAAGTTTCTATTAAATGAAATGAGGAATTCAGATTGCCTGAAAGATCATACAATTCAGCTAACTCAAAGTGAATATCCGGATTGTTGGGATATTCGCTCAGCAGCTGCTCACATATCTGAATTGCGTGTAAATATTTACCCTGAGCTTTGAAGTTTGCCGATGCGTTAAGCTTATGCTTAATTTTCAAATCAATATCCAAACATTACTCCCATTCTATTGTTGCAGGTGGTTTGGAACTAATATCATATACGACACGGTTAATTCCTCTAATTTTATTTATGATTTTATTAGAAATTTTAGCAAGCAAATCATTATCAAATTTAAACCAGTCGGCAGTCATACCATCAACAGAAGTTACAGCACGAAGGGCTAAAACATTTTCGTAAGTGCGGGCATCACCCATTACGCCAACTGTTTGAATTGGCAGAAGCACCGCAAATGCCTGCCAAATCTTATTGTAGATTCCGGCGTCTTTAATTTCATTTAAAAATATTTCATCAGCCTCGCGAAGCAAATCTAACTTTTCTTTACTTACATCACCAATTATTCTTACAGCCAATCCAGGTCCAGGAAATGGATGCCGTTCGATAAAATCTTTTGGAATATTTAAGCTCAATCCAACATTTCTAACTTCATCTTTGAAAAGTTCTCTGAATGGTTCTATTAATTTTAAATGCATTTTTTTAGGAAGTCCGCCAACATTATGATGAGTTTTAATAGTTGCCGATGAACCTTTAACTGGTACAGATTCGATGACATCGGGATATAAAGTTCCCTGCACAAGAAATTTTATACCTTCGATTTTTTTCGCTTCAGCTTCAAATACTTCTATAAAAGTACTTCCAATAATTTTTCGTTTTTGTTCAGGATCAACAATTCCTTTTAATCGTGACAGAAATTTTTCAGATGCATCAACAAGAATAAACTTCATATGAAATTCATCCTTAAATAATTTTTCTACTTTCTCACTTTCATCTTTTCGCATCAACCCGTTATCAATGTGAATACAAACAAGTTGATCGCCAATGGCTTTTTCAACCAGTACAGCAGCTACCGTCGAATCAACTCCGCCGCTTAATGCACAGATCACTTTTGAG
>DAIMIJ010000095.1:0-1715 GCA_036722835.1 Ignavibacteriaceae bacterium | reverse complement strand
CCTTCGATACTTAATTCAGCTTTACCATATTCACGATCTTTCGCAGATTCTACTTTACCGCCTAAATTTTTACAGAGAATCTGAAGTCCGTAACATATTCCAAGAATTGGCTTATTAAGCGTAAGGATATCATTGTCGAGTGCAGGTGAGTTGTCATCATAAACACTCATTGGTCCGCCGGATAAAATAATACCGATGGGATTTAGCTTTTTAATCTCTTCAATACTAATCTTGTGTGAGTGAATTTCACAATATACTTTTGATTCTCTAACCCGTCTTGCAATGAGTTGAGTGAACTGAGAACCAAAATCTATGATAAGTATTGTCTGGCGATTAAACATTTATAAATGAATTGGAGTGAACGAAATTTGAGAAGCTGCAGCCCGTGATTTAAATCGTGGGCTGCTGTAAATATCATAAGAAATATTTACTTGCCGAGCATCTGGCTGTAAGATTTGCTGTCTAACAAATCTTTCAGCTCATCTAAGTTTTGAATTTCAATCTTGACCATCCAGCCTACACCATAAGGATCACTGTTGACAATTTCCGGTGAATTACCAAGTGCTGAATTAATTTCCAAAACCTTTCCGTTGCATGGAGCAAAAAGATCGCTGACTGTCTTCACTGCTTCAATCGTTCCGAATGATTGCCCTTTTTCAATTTCTTTCAGGTTTGGATCAATATCCACAAATACAACATCACCCAATTCGCCTTGAGCGTAATCGGTAATTCCTATTGTACCGGTTTTACCTTCAACTAAAATCCATTCATGATCTTTTGTATAGCGTAAATTTTCTGGAACTTTCATTATTCTTCCTTCATATTATTAAAATTAAAATTTTCTAAAAAGTGAGTATCAAAATTGCCATTTAAAAATCTTTCATCTTTCAGAACTTGCAAATGAAACGGAATTGTTGTTTTAATTCCTTCAATTGTAAATTCTTCGAGCGCGCGTTTACCTCTGCCAATCGCCTCATTCCTATTTTTTCCCCACACAATAAGTTTAGCAATAAGCGAATCATAATACGGGGGAATTGTGTATGATTGGTAAACGTGAGAATCAATCCGGACTCCATATCCTCCGGGAAAATGAAGCGATTGAATTTTTCCCGGCGATGGTCTAAATCCGTTTTCAGGATCTTCGGCATTTATGCGAAACTCAATGCAATGCCCGATTGGTTTTTGCGGGGGCGATTCGATTCTTTCACCGGAAGCAACTAGAATTTGCTGTCGAATCAAATCAACTTTATAAACCATTTCGGTAACTGGATGCTCAACCTGTATTCTTGTATTCATTTCCATAAAATAAAAATTCTTTTTCTTATCGAGCAAAAATTCTATTGTTCCTGCACCTTCATAATTAACTGCCTTTGCACCAAGTATTGCCGCTTCACCCATTTTATTTCTGATTGATTCATCTATCGCAGGAGATGGTGACTCTTCAATTAACTTTTGATGACGCCGTTGAACGGAACAATCACGTTCACCGTAATGGTACACATTACCAAAAGAATCGCCCATAATTTGAATCTCAACATGTCTTGGATTTTCAATGTACTTCTCAAGATAAACATCGGGATTGCCAAAAGCAGATTTAGCTTCTGAACCCGCTGTTTGATAAGCATTATCAAACTCACTTGCTTCGTTAACGATGCGCATACCCTTTCCACCACCGCCTGCAGAAGCTTTTATTATTACAGGATAACAAATGATTT
>DAIMIJ010000094.1:0-8413 GCA_036722835.1 Ignavibacteriaceae bacterium | reverse complement strand
TAAACGGTTTTCAAGACCGCCGCATTCAACCACTCTGCCATCTCTCCGGACTTATATCATTTAGTTTAAAATACTTTCAGAACTATTCTTTCTAAATTTGGATAACAAATATAATTATACTCTCTATAGGCGCAAAAAATATTGGATGCAATTTTTAATTCTAAATTTTAACGTTTTGGTGCTTTTATGGAAAATCGTATTGAATTTCAAAATTTCGCTAAACATCTTTCCGATATCAGTGGTGCGGTGATAAAAAAATATTTTAGATCTGAAATTTCTGTAGATCAAAAGGAAGATAATTCCCCTGTAACAATTGCTGATAAAAAAGCTGAGGAATTAATGCGGGAAGCTATTCTAAAAGAGTATCCCGATCATGGAATTATCGGTGAGGAATTCGATGATCATGAAGGGAAATCTGAATTTAAATGGGTGCTTGATCCAATTGACGGTACTAAAAGTTTTATTTGCGGCAGTGTAAATTTTGGGACTCTGATTGCCTTATTAAAAAATGGAGAACCGATTTTAGGAACTTTTAATCAACCCATTTTAAACGAATTTCTTTTGGGAGATAATAAAACAGCTTTTCTAAATGGAAGTATTGTGTCGGTTAGAAATTGTGATAAACTTTCAGATGCGGTTCTTCTTACAACTGATCATCTGAATGTTGAGAAATATCAGAATGCTAAAAAGTTTGATTCATTGATTCATAAAGTGAAACTTTATAGGGGCTGGGGAGATTGTTATGGTTATTATCTTTTATCCACAGGTTTTGCAGACATAATGATTGATCCAATCATGTCGTTCTGGGATATTGCCGCTATTGTTCCAATTGTAAAAGGCGCCGGAGGAATGATTACTGATTATCATGGCAATGATCCTCTCAAAGGAACAAGTATAATAGCTGTATCGCCTCAAATACATTCTCAGGTAATCAAAGAACTTAACCAATGATGAAGTTTTGTGAGAAAAATATAAGAACAGTTAAAATCGAAAAAATCAGCACGCATTTTCTGGGATATTTTGTGTAGGAAACAAGAATAAGATTCAATATCCAAATTATAATTAGTGCAAGTAACCAAGCATCGAATATTTTCTCAATTGGCGGCACAGTTTTACCAATAGCTCCCATTTCATAAGCTTTTTTTACCGGGGCAAAAATCATTGCACATGAGAAAAAAGATATTAATGTAAATATAGAATACAATCTCAATCTTGGTTCGTTGTTAAAATACTCCAGCCCCGCTCTTATTGCCAAAAGAATTCCAACAAATAATGTTAAGTAGTAATGAATATCTATAGATAAAGGAACCGGTCCTAAAAATAATATTGTTTCAAGTCTATTTTCAGGCAAGAAATATTTTTGATTCTTATAATTTAATAATATGCGGTATTCAATTTCAGATAAAGCTTCTTGTCTGGGAATTGTTACAGATAAGTTTCCATTTGAATATTTCAGCGTGTCGTTTTGCCAAGCTTGATTTTCATTTTTTCTTCTCCACTTTATAATTCCTTTCAAATTTTCGATGTCAGTTCTCAAAAGCAGAACATAATCATTTTTATCTCTATATACTTTTTTGAAATGAAAAGAAACTTTTTGACTTTCAATACCGATTGTTCCGCTAGTGGGATATGCCGCCGAGGTTCGATTCTGAATAAAACCAACGAGGAAAGTAATAATAGCTGCCGCTATCCAAAGGATTAAAGATTGTTTCATAAATAAATGATAAGTTTTACACAAACATAATTAGATTTGAATTACTTGGAATAGAAAAGAAAAAGCGGGAACATTATCTGAAATGATAAAAAATTCCGGAAGAAAATTATTATTCGACAAATAAAATCTGTAATAGTTAATTTTAATGGCTATTTGATAAAAGTATTTTGATGATTTCTAAATAGTCAGCTTTTAACAGCTATAAAGAAGTTCCGACCTTCAAGCGCATATTAAGTAATAGAGAAATGATAGCACTCTTTCCTTTATCATCCTTAGAAAAAATTAAGGACGGTCCTATAGCAAGTGCACTGAACCCCCAACTTTCAGCAATTTTCTGAACTAAAATATCCAAAACATACTGCGGTTGTCTTACATCGCTTTTAGGCATTGCATCAAACCTAAAATCGAATGTGCTTCCTGCTAGCGACAGTTCTCTGCCGGTAAATCCTATATGTAATTCATCAAGATAAGTAGCCACATAAACTTTCGCTCTTGTTGAGCCGAGAAAGCTGAATGGATATCTGAGTTCCCAATTATAATATGATCCGCTTAATATTTTGGCCTTATAAGATTTTGTATCGTTTTCTCTATACTTAATAATCTCGGATTCAGTAGCTTCATCAATAATTTCGGAATAGCTAGCTTGGAAAAAATTTCCCAGGGGAATAACATAACCAATTTGATATCCTAAAGTAGTGTAGAGATTATTATGGCTATTTTTTTTACGTAAACTCGTTACTCCATCGATAGCATTAAAAATACCGCCAAAAGCTCCGAGCAAGTGGAAATTTACCTCGAAAAAATTAGTTTCAATTATTCCCGAATAAGGTGTTCCAGCCCCAAAGGAAATTCCCAAATCCTGTTTTAATGGAATTCCAAATCTTTCGCCACCTTGAAATTGTAAGAATGGATTTATGTATTGCAATGTCGATGAAATTTGATAGAGAGTTGGAGGTGAAAAAAGTTTTGGAAATCTTATCTTTTCAATAACCCTTGTGAACACACTACCGAAGTGGATACTTTCAGATAAATTAATTTTAAATGGAAAGGTTTGAATTCTTGCTCTTGTTTCGGGTGTGAATGCAAGAAAAGGATAAAGCGCACCCTTTATTGATAATGTTTGGTTGTTCGCATCTCTGAGATCGGCAATTATTTCAGCTTTAGGATCGGGAGGATCAATGAATACTTCTGATTGAATTTTAATGAACAAACTGTCATCAAAAGGTTCCATTTGAAAATAAAGAATCGGTTCAACATCAATTTCCTGCGCATAAGAATTACTACCTGAAAAAAGAATTATTGAGAATAAAAAAACATAGAATAATTTCATTATTAGTTTCATTGAATAATATCCATAATTAATTATTTAGAATAATCAGTAAAAAAGAATGAATCACCAACCTGTACTCGATCTTTTGATCTTTCATCAACAACGGTAAAAAAGAAATTTGCTTTATATCTTCCATCTGCTTCTCTAAACGATGAATTTTTATCTATCCATTCTTCAAATCTGGTTTCGTTTGGTGCAATGTTTAATGATACGTTATACACAGAATTGCCTTTGGCATCTTTAAAAGGACCCTTTACAGATATTGGTCCTGAGTGGGTTACTTTTAGCTGCTCCGGTCGTTCGTCAATAATTGTAACCGTGAATGCAGTTATGCGCTGTAGCTCTTTAACATAAATGTCACCGGAATTCATTTTAGTGGTAACTCTTTCGATTTTAACTTCGGGAAGCCGGTTCGGCAATACTTTTATTCGTTCTTCCTGGGTTCCGAATTTTATTGTTAATTCGGTCTGATCGGTTAAATCAAATCTGCGTTTTTCTCCTGATTGAATTGTTACAATAGGTGAGTTTTTATTTCGTGAATCATAAACAATTGTGGGCACATCTCCGTTATTTCTAACTTCATTCCATGTATTCTGAATAAAAGTTTGGCTCACAGATAATGGAGATTGTAATTTTGTATTTTCTATTTGTTCCGGCTCTTTCTCAATTCTAACCTCAGGAGGAATTTCGTTGAGTTTAGTCGTAAGAGATGCTAACTGTTTATTCATGTTAGTAAGCTTTTCCTTAAGAGCTTCATTTTCAACTTTTTCGTCAACCTTTATATCAAAATTTAGCCCTTGGGCATAAAGAGAATCTATCAATATGTTCAGTGAATCTCTCACACTAACATCAACCACATTTTCTGTACGAACAACTCTGTTCAGATCAAGTTCAGCACCTTTAAGAGCCAACACAGTTATCACAAAGATGTAGAGCACTTGATAGATAATAAACTTGCTATCATTATTCTTGTTAATCATTTCAGCTATCTATTTTTTAACTACAATTGATTCTAAGTATTTAAGCCCCGTTAGGGTTTTTTCATCACCTAATGATTGTGACGCTGTTGAAATCGATTGTGCCAATATTTTTAACTCTTCAACCTTTTCAGAACTTAAATTTTGCATCCCATTTATTTTTTCCAAAAGTGTTTGGATTGCATTAAAATTATTCAGCAACTCCTTACTTATTTGGGATGTTTGGCCAAGAACATTTTTATAAGCTTCAAGGTCTTTAAGCGATAACTCAGGTAATTTCCCTGCGGCTGAGTTACTTTGCTGAATGCTCAACTGCTTAATAATGCTTTGAGTGTTTCTCAACTGCAATTTCGAATAATATTTATCATGCATATCTGTTACATGATTAACAACATTCTGAAACTCTAAGCTTAGTTGATCAAGAACAGGTTCAAAAAGTTTACCTAAAGCAAGAACAATTAATGCTTTCACTTCAAACGGAACTGAGAGTCCAAGGAATACTTCTTCACCAAGCCTGATGCTGATTAAAAGTAATGCCGCACCGATCAATGGTAGAGTCATTGAGATACTATCAATAATAGTAGTGTAAGCAGAGACAATTTTATCTATCGTTTCGCTCGCCGGGGTTCTCATCACCTCTTTTTTTAATTTTTTAAAAGCAGCATATGCAACCATAACGAAAATAATATAAACAACGACCGGTAGCCACCAAAAGCTATATGGGGTAAATGATTCTGTAACTGGCTGCCATTTGGGAAAAAGAATCTGAGCGATCTTAACAGTAATATTCCCTAATATCGGAACAGTTGATAAATCCAGAAAAAATGAGAGAAGTAGCGCAACTAACGAAATTATCGAAGGTTTAATTATAACTGAAAATTGAATATTATTTAAAGCTGTTTCTTTGTAGATGTTTACTCGTTCTTCCAGACTATTTTTGGTAGTGTCTGGCCGTCTACTTAAATTTCTTAAATCTGACTGTCGGGCAGAATTTGTGTTGAGCATTAAAACCTCTTAATACTTAAAATTTTCTACTAGAATTCATTTAAATTTGAAATAATGTTTTAGGGTTTAAAACCAAGATTAATGATAAAGCAATTGTTATACCAGAAGTGGAATGGTTTATGATATTCAATTCCTAAAAACGTTGCTAATTTAACAATATTATCCTTATTAATTTGAAATTTATAATCAATAAACTATCGAAATATTGAAATTCAGTAATAAATACAGACCGTTTTGGTCTTTAAATTTTCTCTAATATTTCAAAAAGGTAGTTTTGTACAAATTTGTTGGTCAATTTGTCAATTGTATTTTTCATCATTAAAAGTATTTTTTACACTAAATTAGTAACTCTAAAAATTAAAGACTTAATTTATCTTGATCATAAATCCTAAACTATATGAAATAAATACCCGCGTATGGGTGAAGAGATTTGGATCAAACGTTACCCTATCTCAAGTTCCTAAAAATGTTTTTGAAGAACTTTCCAATAAAGGAATAAAAATTATTTGGCTGATGGGAATTTGGCAAACCTGTTCTTCAACCATCGAAAAATGCGGCTTTGAACCAGAATTACTTTCCTCATATAACCGAAGTTTAAAAGATTGGTCAAAATCTGATGTTATTGGTTCGCCATATTCAATAGATGAATATGTTGTTAACCCGGCGCTTGGTTCATGGGAAGAATTAATTGAATTAAAAAAATATCTTAACAGCATTGGAATAAAATTATTCGTTGATTTTGTAAGCAATCATTTTAGCGCTGATTCAAAATATGTTCAGACAAATCCCGAGATATTTTTGAAAGCTGATGAGGAATTTTTCCTTGGAGATTCATTCACATTCTTTAAACCAGATGCTAATCCTAAAAATATTTATGCTCATGGTCGTGATCCTTTTTTTCCAGCCTGGACAGATACGATTCAGATAAATTTTTTCAGTTTAGAAGCCCGCAAATTCATGACGGATATTTTACTAAAACTAACGGATGTTTGTGATGGTGTAAGGTGCGATATGGCGATGCTTCCATTAAATAATGTATTTCAGAATACATGGCTGGGAGTCCTTAACAAGTTTGGTTTTTCAAGACCGGATGCTGAGTTTTGGAAAAATGCTATTTCGCTTGTGAAAAGAAAAAATCCAGAGTTCATTTTTCTCGGAGAAGCTTATTGGGATTTAGAATGGAACCTGCAGCAGCTTGGATTTGATTATACTTATGATAAAAGATTAACGGAGCGGCTTGCATCAAATGATATACTTGGCGTTAAAGCACATCTTCATGCAGAAAAATCTTTTCAGCTTAAATCAGGTAGGTTTTTAGAAAATCATGATGAACAAAGAGCAATTACAAAATTTGGAAAACATCGTTCACTTGCTGCAGCTACTGTCATTAGCACTATTCAGGGAATGAAATTTTATTATGATGGTCAATTTGAAGGCAGAAAGAACAAGCTTCCTGTTCAGTTAGGGAGAGAACCGGAAGAGAAAATTTGCGTTGGAATAAAAGATTATTATGACAAGTTACTTGCAATTACCAAAGCCGAAATATTTCAAAAAGGTGAATGGAGTATGATGGAACCATTAACAATTGGTTATGGAAATAGATCCCATGAGAATTTTTTTGCATGGCAATGGATTTTAAATGATGAGAGAAGAATAATTGTGATTAACTATTCCTACTCGACATCTCAATGCAGGTTGAAGCTTGATATAAAACACGATAAGAAAAAAATCACATTGATTGATCTACTAACCAATGAACTTTATGAACGTTGGGTTGAAGAGGTTAACAACGTTGGCTTATATATTGAGCTTAAAGGTCATCAGAGTCATATCTTCTCAATTTTAACTTGATTCCCCCCCCAATTTTTCTTCTAATAGCTTCCTCAAAATATTTGCCCAGATAAAATAAGCTCTGTCATTCAGGTGCAATCCATCCTCAGTTAAATTAAAAATTAGTTGTCTCGTTTCATCAACAAACAGGGAATATAAATCCAGGTAATTTACATTCAATTCTTTTGCAATAATTTGAATTTGTTTGTTTAGTCCTTGTATTCGTTCATTCGGTCTTGGTTGATTGTCTCTTGTCGGCAAAATAGATGTAATGAATATTTTACTGCCGTTCAATTTTGTCATTGTTATTTCTATTATGCTGCTAATGTTCGACAATATCTTTTCATCAGAAAAACCATTAGCTATATCATTCGTGCCGATAAGGATAAAGACGATATCTGGATTAGAAGCTAAAAGATCCCTGTCTAACCGTTTTAACAAATGGGTACTATTATTTCCAGAAATGCCCTTGTTTATGATTTTAAATTCTGACAGAAGTTTCTGAGTATTAAAACTTTCTGTAATTGAATCTCCTAATAATAGAATCCTTTTATGTTTCATGCTGTCTAACTATTACTTTATTCAGAGAATAAATAAATGTCGCTAAGAAACGAGAGCCAATAATTATGGTCTTAATTAGACTTATTGATGTCAAATTGGTTATTATGAAATATCTGAAAATTGTTATCTTAGCAAAACTAAAATAAACATTATCATTAAAATTTTTATTATTTAATGGCACAACAAAAAAAAGTAAACCCGAAAGACAAACCAATTGGCAAAAAACCGGTTGAGAAAAAATACTTAATCAATCCACGTTACAAAAATACTTTTTGGACGATTGTAATAGTGTTTGTTCTAACAATTTTCTTCATTGTAAATAATACTAAAAGTGTTCAGGAACGAGGTCTCTATCCGCCAAATTATGTTTCCCCTGCAGGAACATTTCAAAAAGCTATAGTTGATTCGCGTATTAGCTTTATTATTCCAAATAAAGAAGTAAATGATACAAATAAATAAAGGAGTAAAAGTGAAAAAAGTTCTTTTTGTGTTCATGATTTTATTTTTAACAGCAGGTATTTGGGGTTGTCAAAAAACTGGGGAATCAAATAATGCTGAAAACAAACCTGCTGATACGACTAGTAGTGTTACAACCACAAGGACAAATGATTTAGCTCCCGGGTTCACACTAAAACTTACGGATGGAAAAGATATCAAGCTTTCAGATCACAAAGGTAAAATTGTCATTATAGATTTTTGGGCAACATGGTGTCCTCCATGCCGGCGAGGTATTCCGGATTTGGTTGAAATACAAAAAAAATATCAAAAAGAAGTTTTGATTATTGGCATATCTTTAGATAATGAAACTAAACCTGATGTGGTTCCATTCATGAAACAATATAGAATAAATTACCCCGTAGCTTACGGTAATATGGAAGTTGTAACAGCTTTTGGAAACATTCAGGCCATACCAACTTCTTTTATAATTGATCAAGCCGGAAAAATTGTAGATAAGCACATTGGTTTAGTTGATAAATCAGCTTACATAAATAAAAT
>DAIMIJ010000093.1:0-8472 GCA_036722835.1 Ignavibacteriaceae bacterium | reverse complement strand
GTACAGGAAACCAACATGAACGAAAACGAATATCTTCATTCTCCAAACGAATTGGAAAAATTAATTGATTACCAAACGGCTTCTGTCGTCAGTAAAACTATAATCAAGAAGCCAGCAGGAACGGTAACATTATTTGCTTTTGATAAAGGCGAGGGCTTAAGTGAGCACACAACACCTTTTGATGCACTGGTTTATTTAGTTGATGGTGAAGCAGAGATTACAATCTCGGGAAAAGTCAATATCGTTAAGAAGGGCGAGATGATTTTAATGCCTGCAAATCAACCTCATGCATTAAAAGCAAAAAGCAAATTTAAGATGCTGCTGGCGATGATTAAGAGTTAAGTCGGCTCTACTCTATCTTAAGCTTTACCGGTTTAACTTTCCAAATATATTTAGCATATTCCTGAATAGAGCGATCGCTTGAAAATTTTCCTATTCTTGCAACATTTAGAATAGATTTTTGAGTCCATTTATCTAAGTCTTTATAAAGTTTACTAACCTTATCTTGAGTTTCTATGTACGGGCGGTAATCGGGAAGCGAGCAATAGTAATCAACATTTAATAATGAGTCCACGATTGATTTGAATATTCCGGGCTCTTTCTTGTTAAAGTAATCTGCTGAAAGCATATCTATTACTCTTTTCAATTCCGCATCCTTTTGATAATAATCCCTTGGATCATAACCGTTATTTTTTATTTTCACTACTTCATCAGCAAGAAGACCAAAAATAAAAATATTATCGGCACCGACTTCTTCTCTTATTTCAACATTGGCGCCATCCATCGTTCCTATTGTTAGAGCACCGTTTAAGGCAAACTTCATATTGCCTGTGCCGGATGCTTCAAATCCAGCAGTAGAAATTTGCTCCGATAGCTCCGAGGCGGGAATAATTTTCTCCGCTAACGATACAGAATAATTTTTAATGAAAACAATTTTTAGTTTGTCACCGACATCTTTATCATTATTTACGACATCCGCCACCGAATTTATTAGCTTAATAATCAGTTTCGCGGCAAAATATGCAGGCGCAGCTTTCCCGCCAAAAATTATTGTTCGCGGTACAAAATCCTTCTTTGGATTATCTTTTATTCTATTATAAAGCGTTATGATGTGAAGAACATTTAACAGTTGTCTTTTGTACTCGTGAAATCTTTTTATCTGAACATCGAACATTGACTCTGGATTTATTTTTAATCCGTAATCTTTTTCTATATGATTGATAAGTAATTTTTTATTAAGCCATTTCGAACCGCGCCAATTTTCCAAAAACTCTTTATTATTAATAAACTTTTCAAGCTTCTTTAGTTCATCTAATTTTGTCACCCACTTATCACCTATTTTTTCAGATATCAATCCGGACAATAAAGGATTTGCGCTTTTCAACCATCGCCGTGGAGTAATTCCGTTGGTAACATTCCTAAATTTATTGGGATAAATTTTATTAAAATGAAAGAAAATCGTCTTCTTTAAAATTTCTGTGTGCAGTTCTGCAACACCGTTAACGGTATGGCATCCAACTATGGCAAGATTGGACATCCTTATTTTTTTATTGGGATGATCTCGAATGATTGACAGTTTTGAAATTATTGAATTGTCGGTTGTATAAAACTCCCGAACATATTCTAAAAATCTTCGATTGATCTCATAAATTATTTGAAGATGTCTTGGAAGAAGTTCCCCCATTATAGATTCAGACCATTCTTCAAGTGCTTCAGGTACTACTGTATGGTTTGTATACGAAAAAGTTTTTACGGTTAAATCCCATGCCTTATCCCACTCTAGACCCTCGTCATCAATTAATATTCTCATTAAATCGGGGATTGCAATTACCGGATGCGTATCATTTAATTGAATTGCTGTTTTCTCTGCAAACTTATCAAATGTATTGTGGTTAATTTTATACTTGCGAATAATATCCTGCAATGTTGCTGAAACGAAAAAGTATTGTTGCTTTAATCGTAAAAACTTTCCTTTGTCAATCGTATCATTGGGATATAAAACTTTAGATATAGTTTCCGAATCTGTTTTCCCTGCGACCGCAGCAACATAATTTCCCGTATTAAAATCTTGAAAATTAAACGAGCTTGTCGCTTTAGCTTCCCAAAGACGAAGGTTGTTTACAGTGTTTGTGCCATAGCCCGGAATAGGAATATCATAAGCGAGAGCATTAACATCTTGAGTATCAACCCAATTAAATTTTAAGTGATTGTCTCTATCCTGAATAATTCTTCCATAAAACTTTACTTTGAAGATGAGGTTGCGTCTCATAATTTCCCAGGGATTACCAAGCTTCAGCCAATTGTCTGCTTTTTCAACCTGATAACCATTAATAATATCCTGCTCAAAAATTCCGTATTCATACCTAATTCCGTATCCGAATGCGGGCAATTCAAGTGTAGCCATCGAATCAAGAAAACATGCAGCTAATCTGCCAAGACCACCATTCCCAAGCGCCATTTCTTGCTCATGGTCTCTTATATCTTCAAGACTGTAGCCGTCTTTTCTCAAAATATCATAACACTTATCATAAAAGTTCATGTTAATTAATGCATTACCAAGAAGCCTTCCCATTAAAAACTCGAGAGATAAATAATAAACTCTTTTAACGTCCTCTTCTTTATATTTTTGCTGGGTTCGAATCCATCTTCGGACCAGACGGTCACGAATTGACATTGATAGAGCATGAAAAGCATCATCCGGTGTTGCGGTAATTTTATCCCGCACTAAATTAAATTCAAGATGTTCGGCAAATTGATTGGATAGAGAAAAACTTGAAGGATCTTCTAAGTCAGTAAAAAATATTGAGCTGTTTTTAGGTTTCATAATAATTTTTTTTGGTTTTTAGAAGAATAAATCAATTATCATCATCTAGCTCGGAAAGTAATGCAAGAACATCTAAATGTTTCGTCGTCATTTCTAAATGACCTTTAGAATCAATCGGCCAGTTCTCTTCGCGGCGATCAGCATAAAGTTCAATACCATTTCCATCCGGATCAGAAATATAAATAGATTCAGAAACACCATGGTCGGATGCACCATCAATTTTATAATTAACTTGGTAAAGTCTTCTCACAACTCTCGCTAATTCTTTTCTGTTAGGATATAAAATAGCGAAGTGGTATAGACCGGTATGTCCAGCAGGCGGCGATGGTGCGCCTTCGCCAGCCCAAGTATTAAGCCCGATGTGATGATGATAACCACCTGCCGAAAGGAACACTGCTTGCTCGCCATAAAATGAAGTAATCTCAAAACCTAAAATATCACGGTAAAATTTTAATGAACGCTCTAAATCTGAAACCGTTAAATGTATGTGCCCGATTTTTGTTTTCGGATGCGTTTTGAATTCCAATTTAATTTTTCCTTTTATCTGCCTGTATTAATTATCTAAAATTGCTGTTGCTTCAATTTCAACCAAATATTCGGGTGAAATGAGCGAGGTAACCTCAACCATTGAGGTGGCTGGCTTTATATTGCCAAATACTTCCTGATGTGCTTTAGCAACCTCTCTCCACTTTGAAATGTCTCTCACATAAATTCTTGTCCGCACAACATCATTTAAAGATGCCTCTGCCTCTTTCAGCCCAGATTCAATTTTCTTTAGAATAAATTTTGTTTGCAAATATACATCGTTCTCACCAACCACATTGTTTCCGTCCGATGCTACGGTACCCGAAACCTCGATAACATTTCCAACTCGCACTGCTCTCGAGTAACCGACAATATTTTCCCACTTTGCGCTGGAAGAAATATATTTTTTCATCAGGAATTAAAATATGATTTACAATTTGATACTTAAAAATAAAACGATTTGCTTAAAAGGAAACAATGTCAGAAAAAAAATTATATGTTACGCAGAATTGTTTCGAGCTGTTCTTCGCTTTCAACAATCACCGATCGTGCCTTGCTTCCATCATTTGGCCCGACAATTCCTGCTTCTTCAAGCTGATCCACAATTCTTGCTGCGCGGGAATATCCAAGCTTTAATCTTCTCTGCAAAAGCGAAACCGAACCCTGCTGATGACGAACAATCACGCGTGCAGCTTCTTCAAACATCGGATCTAAGTCTGATAAATATTTTCCCGATGCTTCTTTTTTCTTTTCATAAAGCGATGGCAGAAAATATGGTTTTGAATAACCCGGCTGCGAATAAATGTAGTTTGTTAATTTTTCAACTTCATCGGTTGAAATAAATGCATTTTGAATACGAATCGGTTTGGGCGAACCGGTTGGAAGGAACAGCATATCGCCTTTTCCTAAAAGCTGTTCGGCTCCGTTCATATCAAGAATAGTACGCGAATCAATTTTTGTTGCAACTTGATATGCAATTCGTGAGCTGAAATTCGCTTTGATAACCCCGGTAATTACATTAACAGAAGGTCTCTGCGTCGCTAACACAAGATGAATGCCAACAGCTCTTGCAAGCTGCGCTAATCTTGTAATTGGCTCTTCAACTTCTTTTCCTGCGGTGATCATCAAATCTGCAAGCTCATCAATTATCACAATTAAGTAAGGAATATGATGATGCTTAATCTCGTCAGTGTCCTTCGGTCTTTTATTCACATCTGCAACTTTATGATTATAATCAACAATATTTCTTACACCGGCTTTGGCAAGCTTATCGTATCTCTTTTCCATTTCATATTCAACTGATTTAAGAAGTAGGACTGCATTTTGCGGTGTTGTAAT
The DNA here is from genome assembly GCA_036722835.1 of Ignavibacteriaceae bacterium. Lineage (GTDB taxonomy): Bacteria > Bacteroidota > Ignavibacteria > Ignavibacteriales > Ignavibacteriaceae > XYD12-FULL-36-8. The sequence goes on along the minus strand of DAIMIJ010000093.1, from coordinate 3,785 downwards.
TATCTCTTCTTCCAGGTCGGGAGATACAGCAAGATAATGTTTGCGCAATTTGTTATAAAAAGATAGTTCTATTTTTTTAGGATCTATCATTATAAATTTAACGTCGGAAGGATCCTTCGCATAAAGTAAGCTGGCAACTATCATATTAATCCCGACACTTTTTCCAGAACCCGTTGATCCCGCTATGAGAAGATGTGGCATTTTAGATAAATCGGTCACATAAACATCGCCGCTAATAGTTTTTCCCAATGCCATTGGAAGCTCAACTTTTGAATCAAAAACTTTTCCAACAACAGACCTTGCATTAACAATTGACGCTTCAGCATTTGGTATCTCCACACCAATGGCACTTTTCCCCGGAATAGGAGCGATGATTCTAATTCCTCTTGCAGCAAGTGCAAGTGCAATATCATTTTCCAAGCCCACAATTCTGCTAATCTTAACCCCCGGTTCAGGCACAATTTCATAAAGTGTTACAACGGGTCCGGGAGTAACGGAAATATCCTGAATAGAAATATCGAATAGCTTTAATTTTTCCTTTAGCTGTTCGGCATTTCTTTTTAATTCTTCTTCAGCAACTTTATAATCTTCGTCTACTACCGGATCAAGAAGTTCAAGACTTGGCTTTTTGTAATTGAGAATTTCCTCCCATTGATTGGGCAAACTTGCTTCTTGATCAACTGCAATTTTCCGGGGAGGAATATCACCGGTTTTTTCTAAATCAACTTTCTTTATTTCTTCATTCAGTATTTCATTTGTCTCTATTGGAAGAGCAGCTTCTTCATCTTTTCTAATAATTCTGATTTTTGTTTCTTCGTCTTCAAGCTCCTGTTCATCCTTAGCAAAAGCATCTTGTTGCGGAATTACTCTTCTTTTCTTTTTCTCTGGTCTTAACTCTTTGATTTTTCCAAGATTTTCATCGTTACCTAAATTGGATTTTCTATCTTCAGCGGCTTCATTTGAACTGCCTGATGCTTTAATAAAAATGCTTTTTATAAATGCAATTAAACTTTCAATCTTAACATTGAATGCGATTATCAGTAAAAGCAAAAATGAGGTAATGAGAAAAATAACTCCGCCGATTCCTCCGAATAATCTTTTAAGAACTTCACCGAAATAATCTCCAACGGATCCGGAGAGGTTTGCAAATAAATTGTCGGCATCTAGGATGTTCTTAAGCATACCGAATAAGCTTGCGAGAATTATTGCAGCAAGCAAAATGAAATTTGACGTGTAAATTATTGTTCTGAACTTTATTTTCTTAAAGAACGCAACTCCCCAGAAAAATAATATTATAGGAAAAGCAACGGAGAAATAACCGAGGGTGTGCTTTACAAGAAAAGTAGAAAAATGTGCTCCAACTACTCCCAACCAGTTTGCTGGATTTTTTGTTTTGCCATTTACAAGATCTGAAAAGAATGATCCCAGCAGTGCTTCATCATACCTTGAAAATGAGACGATACTGAAAAACAAAAAAAAAGAAAACACGAGCAGAAGAATACCGATGATTTTTTTCTTCTTCTCATTCGTGATCGAAAAAAATCCGTCATCATTGGAATTGCTTGCCCGGGGTTTAGTCTTTCTGTTAAGCGCCATTATAATCAATGCATTTTAGGTTACTAAAAATATCTGGTGTTTAAAGTGCCTTCAACACGCCGGAAGTCAAATATGGGATTGTTTCAGAAGTGTTAATCCGGCTGCAAAATTTTAGATCTTCATCGAAATTATTTTCAATTAATATTTTTCCGTGTTCAGTTTGCTGCATCATAGTTAATATGCTTTTACCAAATGATTTATTGAGAGCCACACTAGCTTTAGCAGAATCCGTTAGTTCGACATTGTTATTAATCTTTTGAATCTCCGAAATTAATTTTCCCGCACAGATTACATCTTCCATTGAAAAATAATTCCCTCTTCCGGAACATAAAATTTCAAATTCCTTATCAAGCTTTATTAGATGATTTGCCAATGTATTCAAATTTGTGAAAGCAGCAATAAATAAATTCTCTGAGAACTTTGCCTTCACAATTGCTTTTGAACCGTTCGTTGTGAACAAGATAATGGTTCTACCGCCCACAACTTCCGGGGCATATTCAAGCGGAGAATTTCCTAATGCAAAACCTTCCAGTTTTTTAGTGTTTCTTTCACCGCCTAAAAGAGTTTGCCCGCCAAACATCCCACCGGATACTTTAACGGCAAATTCTACGGATGCAACAGGTATAACTTCTCGAGCACCATTTTGCAATGCCTGAATTATGGTGGTAGATGCCCGCAGCACATCTATAACCACAGTTGTTTTTCCTGTGTAAGCCAGCTCATCGGTGTTTATATATGAAAAAAGAACGTTTATCTTCATAAGTATAATTTATTAAACTTCAATTAGAAATTTAGCGTAAATCATTTCTTCACAAAAGGAAGCTTGGTGACTTTTGCGGGGATTTCTTTCCCTCTTATTAGAAAATTTAATTCCGTGTTCTCTTCAGCAAACTGAATTTCAACATAACCCAAGGCAATGGCTTTATCAAGAGTTGGACTTACTGTTCCGCTGGTTAGCGTACCGACTTTTTTTCCATTGGATGTTATATCATATCCTTTTCTTGGAAATGCTTTTTCTTCAGTAATCAAAGGTACTAATTTTCTTTTCAGACCTTCGGATTTAACTTTCAACAATAGATCTTTTGCAATAAAATTTTGCTTCTTCAGTTTTGTGATCCATCCAAGCCCAGCTTCTAACGGATTAGTCGTTTGATCAATATCATTTCCATATAAGCAAAATCCCATTTCTAATCTTAGCGAATCTCTTGCTGCCAAACCAACTGGTTGAATTCCATATTCTTTTCCTGCATCAAAAAGTTTGTTCCAAACAAGTTCGGCGGTTTTTTCATTTCCGGTAAAATAAAGCTCATAACCTAATTCACCCGTATATCCTGTTCGCGATAAAATCATATCAATTCCGGCAACTTTAGCTTGCATGAAGTGGTAATATTCTAAATCAAGATTTTTATCGCATATTTTTTGTACAACTTTCTTAGAGTTAGGACCTTGAACTGCAAGTAAAGAATAATCGTCGCTAAGGTTTTTTAGTTCAACTCTATATTTATTATTCTCTTTCATCCAGTTGAAATCTTTTTCAATGTTGGAAGCATTAACAACAAGCATAAACTTATCGGCTGCCAGTTTATAAACAAGAAGATCGTCAACGATTCCACCATCGTTATAACACATTGCCGAGTATTGAACTCTACCCGGGAACAAAACTGCGGCATCGTTTACAGTAATATTCTGCACAAAGTCCAAAGCTTTTTCTCCAGAAACAAAAATCTCACCCATGTGTGATACATCGAAAACACCAACAGAATTTCTAACCGCCTTATGTTCGGCAATTATCGAAGAATATTGTATGGGCATAAGATAACCTGCAAACTCTACTATCTTCGCTCCAAGTTTTTCGTGAATATTGTAAAATGTGGTTTTTTTCATTAGTGTTTAATCTTCCTTTTCAATAAAATAAATTTGTCATTCACCTTACACATACAGCTTTATCTAGTAACCCCAGCATTTATGCTGGGGGACTAAATGGGACCAGCTACCCTGGGCTTTTCCAAAGGAACCCTTCGGATAGCCCATTAATAACTTAAATAGTGGCTAAAGCCAGGTTTCTCTGTTTTAGTACCAACCCCGCCATAAATGGCGAGGTTAATAGATGACTAGAAGTTTTGCGTAACATGAGTTTATCAGTTGAAAATTTCTGCAAGTTCGTTACCGGTTTTGGCAGAAATAAATTT
>DAIMIJ010000092.1:3713-8481 GCA_036722835.1 Ignavibacteriaceae bacterium | reverse complement strand
ATCGCAAGATTGTATCCATCATTTTCAGCAAATGCTTTTTGCGGGTTCTGAAAATAACTCGACATGTAAGCATAGTAGTCGTTAACATCATCGTAAACAAATTCTTCCATCGAAGTTGAAGTAATCTCGTAAAAAAAAGTATCATCAAAACGAAGGATATAATTTCCCATTTGAATGCTATGATGAAACTCATGCGCCAAAGTTACCCTTGCACCTTTTATTCCAGTCGAATAATAACCTGCATAGTCATTATCAACAACTATGAATGAAGTATACTTCTGTCCGCCGAGATCATCTTCCGATTCAGTGTAGCCATAAAGTCCGCCGCCAAGGTTAATGATATAAATGTCATAAAGATTATCTCCTCCCATTCCATTGTCAGTTGGCGGAGACGGATATCCTAAATAATTCACCTCGAAATTGTACACAGAATCAATTGACATAGCAGCCATCGAAAGATTTTCTTCAATGCTCATAGAAGAAATGTATTTTGGTTTTGCAGTAATTGTTGTATCGTAATGTATTCTAAATTTTCCTGAGGGTGAGATTATACTCAGTGGAAGAGTCGGACGCCCCGATAATGTTTTAAATAATTGCTGCTGTTGTGCTGTAAATAATTCGATATTTTGTTTAACGAAATTGATGAGGAACAATCCGCATTTGGGATTTTCCGTTCTAACTGACAACAGATTGTTGTAATCTTTATTTCTCAAAGCTTCTTTCAGATTAACATACTCTGTGAAAACTGAATCAAGAAAATTTTTATCGTAACTTACTTGTGAAAATGAACGAAAATTATTCAAGATTATTATTGCAATGATTAAAATTATCTTCTGAATCATATTTGCCTAATTGAGATGCATTCCTTGGTCTGATTTAAATAGACAAGATGATAATTATTTACAGTCATATTCCTTACAAAAAATTTCTCGGTGTTTATCTTATCAATTATTTTGGAAAAAACTATTTTCTTACCTTTTCTTAAAATATTCAGACGATAAATATTTTGACTGTTATAATTATTTACAATCAATCTCCGTGTGCCATTAGGTTTAATTTCACTCACAAATAATTGATTCAAATCCCTCACAATCAAATTCTTCTTCACTTCCTCAACATCAAAGGAATTAACAGAACCATCATGGCTTACCAAAATATAAGGTTTTTCATCTGACTCAACAAAACTAATAATGGACTCTTTATCTAAATTGTGAAAATCATCAACAACAGTTAAGAAATTAGAAATATTTTTCATTTTAATATTTAATAAAAATTCCGCTTTCATTTCTTCAGGAAGAAATGTTTTTTTGAAAAGTTTAATCGAATCACCAATTTGGTTCCAGAAGAAAAGTTTAACGCCCTTCAGTGTTGATAAATCTGCACTAATAGCTTTTTCGGAAATATTATAATCAGTAAGAAGTTTCCAGCTTTCTTCTTTTTCAAATATCTCCAATGTTAATCGGTTATTTAATAGAGAAGAAACGAAAACCATTTGGTGATCGTTTAGAACCGGCTTCACATCTGCTATTGGACGTGCGGTGTAGAACTCGCTTCGAGTAATTTTGCCCGTGTTGAATTCAACCTCAATCACTTCAACTAATTTTTTACTCACCGAGTAACAAAAAAAAGTGGTTGATTGCTTTGAAAAATTCTTGAACGCAATTTGATTGGGATTCCCATGCAGCGGAATAGAAAAATAATTAGACGGTATACCCGCATTGCTGCGTACTACCAGCTTCAAACTCCTGTCAAAACTATCAATGAAACAAATATCATTTATTGCGTCGGAGTTAGCATCAAAATTAGATATTACCGTCGGCTTGATAGAGAGAGATATATCAATATTAGGTGACATTGAAGATAGCATAGTGTTTGTTAACAAAGCTCCGTCATCACTAATAATGGCCAATCCGTCAATAAACTTGCTGTAAAACGGTATTATATTTTTTATTCCCTCTTTGTAAAGAATAGGAATCTCCGCAAAAAATTTATAATCGCTCTCTGCAAAAACAACTGAAACTATAGACACATCCGTATTTAAATATGCAAAATCAATTTTTCCATCTTTATTAAAATCACCAATTATAAAATCGTTGGGCGGATATTTAGTTTCAATTTCAATTTGCTTTGAGTAAGACGATTGGAAATCACCGTACATTATTTTTAGTTTATTGCCTTCGAGAAAAACCAAATCATGGTAAGAATCTAAATCCATATCAAAAGAATGAAGATTCCGTACTTTATTGTAAAAGTTCATCGTTCGAACGACTTTAAAGTTTCCGCGTCCGTCGTTAAATAAAAATTCAAGAGAATTATTTAGAAGATTAATTGCTGCAATGTCAGGAAATCCATCATTCGATAGATCAATAAAAATTGCTTGAGAATAGCTGCCTTTTGATTTAACAATTCTCTCACTCAAATTCTTGCCATCGAAATTCAATATGCTTAATCCCTCAAAGGCAGCTCCTGATAGAAGAATCTCTTGATAAAAATCTCCATCAATATCGGCAGTGCTTAGTTTTTCCGGATAAGATTTAAAATTTAGCTGATGTGTTACCCGCGGTTTTCCATCAGATGAAAACTCACAAATACCTGCAGTTAAATTTTTCCGTGAGGTAAATGCATATTTTTTAATTTCATTATTCTTTTCTCTTATTGGAGCAAGATTTGAAATATGAAATGGGAAGTCAAAATATTCTTCTTTTGCAAACCTTTCATTCTTTTCTCCCGATATAGCTGCCATTTTTTTTAAGGAAGGATCATACAGTATAAGATCGGAGTATGAATCACTGTTGTAATTCAGTGAAAATATTTTTGAATAACCCGGAGAAAATTGGTATAAATTTAATTTACAGAAACCATTTATCGGAATTTGCGGTAAGACCTCGAATGGTAAAAAAAAGAAAAGGAATAAAAAGCTAACTGCGTTTAATTCTATCTTTAAGCCGATTTTCTCTCCTAGTAAGTGCTTCTTCATATCTTCTTTTTTCATCTTCAGATTCAGGAATTGCTTCAACAGCTAACGTGGGCTTTCCATCATTGTCAACAGCAACAAAGGTAAGATAAGCTGTATTTGTATGAATTCTTTTTCCTTCTTTGAATGATTCGGCATAAACTTTAACACCAATTTCCATTGATGTTCTAAAAACCCTGTTGACTGATGCAACCAAAGATGCTGCATCACCCAGCTTAATTGGGTGATGAAAATCAATTCTGTCAACCGAAGCTGTAACACAAACTCTTTGATTATGTTTTGCTCCACAGAGTGCCGCACAAATATCAATCCAGTGCATCAATTGTCCCCCGAGAAGGTTTCCCAATTGATTTGTATGATTGGGCAGAACCAATTCAGTCATTGTGATAACTGATTCACTAACTCTCTTAGCTTTTAACATTACTTAGAAGCAGAAAGTAGATTTTCGAGAGAAGTTTTTAAACTTTCCATTTCCTTTGCACGATTATCATTAGGATAACGCTGCAAGAACTTAGCAATTTCATCCAAAGCTTCCCTGTCTCTATCGCGGGATCTCAAAAGATTAATCTTATTGTACAACGCCATCGGCGCATATTGAGTATCATGATAAACATCAACCACACTGTCATAATATCTCATAGCAGCAGTATAATATTCAAGCTTTTCGTAAATAAGTGCATTGTTATATTCCTTCTGCGCCAGCTTATCATTTAGCTCACGAATTTTCTTTTCGGCTTCAGGAACATTTGGGTTTGCAGGAAAGAAATCTAGAAATGCCTGGTATTCTTCTACAGCTTTTTTAGTATACTTTTGATCGAGCGTGTAATTAGGCGAAAGTTCGTAATAGCTTTCTGCCAGCATAAATTGAGCTTGCGGAACGAATTCGCTTACAGGCATATTTTTAATCAGCTTACTCAATTCAAAAGCTGCTAAGATAAATTCTCCCCTTTTGAATCGAGTCATACCAAGATAAAATTGAGCGTCATCAACTACAGCGTTTCCCGGATATTGCAGAATCAACGACTGTAATTCCGTGATCGCTAATTCATAATCTTCATCATTATATAATTTGATTGCGTAATCTAATCTTTCTTGAGAACCCAAATTGGTTGTATCAATCGAAGATGAACAACCAAAAAAGATTAATATTAAAAAGTAAAGTGCGAATAATTTCTTCATATGGGCATAATTTTTATAAAAATGTGTTCAATAATAACTAAATACATTCAGGCATCAAAGGTAAAATACGGTTACTTGCTTCGAACCGTAAAGAAAAGAGCTATAACAACTGCCGCTGTGGTTATTGCCACCAATGGTTCAAATAGATTTGAAAGAAATGGCTCGGATGGAATTTCCCCTTTTGTAAATGGATAGGAATAGTTCTCTAATGTCTGAATCTCATCAAATTTAACCGTGTCAATATTATCGAAATAAAAATCTTTGATCTTCACTTCTTTGTCTTGAAACCGATAGCTGCCGGAAATAAAAATCTTTCTCTCAACAAAATGATCACCGAGAAATCCGTCTCTAAAAATTTCTCCATAATTAACCACAGCATTTTCTATTGAATAGCTCAATCCAATATTTTCTGATGGATTAGATATTAAACTAATATTTTTCTTATGTGCTTTAATTGACTTAAAAATTTGATCTTCCAAAATAGCGTATGAAGAACCAAGCTTTAAATCAAGATAAATATCTTTCGGTGAATCTGATATATTTACCAATGCTTCAGTTATTGATGAATCAACAAGAACTTTAAAAACATCAAGATTGGTTTTGGTTTGAGCTTGA
>DAIMIJ010000092.1:0-3613 GCA_036722835.1 Ignavibacteriaceae bacterium | reverse complement strand
AGCCGAGCAATTCGTTCTTCAACCGGAGGATGTGTTGAAAACAATTTCATTACCCCACCACCATGAAGAGGGTTAACTATGAACATATGAGATGTTGCGGGACCCGCATGATCAACCGCTTTTATTTGATTTGCCTGGGATAATTTACCTAAAGCTGAAGCCAATGCAAGAGGATTATGTGAAATTTCAGAACCGCCCTTGTCTGCCATAAATTCCCTTGACCTTGAAACTGCCATTTGCAAAAGTGTTGCTGCAATTGGAGCGAGAATCATCAGAAATAAAGATGATAATCCGCCTCTGTCCTCATCATCACTTCTGCCAAACATTGCAGCCCATCCTGCCATTTGTGCAACATAGGTAATCGTGCCTACAAACGTAGCGGCAACTGTACCGATTAAAATATCTCTATGCTTAACATGAGCTAGCTCGTGAGACATAACTCCGGCTAATTCTTGTTCATTTAAAATTCTTAAGATTCCTCTTGTAGCCGCAACTGCAGCATGCTGTGGATTTCTTCCGGTTGCAAAAGCATTAGGTGTTTGATCTTCAATTATATAAACCTTTGGCATAGGAAGATTTGCACTTTTTGCTAATTGCTCAACTATGCTGTAAAATTTTGGTTCTTGTTCTTTAGTAACAGGCTGAGCACGATACATTTTCAAAACTATTTTATCTGAAAACCAATAAGAACCAAAGTTCATTGCGAGAGAAAAAATTAATGCAATTGTCATTCCTCCCTTTCCGCCCAGCATGTTTCCGACAAAAAGGAAGAGAACCATCATTAATGTCATTAAGAATACAGTTTTAAGCGAATTCATATACTCCTTTATTTTTTTGCGGTCAAATTTAAGTATAGGAAAAGGTTTACGCAAGGAAAACAGGAAGGGTAAATCTTATTCAATCAAATTGTTTGAAATATCAATAATGCAGTTCAAACAAACCCAGTTCCTTTGATTTTTGGTGCTATACTTTAGGAACTGGGTTTGTATTCTTCACTTTTGTGTAAGATAAGTTATTCATATTTTTCAATTGATTGTATTTAAGGAATTGTAACTTATTTCGCCTTGCCTTTATTTTTTATTATCATTAAATAACGAAAGAATTTTTAGGAAGTTTATGAAATCAACGGCAATCATCGCATTATTTATCACATCAGTTTTTACTGGCAATTTATTCAGCCAAAACACTTATGAATTTCTAAGGATTGACATGAGTGCAAGAGCTGCTGCTTTAGGCGGCACTTTCGTTTCAAACCATGATGATCCAAACGTTATCTTTTATAATCCTGCGGGAATAAACTTATTAACTGAAAATCCAATTTCATTTTCTTTTGTAAAACATTTATTAGACATTAACCTGGCAAGCTTAAGTTATTCAACCGAGTATGAGGATTGGGGAAGATTCGGCGGCGCTGTTAAGTACATAAATTATGGTTCATTCATTGAAGCTGATGAATTTGGAAACAGAGGAAATGAATTTGGTGCCGGCGAAGTTGCTTTTATTGTTGGTTATGCTAATTCCTTAGATCCTAATTTTAATTATGGTGTTAATGTAAAATATATCTATTCAAAGATTGCAGATAGAAATTCCTCGGGACTTGGATTTGATGTGGGTTTGAATTACTTCGTTCCCGAAGAAGATTTATCAGTTGGTTTTGCGGCCATGAACGTTGGAACTCAACTCACTTCGTACTACGAAACAAAAGAAGAACTGCCGCTGGATATAATTGTGGGAGTATCAAAAAAATTAGAACACTTGCCGTTAAGACTTTCTCTCGACTTTCATAAACTAAACGCAGACAGAGAAGATTTTGCTGACCGATTTAAAGCATTTAGTGTTGGTGCCGAGTTTACTCTTAGCAAGGTTTTAAGATTACGTTTCGGGTATGATAACGAAAAAAGAAGTGATTTGAAGATTGGAACTTCAGCAGGGATTGCGGGATTTAACGCCGGTTTAGGTGCAATAATTTCTGATTACAATTTTGATTACGGTTTTTCCTCGATGGGTTTAATTGGAGCGCTTCATAGGGTGACGGTTTCAACAACGTTATAGTTATAAAGTTAGGCAATAGAAAAAATAAATAATGGCTACTCCAATTAATATTTATGTAAAAAAGTTAATTAAAATAGTTTCTGAAATGCAGGAAGATTATTCCCATAAAAAATTTACGCTTGATGGTCGTTTAGTTGGTGATATTGGCGAAATATTAGCTGAACAACTATATGATTTAAAGCTTCTTGATGGACTTCAAAAGGCACACGATGCGGAATCGAATGGTCGCTTAGTGCAAATAAAAACAACTATGAAGAATACACTTGGATTCGGTGATATACCAGATTATTATCTTGGATTGAGAGTTGATGAGAATGGTGATGTTGAAGAAATATTTAATGGACCTGGTTCTTTAGTATGGGAATTGGTAAAAAATAGAAAGAGACCAAAGAATTATTTATATTCCATAAATCTATCTAGTTTGCGAAAATTAAATACAAAAGTTGAAACCAAAGATAGAATTAATAAAAAAATTGCCTGACTAGCCGCTTAAATCAACCGCCGTTTTTGTTGACCTGATCTAGAATATATTGGGGTGTTGTTTTTATAATAGATGATTTTAATTCTTAAACGGCTCGGCTAAATATTTCTTAGCAAGTTCGTGGGAGTTTAGGTATTCGCGCATATCGAGAAGCTTTTCATAGTATTCAACTGCTTTGTCCCTATTTCCCAACTGATCATTGATCCTACCAAGGTAGAGGTAAGAGTTAATTAAAAATCCCGACTCTTCCTTCTTATCAATTTGCTTTGATATATCTGAACACATTTCAAAAAAATACTTTGCGGAATCCAGTTGATTCGTGTTACGGTACTGCAAACCGATGTAATAACTTGCTTCCCGTTTCGTCTTTTGAGTATTGTAACCCGGAAGATTTTTTCCGGTCTTTGACATTACGTTTGCAAATATTTTTGCACCCGAATAAGAATCTCCTTTCTTAATAGAAATTCTTCCTAACCATTTTTCAAAGATAGGATTATTTGGGAAATCACTTACCAGCATGTTGGCAAACTCTTCAGCTTTGTAAGGATTATTTTCATATGTGTAGTAAAGTGTCATCAGGAAATATCTTGCTTCGTACTTAGCGTATTTTCCTCTAAGAGCTGTGTTGGTGAGCTGTTCAATTCCCTTTTCACGGTTTCCATCGGGGAAGAAAATCATCAATGGTTTAAGCAAAGGATATCTGTTCGGAATTACATCGGCGTAATAATTGTAAATTCCAAAGCCAAGCTGTACATCAAGATTATTCGGATCAAGAAGTGATGCCTGTTCAACAATCGGAAGCGCTTCACGTCCATCATCAGCAGCTTTCAGCCAGCTTTCTCTGTAAGCTCTTAGCCGACCTCTAAATCCAATTGCACCGCCTTTGAAGAAAAGAGCATCAACGTTGTTGGGTTCTTTATCGAGAATCTGTTCGCAGTTATAAATCACATCCTCAATTTTTTGAAAGAATAGCTCATCGTAAGTTTCAACATCAAGGTCGAGAAGAATCCTCCACCAATCAATCATCGCCAGAAAAAATCTACCAGCCGGATGATCGGGATAATCAGCCATTAACTTGCG
>DAIMIJ010000091.1:0-8495 GCA_036722835.1 Ignavibacteriaceae bacterium | reverse complement strand
CTTATCACACAGTACATCAAAATGAATTGTTAAAAGCATTTAATTTATTTACTTTTGTCATCCAATTTTTAAAAAATGATTCATCCTTTATTAGAAGACACTATAGCTGCAATTGCAACCCCGACTGGAATCGGAGCAATTTCAATTATCAGAATAAGCGGAACTAAAGCGATATCTGTTGCAGACTCTATTTTCAAGGGTAAAGCCCGAATCGCAGACGTAAATTCACATACTGTCCATTATGGAAAAATAGTTGCTGGGCAAAATGATTTCATCGACGATGTTCTTTTAACGGTTTTCAGGTCTCCTAATTCATACACGGGCGAGGATGTAGTTGAGATTAGCTGTCATGGTAATCCTCTAATCGGAAAAAAGATTATAGATCTGTTGCTTCAAAAAGATTTGCGTATCGCCGAACCGGGAGAATTTACTAAGCGTGCCTTCCTAAACAATAAAATAGATCTTGCTCAGGCAGAGGCTGTGATTGATGTAATATCTTCAAGATCCGATGCCTCCCTTCGAGGAGCTCGAAATCAACTTGATGGTCTTTTGTCGAATTGTGTCACAACGCTTCGAGATTCACTTATGGATACTTTGTCTTTTTTAGAATTGGAGCTCGATTTTGCTGAAGAAGACGTGGAATTTGTAGCAAAAGAAGAGTTATTAAGAAAAATCAATTCAATCATTAAGAAAATTGATGAATTACTTGATACCTATTCGTTTGGAAGAGTAATTCGTGATGGTGTAAACGTAGCAATCGTCGGAAAACCGAACGTAGGAAAGTCGTCTCTTCTTAATTATTTGCTAAAGGAGTCTCGAGCAATTGTTAGCGATATTCCAGGAACAACGCGAGATGTCATTAGAGAAGAAATAATGATTGACGGCATCCTTTTTAAACTTTTTGATACGGCAGGTATAAGATTATCCGAGAATTTGATAGAAGTAGAGGGGGTCCGGCGCAGTAATGAAGCAATAGTAAATTCAGATTTTGTTTTATTTGTTAATGATGTCGAACAGGGCTATTCAAAGGATTTATTTAACGAACTTCAACAACTGACAGGTGGCGAAAGAATAATTCCAGTGATCAATAAAATTGACTTGGGAATAAAAACCGATGTGGGCGATGCAGTTAAAATATCTGCCACAACGGGCCAGGGAATTGAAAATCTAATAACTCGAATGAAGCAATGCGCGATTGGTAATGCCAATTATTCTGAAAAATCTGCCATAGTTTCAAACATTCGACACATTCATTGCCTTAGCTCAGCGAAGGATAGCTTATCTGATTCGATAGTTTCCCTTAATCAAAAGTATAGTGGAGAGTTTATTGCAGTAGATTTGCGAAGTGCTGTCGATTTTTTGGGGGAAATAATTGGAGAAGTTACTTCCGAGGATGTTCTAAATAATATTTTCTCAAAATTTTGTATTGGAAAGTAAGTTCCGTTTCACGTGAAAACATTTTTTTGATTTCTGATAGTTTTTCTTTGTTTCATGTGAAACATAAAATATGCATAAAAATTACGATATAATTGTCATTGGTGGTGGCCACGCCGGCATAGAGGCCGCCTACGCAGGATCGGCGATGGGTTGCAAAGTAGGATTAATCACAATGGATAAGTATGCCTTAGGGCGAATGTCTTGTAACCCTGCGGTTGGCGGAACAGCGAAGGGTCATCTCGTTCGAGAGATTGATGCGCTCGGTGGTATTATGGCAGGCATCGCCGATCGTACAGGAATTCAATTTAGGATGTTGAACCGTTCAAAAGGTCCGGCCGTTTGGTCTCCCCGCTGTCAGTCTGATAGAAAACTGTACTCTGAAGAAGCTTCTAGAGTAATATCAAACATTCCAAACATTGACATAATTGAAGAGGCTGTTGTTGAGATCATTGCCGAAGATGGAAGGATCTCTGGGGTAAGTACTGCTTCTGGCAAATTCATCAATTCTTTAACGGTAATACTTTCGTCCGGAACCTTTCTCAACGGGAAAATGCACACAGGTTTGGTTTCTGTCACTGGTGGGCGTTATGGCGAAAAACCATCGCTCGGAATAACCGAATCTTTAATTCGTCTTGGTTTTCTCTCTGCCAGGTTAAAAACCGGAACACCACCAAGGCTGAAAAAAAGTTCGATAAATTTTGAAATATTGGAAGAGCAGCCAGGGGACGAATTTCCCCAACCATTTTCGTATAGAACCGACATAGAAGAATTTCCATATTTACCGCAGGTTAGCTGTTACATTACTCACACAGACGAGTCTGTTCACCAAGCGTTAAAAAGGGGGTTTGATAAATCTCCAATGTTCACCGGACTGATTCATGGTGTTGGTCCAAGGTATTGCCCATCTATTGAAGATAAAATCGTCCGGTTTTCAGAAAAAAAGCAACATCAACTTTTCCTTGAGCCAGAGGGATTAGATAGCGATCAAGTCTATTTAAATGGATTTTCAACTTCTCTTCCTGCCGATATTCAATTTGAAGCACTGAGAAAAATTCAGGGTCTTGAAGATGTTGAAATGGTTCGCCCCGGTTATGCTGTTGAGTACGATTACTTTCCTCCACATCAAGTCGATCTGACACTAGAGACAAAGAAAATTGCCGGACTTTATTTTGCAGGCCAAATCAACGGAACTTCCGGTTATGAAGAAGCTGCCGCACAGGGAATAATTGCAGGAATAAATGCAGCCGCGAAGCTAATCGGCAAACCTGAGCTGGTTATTCGCAGAAACGAGGCGTACATTGGTGTTTTAATAGACGATCTCGTCAATAAATCCCCCGATGAGCCCTATCGAATGTTTACTTCTCGCGCCGAATACCGTTTGATTCTTCGTCAAGATAATGCCGACAGAAGATTACTTAAGTACGGTTATGAATATGGCTTAATAGACTATTCAATTTACTCCGAACTGAAAGAAAGGGAGGTTTTAATTTCAAAAGCGGTCAAATTCTGTGACAACACAAAGATTCATGCAAATGTTATTAATGATCATCTTGGCTCACGATCACTATCTGAAATAGACTCAACAGAAACCATATCGAAATTATGCAAAAGACCTGAACTTAGTCTTTCTGAAATTTTAAAATTCGTAAACACCACAGAGGAGAACAGATTTTTTGCAAGAAGATTAATAGAAAACGATTTGGTGCTTGAGCAAGTTGAAATCGAATTAAAATATGAGGGATATCTCAAGCGTCAGGACGATATGATTAAAAAAATGGAACGCTACGAGTCTACAAGAATTCCTTTAACATTAAACTATCAAAATATTAAAGCTCTCTCGACAGAAGGAAGAGAAAAATTAAACAAGATCAAACCGCGATCAATTGGGCAAGCCCTCCGTATCTCGGGTGTTACTCATTCAGATATTGCGGTATTATTGATATATTTAAAGAAGTAATTTATATTTTTTATGATTGCGTTACAGGAAAACTTTACCAAGCAACTTTCTGCTCTCAACTGGGAAAATGGATTTAATCCTGACGTGACAAAAGTCGAGCGTTTAGCTTTCTTTGCAGAATTAATCACCAAAAAAAACGATTATGTTAATCTTATTTCCCGTCGTGATGTTGATTCAATAATTGAAAACCATATTTTCATTTCATCGTATATCACTAAATATATTCCCGAGAAGTGCGGCAGCTTTCTTGACATTGGGACTGGCGGTGGATTTCCTGGAATTCCTTTGGCAATTATGCGCCCCGAAATGAAGGGCATTCTGGTTGATTCAACAAAGAAAAAAGCGGATGCAGTAAAAGATTTTGTAAGTAAACTAAAACTTGGAAATGTAAAAGTAGAAAACGATCGGGTTGAAAGCCCAGAATTTATCGAGCGATACTCACAATATTTTGACTTAGTAATCAGCCGAGCAACGGTTCCACTAATAATTTTACTAAGATATTCTCTCCCCTTAATTAAAGAAAAAGCTTTCGTTGCTGCAATGAAGGGCGGCAATCTAGATGATGAATTTAAAAAAGCCGAGCTTAAATATAAATCTTGTATTAAAAAATCGACAACTTTTGAACTTTCATATAAACCATCGAACATTAGAAATAAAAAAGAGAAGCGACTGATCCTTCTGGAGATTAATAAGTGACTCAATCCCCTTCTACCAAAACTTTGTTTTCAGAACTAAGCAAGCTCACCACCGAGCAACGCAATCCGCATTCGATGGATATTGACGCGAGTTCCACAGAAGAAATTCTTAAAATTATAAACGATGAAGACAAAACAATTCCATATGCGGTTGAGAAGGAACTACCATATATTGCACAAGCAGTAGATCTCATTGTCAAAGCATTAAAGAATGGCGGCAGATTACTTTACTTTGGCGCTGGTACAAGCGGGCGCCTCGGTGTCATTGATGCATCTGAATGTCCACCAACATTCGGAACACCTTATGGTATGATAGAGGGATATATTGCCGGTGGAAAAGAGGCAATGTTCCGGGCACAAGAAGGTGCAGAAGACTATGAGGAAAACGGCGCAAAAGATATTCTGCTTGCCCAGGTTAATAATAAAGACGTGGTATGTGGTATCGCTGCAAGCAGAAGAACGCCTTATGTTATTGGCGCGGTTAAAAAAGCAAAGGAATTGGGCGCCACAACTTTATATATAACATGTAACCCAAGAAAAGATTTTAATATCAAAGAAGTTGATGTTGCAATATGTCCATACGTTGGTCCAGAAGTGATTATGGGTTCGACAAGAATGAAAAGCGGAACCGCCCAGAAGCTCGTGCTTAACATGCTTACTACAACTTCCATGATTAGAATGGGTAAGGTTTATGAAAATATGATGATCGACTTACAAATGACAAACAAAAAATTATTTGAGCGATCTAAGAAAATAGTTATGACAATTACGGGTGTAAGCTACGATGAGGCAGCCAAATACCTGCAACAAGCTGGTGGGCATGTTAAAACCGCGCTTGTTATGATAAAAGCTGGTGTAAATGCCGATGATGCCCGAGAAAGATTAATTAAAGCCGATGGTTTCGTTCGAAAAGCAATCGAATTTTAGTTTCACTTGTTTTTTCTTCCTCCACACAAAGTATTATCCATCATCTACTGATTTCGAATTTTTCCTATGAAAAGAAGCTATCCGATTAAATTTATCAATATGCCTTCTATACGATTAACCAAAAGTCTCAAATTAGATGTTGATTTTGTTGTAGATTTTCTCGACAAGCTATGCATAAATCCAAAAGAAACATTAATACACCTATCAATACTTACCAAATATTTTTCTGTTTTATATAGACTTGTGCTCTAACGAAAAATGAAAATTATTTTAGACGAGCTAAAACAAATATCTTCGCTTGTTAATCTTGCGCAATTAATTAATGAATCGCCAACAAATAAGTTTCCAATTTTTGTTACAAGCTTCTTTGGCTCTGCACGAAATCTTTTTGTAAAATTGCTGGCGGAACAAGAACGGCAGATTTACTTGCTTTGTGAAGATTCAAAATCGCTTGATGAATGCAATGCCGAACTAAGCATTTTGGGCTTATCCAATAAAACAATAATTATTAATGAGCTTAAGCCCGATGCTTTTCAAGAAATGCTTACAGAAGTTTCTAACCGGAATAGTTTTATCTTTCTATCCACATATGATCTATTGACATGCGAGCTTCCAAACCAAGAACAGATCAGAAAAAATACAACACAAATTAGAGTAGGTGGAGATTTATCGTACGATAACTTGGTCGAATATTTAAATCTGTTAAATTATCAAAAGGAAAATTTTGTTGAGGTCCCGGGGGATTTTTCCCAACGGGGTGCAATAATAGATTTTTGGTCCTACAGTGAAAAAAGCCCCGTCCGCCTTGAGTTTGACGGTGATTTCATTGAATCAATCCGACACTTCGATCCGGAAAGCCAGCGATCAATCGAACCAATTCAAAACACAACTCTTGCTGGTGAACTGAGCAATTCCCTGAGCGAAAACACATCAAACATTTTTGATTATTTGAAAAATCCTGTGGTAATGGCCGGAAAATATGCGCTGGATAATCTTACTTTTATTTGTACAGAACCCAATTTTAAAGAAACAAATGTTAATGCAACCGATTCAAACAAAACCAATACTAATGAAGAAGATGAATTCCCTGATATCGACAATCAGAACAACCACGAAAAAGCATCTCCCCGTACTTTTGATATTCAAAAACTGATCGCCAACAACAATGTTTGCTGGGTTATTGAAGAAGAGCTTGGACTATCAGAAAATAAAATTGATTTGGGGTTTTCGGAGGTACCAACGATTGGGTCAAATTATGATATTCTTTTTAGAACTTTAAAAAACTTCGCTTCTTTGGGTTTTAAAATACTTCTTACAGCAGAAAATGATCTGCAATCTAATCGTCTGCATGATTTATTAGCAGAACTTCACGAAGAGTTGCTGGCGTTATTGAATTCCGGTCAAATCAAAATAGAAACATTCCCTTTAAAAAAAGGATTTGTTCATAAAATTTCTCAATTGCTTGTGCTAACCGATTATCAAATATTCAACAAGCCCTATCGTACAAAAGCGCTAACAAAATTAAAGTCCAGCAAATCCAAATCAAAAACATTTGCATTCATTAAGCGTGGAGATTTTGTTGTTCACGAAGATTATGGAATAGGAAAGTATGTTGGACTTGAAACGATAAAGATTGGGGATGCAAACCAGGAAACGATGAAGATCTTATATGCAGAAGGCGGCATTGTATATGTCAACTTGAATTATTTAAACCTTGTCAAAAGATATTCTTCTCAAGAAAAATTAGCGCCCTCTCTTTCAACGCTCGGAACATCAGAATGGCAGAACACCAAGCAAAGAGCAAAAAAGAAAATTAAAGAAGCAGCAAGAGAATTAATTACTCTTTATGCGCGCAGAAAAGCAACCAAAGGATATTCGTTTGGAAGAGACACAATTTGGCAGAAGGAACTGGAGGCATCTTTCATTTATGAGGACACTGCAGATCAAGAAAAGGTGACCGAAGAAGTTAAGCAGGATATGGAAGCGGAAAACCCAATGGATCGCCTTGTCTGCGGCGACGTGGGTTTTGGTAAAACTGAAGTGGCTGTGCGAGCCGCTTTCAAAGCAGCACAAGATAATAAACAAACTGCTGTGCTGGTTCCCACGACAATTTTAGCTGAGCAGCATTATAATACTTTTAAAGATCGCCTTTCACCATTTCCAATAACTATTGCCGTTATCTCACGATTTCAAACCAAAAAGGAACAAGCTGAAATCGTAGACGGCTTGGCAAATGGTAAGATAGATGTTATTATTGGAACACATCGCTTGCTATCAAAAGATATTCAATTCAAAGATCTAGGGTTATTAATTATTGATGAAGAACATCGCTTTGGTGTTATGGCAAAAGAAAAATTGAGATCGTTAAAACATAATGTTGATACTCTTACGCTCACCGCAACACCAATTCCAAGAACGTTGAACCTCTCGCTTTTAGGCGCGAGAGATTTATCAATAATTGCGACACCGCCGCCAAACCGCCAGCCAATTTACACTCGTGTTTCAACGTTCGATGTTTTAAAGATTAAAGAGTGGATAAACAACGAGCTTAACCGCAACGGTCAGATTTATTTTGTGCACGATCGCGTTGAATCAATAGAAAAGTTAGCTGCATATTTAACCAAATATAATCCCAATGTTCTTATTGGAATTGCTCACGGTCAAATGAATCCCTCGCAGCTCGAAAAAGTTATTCATGGTTTTCTCAACAAGCAATACGATATTTTATTATCTACTAAAATTATCGAATCGGGAATTGACATCCCGAACGTTAACACAATCATTGTAAACAGAGCCGACAGGTTTGGTTTAGCTGAACTTCATCAACTTAGGGGCCGTGTGGGAAGAGCGACAAGACAGGCTTATGCATATTTCATCGTTCCGTCTATGAACAGCATAAACAAAAAAGCGTTGAGAAGATTACAAGCCATAGAAGAATTTACCGAACTTGGTTCTGGATTTAATATTTCTATGCGAGATTTGGAAATACGCGGAGCAGGAAATTTGCTCGGCATAGAGCAGACTGGTTTTGTTAATGATGTTGGTTTCGATCTTTTTGTAAAGCTTATTAACGAAGCCGTCGAGGAATTAAAGTATGAAGAGTTCAACGAGCTGTTCAAAACCTTACCTAAACCGAAAGAAAAAACCGAACCAACAATTGACACTTATTTTGAAATTGGAATTCCTCACACCTACATGCCCGAACAAGCAGACCGATTGAATTTTTACACGGCACTTTATTCCGTAACTAGTCTGGAAGAAATTGGGGATTTGGTTGCAGAAATGAAAGATCGTTTTGGTTCATTACCGTTGATGGTAAGTCTGCTCATTTCAGCCGCAATGCTTAAGTTTTATGCTTCGCAAGCTTTGTTCGAAAGAATAATAATTCAAAGAAAAAATATCTTTCTAATTCTTCCAAAAGGAGAAAAGGAAGATTACTACAAATATCAATTTACCATTTTGATGAAACACATTATGGA
>DAIMIJ010000090.1:1480-8516 GCA_036722835.1 Ignavibacteriaceae bacterium | reverse complement strand
AAAACCCGGGCAGAAGAATTAATTAAAAATATTTATAGTTTTAGGCATGTCAATCTTTCAAAAAATCGGATTCTTTTTAGGGCTCTTAATCTTTATCTTAATCTTAATCTTTGCTGATCTTGATCCCGCTAATCCTAATCTTACAAAAATGGCGGCTGTAGCTGCGCTGATGGCTGTTTGGTGGATTACAGAAGCAATTCCTCTTGCTGCAACATCATTGATTCCAATTTTAATTTTTCCGCTTACAGGAATTCTTGACGGTGAAAAAACTGCTGGCTCATATATAAACTCAGTTATATTTTTATTCCTCGGAGGATTCCTTTTAGCATTGGCTATGGAGAATTGGGGGCTTCATAAAAGAATTGCATTGAAGATTATCACTCTTTTTGGAGGAAGCCCCAACTCAATAGTTCTGGGTTTTATGGCGGCAACAGCTTTTATATCTATGTGGATTTCAAATACAGCAACTGCAATAATGATGCTTCCAATTGCATTAGCAATCATAAACAAAATGGAAAATGAATTCGGAAAAGAAAAAACGCACAATTTTTCTGTCACGATTATGATTGCAATAGCATATGCATGTTCGCTGGGTGGAATTTGCACTTTGATTGGGACTCCACCAAATCTTGCTTTTGTGAGAATACTAAAAATTATTTTTCCTTCTGCTCCCCAAATCGGATTTGGCACCTGGATGCTGCTCGCTATTCCTATCGCAATTATCATGCTTTTGTTTGCGGCATTCCTTCTTACAAAAGTATTTTACAAGTATGACAAAGATTTGAAAATAAATAGAAATTTTATTCGCGATGAATATGTTCAGCTTGGGAAAATATCATTTGAAGAATTAACGATTGCATTAATTTTCTTTTCAACTGCGATGCTATGGATTTTTAGATTAGATATGAATTTGGGATTCATGGTGATTCCCGGCTGGGAAAGACTCTTTGCATTTTCAAAATATTTGAATGACGGGACCGTAGCGATTGGTATGGCATTACTGCTATTCATAATTCCAGCCCGAAAAAATAATGATCGAAGGAAAACTATTTTGGACACAACTGTCTTTAATAAAGTGCCTTGGGGGATTATTCTTTTATTTGGCGGCGGTTTTGCACTTGCCGAAGGATTTACTTCGACGGGTCTCTCTAATTTTATTGGATTAAAGCTGCAGACAATGACAGATTTTTCTCCTATAATCATTGTTGCAGCAGTTGCTCTTGTAATGACTTTCTTAACTGAACTTACATCAAACACGGCAACAGCTCAGATGATACTGCCAATAATGGCTTCTGTTTCTGTTCTTGCGCAAATAAATCCGCTTCTTTTGATGATAACAGCAACGCTATCAGCTTCAATGGCGTTTATGCTTCCGGTTGCTACACCGCCAAATACAATTGTTTTTGCAAGTGAGAGATTAAGAATTCTTGATATGGCCAGAGTTGGTTTTGTTATGAATTTGTTCGGTGTAGTTGTAATTAGTTTGCTTGTTTATCTGATAGGAACTGTATTATTCGGGTTAAATGAATTTCCCGTTTGGGCAAATCCTTAAAAGTAATTATTGATGGTATTAGAATTTTCACGTTGACACAATCGCTTTGCTTTTTTAGATTATATCAAGATGAAAAAGAAAAACCATAAATATTCGGCATTAATTATTTTTATTCTTGTCGCATTCATTTTTAATTCCTGCCGTGAGGAAGTCATATCTCCCAAAAATAATTCCGGAAATGTTAATGAACCCTTTAAATCAAGTTACCGGAATTCTTATACTTTCATATTGAATGCGGAAAATCTTTCTCAGATGGTTGTTGATTATCCCAGTATCAGCTATTCAAACAGCCGAATTTTTATATCGGTTCTGGATTATACCGCCGGTTCGGCTGAGGTTGTTGTCCTTACAAAATCGAGAGAAGTTATTTACCGAAATAAATTGGTTGAAGATAATAATGGTTCATACGGAATAGTTGAAGGAATTAAACCTGAAATTATTGAAATCTACCTTAACGGCTTTACAGGCAAGCTTAAGTTTCAGCTTACCGGAATTTTGTAACCAATTAATTTCTTTAATAAAGTAACAGCCTACCGGAAGATTTTTCGTCATTAAAAATAATAATGCTTCGATCCTAGAACTTTGATTTAATAGTTACAATCTTATTTAATATCGACTCCTCTAAATGTCTTTTCAGTTTGGCTGAAAGAAACTAACCCAGTTCCTCCCAAACGAGATAGTTAAAGCAAGGAACTGGGTTAGTAAATCAAAATTTCTTTTAGCGATATTATAAAATCGTAAATAAATTTTACTAAAAATCGCTAAGTTCATTAGAACTTTTTGCTTATTTTTATTCATATAATCTTCGAATATATGTGTTGACTTGATCAATTAAATTTAAAATTTGAATTATGGCGGCAAAAAAATATAGAAACAAAAAAAAAGATTTATCTCCCGGCAGTGCAATCTTTACGGGTGATAAAAAAGTGGATGAAATAGTAATCACTATTTTTAATTACGATGAACATCAATTTGAAGAAAAAAAAATTGAAAGTATGGACGAATTAAAAACTCTAAAAGATAAAGCTAAAACTCTTTGGGTGAACGTTGCCGGTTTGCATGATGTAACTCTCATCGAAAAGGTTAACGAAATTTTCGGAGTTCATTCTTTAGTAATTGAAGATATTTTGAATGTTAACCACAGTCCGAAAATTGAAGAACATGACGGTTTTCTTTTCTTGATCTTAAAAATGATTGATTTTAATAAATCTAAACATGATCTTAACATTGAGCAGGTAAGCATAGTTCTTGGGAAAAATTATGTGATAACATTTCAAGAAAATATTGGTGATGTATTCGATGTCATCAGGGAAAGAATTAGAACTGCAAAGGGCAGGATCAGAAAAGCAGGTGCTGATTATTTGATGTATCGTTTATTAGATTCTGTCGTTGATAATTATTTTATCACACTCGAGTATGTTGATGATAAAATTGAATTTGCTGAAGAAAAATTATTAGATAATTCTGACGAGACTTTCCTAAAAGAAACTCATAATCTTCGAAAAGATATTCTTAAGCTAAGACGTGCCGTCTATCCTATGCGTGATATGATTTATTATCTGCAAAGAGGAGAAAATCCGCTCATTCAAAAATCTACTCTAATGTTTACGCGAGATTTACACGATCATATTGCGAACAACATCGAGACAATTGAAAATTACCGAGAAATAATAAATGGTGTGCTTGAAGTTCATCTCACCAATGCGAGTCACAGGATGAATCAAGTTATCAAATTGCTGACGATGATTTCAACTATTTTCATTCCTCTCACATTTATAGTTGGAATTTATGGAATGAATTTCAATACTCAAGTTAGTATTTTCAACATGCCGGAATTGACTTGGAAATACGGCTATTTATCTGTCATGGTAATTATGATTGCAATTGCAGTCAGTCTTGTAATATTCTTTAAAAGAAAAAAATGGTTCTGAAATTCCACAAAAAAGTTTATCAATATGAAATCCCTTCTTGTTTTATTTTTATTAATTCTTTTGCAAAACAATGCATTCTCGCAATTGACTCAATCTTATTTTTCATCACTAAAAAAATGTTTTTATTAAAATAGATTCCAATGAAACAATACAATCAAAATTATTAGAATTACTATGTTCTTTCCTGCAAACCGTTATAAAAATTTTTTCTCACACGTCACTTCTTCGGCTATTCCTAACAGAATTGAAATAGAAGAAAAGTATAAATGGGATGTTTCGCACATTTATAAAACCGACTCTGAATGGGAAAAAGATTTCGAGTGGGTTGAAAATCGAATTCTAGGGTATGCAAAGTTCCAGGGTACTTTAGCTGATAGTGCCGATAATCTTTTAAGCTGCTTAAAATTTAATGATGAAGTTGGGATTAAGCTTGATCGGCTTTCACTTTATGGAATGCTGTCAAAAGACAGCGACATGAAAAATCAAAATTCGCAAGCTATGTATGATAGAATTCAATCCCTTTCTGCAAAAGCTTCGAGTATGAGTTCATTCATCAGTCCCGAAATTTTAGACATACCTGAAGAAAAATTGCTGATGATGCTTTCTTCAAACAGCGAATTAAAAGTTTACAGTCACTACGTAGATAATTTGATTAGGGTAAAATCTCACACATTGTCAAAAGAGGAAGAAAAAATTCTTGCTTTAGCCGAAGATATTATATCAACTCCTTATGATGCTTACTCAATCTTTACGAATGCGGATATAAAATTTCCGATAATAAAAGATGACAACGGTGATGAAGTAGAGATATCACATGCGCGATTCTATTCAGCAATGCACTCTAGTGATAGAGATTACAGGCAAAGAGCATTTTTAATTTATCTGCGCTCGTATAAAAACTATATAAATACCTTTGCCGCTCTGTTTAATGGAAACCTTAAATCGAAAATATTTAATGCTAAAGCCCGCGGTTATAAATCCTCAAGGGAAGCATCTTTAAGCCATAATAATATTCCGTTGTCGGTATACGATAATCTCATAGAAAACACAAATCAAAATTTGCTGCCTTTACACAGATGGACAGCGATCAAAAAGAAAATGCTTGGTTTAACCGAGCTTCATCCTTACGATGTTTATGTGAGCTTATTCAAAGGTGAAGAAAAAAAATACAGTTTTGATGAAGCGACACAATTAGTTAATTCAGCACTGAAACCACTTGGAGAAAATTATCATAGTGTTCTCAACACTGCTTTTAATAATCGTTGGATTGATGTTTATGAAACTCCGGCTAAGCGAAGTGGCGCTTATTCGTCGGGGACTACTTTTGGAGTTCATCCATACGTCCTACTTAATTGGACAAATTTGCTAAACGATGTCTTCACTTTAGCTCACGAGATGGGACATAATATGCATTCATATTTTACAGGCCAACATCAGCCGTATCCGTACGCCAACTATTCTATTTTTCTTGCTGAAGTTGCCTCAACTTTTAATGAATCATTACTGCTTGATCATCTAATTAAAAACTCAAGCTCCGATTCCGAGAAGCTTTACCTAATTGAAATTTATTTAAACAGCATCACCACAACATTTTATCGGCAGGTAATGTTTGCCGAGTTCGAAAAAATTGTTTATGAAAAATTGGAAAATGGAAATGCGTTAACGGCTGATATTCTTAAAAAGTTATATAAAGAAATCTATCAGAAATATTGGGGACCTGAAATGATTATTGATGAAGAGGAAGAATATACATGGGCGCGCATTCCACATTTCTATTATAATTTTTACGTATTTCAATATGCAACGGGTTTTTCTGCTTCGGAAATTTTGTCACAAAAAATTTTGGAAGATGGAAAAGATGCGATTGACAAATATTTAAATTTTCTTAAATCAGGAAGTTCGGATTATCCGATAAATATTCTAAGAGAAGCTGGTGTAGATATGAGTTCACCGGATCCGATTCTTGCTGTCACAAAAAAAATGGATGCTTTATTGGATGAGATGGAATCTTTAATATTAAAACTGGAATTGATAGAAGAAATGAATACATCTTTAAAAAAGGAATAACCAAAATACATTTTATCGAAAGAGTCAAATGAAAGTCTATACAAAAAAAGAATTGAACGATTATTTTTTATCACTTACCTATGATGACATAAGTTTAATACCCACAGAAATATCTCAAATAAAATCACGAACAGAGACATCTACATCGTGCGGTTTTCTGGGTTTAAATCTTTCGCTTCCAATTATTTCCAGCCCTATGGATAGCGTTACCGGAATTGAAATGGCAAAAACTCTTTCATCGTTAGGATGCTTAGGAATATTAAATCGCTTTGATTCATCGCTTGATGAAGTAATATCAAACCCGCAAAATGGAAACTCTATAAAAATTGTATCTGTAGCATTAGACTCTTCCAATGATGTACTAAAGAAAATTGCCGAACGCGGTTTTATGGTTTGCGTAGATACAGCTAATGCTAACAATCAAGAAGTGTTGAATAAAACTAAAGAGATAAAAAAGAATTTCGGGTTGAAAGTAATTGTTGGAAATGTTGCGCACGGAGCCAGCTTACAAAAATTAGAAGAGGCAGGAGCTGATGCTGTTAGAGTTGGAATCGGAAGCGGAAGTGTTTGCACAACTTCAATCCAAACCGGGATTGGAATAGGACAAGTGTCATCACTTCTTAGTGTTTTATTTGCAAGAGACAAATACAATCTTAAAATTCGGATAATTGCGGATGGAGGAATTAAAAGTTCGGGTGATGTAAGTAAAGCATTGGCATTAGGCGCTGATGCTGTAATGCTCGGGAGAATGCTTGCCGGTACAAGAGAAACCCCAGGCGAAGTAATAAAGTACAATGGTCAGCTATGGAAGAAGTATCGCGGTTCAGCATCGTTTGGTGTAAAGATGAGAAATGAATTTATTGAAGGGGAAGAAACGATGATCGGATATAAAGGAACAGTTAAGAATGTTATAGATAGCATTTCAGATGGGCTGCGAAGTTCAATGAGCTATATGAATTGTAAAAATTTAATTGAGTTTCAAAAAACGGAAACCTTTGCAGTGTTGAGTAACAGTTCTTACTTAGAAAGATTGCCGAAAATTTAAACCCGTTTGTCTGCACTATACAAATAAGCACTTACAATATGGAGCTGATTTAAGATTTATATATAGTCTTTTGTTTGATGTGTTTTGATTTAAAGAAAACAGAGTGCAAGGTTTTTAATAAGGTGATAAGGTTAGAATTCTATTTTTATCCTATATTACTAAGGTTAGAAATAAAATTAAAAAAATATTTTGCACTGGTCTATTGAAAGCACTTAAGAATATGAATGCTTAATTAATGCAAAAATTTTAGAATAAGGTAAAACCTTAGTAAAAAAATAATCATCAACCAAAAACCTTATCACCTTATTCCGAAGAAATCAATGAGACATAAAAGCTATTGATGCTGAAATACTTTAAGTCAACCCACATCTTCAAGTGATGCGATGGTTAATTATCTATTTATCCGCTCGCCCTATTCACTTTATCTAAAGTGAAAGCTGG
>DAIMIJ010000090.1:0-1380 GCA_036722835.1 Ignavibacteriaceae bacterium | reverse complement strand
GAAACGAGCGCATTGAGATCATTTCTTATGATAATTATTGAGCTGCTTTCGATAGCTATATCCGTTCCCGTTCCCAAAGCAATTCCAATATCACTCTGAGCTAAAGCCGGTGAATCATTTATTCCATCACCGACCATCGCAACAATTTCATTTTCTTTTTGAAATTTTTTAATTGCTTTTGCTTTCTCATCCGGCAAAATTTCCGCTTCAAAAAAATCGATACCTGCATTTTCCGCAATATATTTTGCATTCTGCTGGTTATCACCTGTGAGCATTACGACTTTTAATCCCATATCCTTTAATTTTTTCACTGCATCTTTAGATTCATTCCGGATTACATCTTCCAGCTTTAACAATCCTTTAATCTTTTTATTTATTGCCACGAAAATAATAGTTCCGCTTCTGCTTAAATCTTTTTCAGCTTCGTTTACCCAAGAGTCAATTTTAATTGATTGCTCATTCATAAAAGAAATATTCCCCGCGGCAACTTCAGAACCATTTACCTTACCCAGAATACCTCTTCCAATTGTATTGATAAGAAGTTCGCTTTCAAACAATTGGATATTTCTTTTTTGTGCGGCATCAACAATGCTTTCAGCAAAAGGATGTTCCGACTTTTTTTCAAGTGACGCAGCATATTTTAACAGTTCTTCTTCTGATATATCATTTGTTCTTATTCGAGTTAGCACCGGTTTGCCTTCAGTTAAAGTTCCTGTTTTATCAAAAATGATTGTGGAAATTTTATGCGCTGTCTCTAAACTTTCACCATCTTTTATTAAAATGCCAAGCTGAGCAGCTTTGCCTGTGCCGACAATTATTGCTGTTGGTGTAGCCAAACCCAAAGCACATGGACAGGCAATAATCAACACTGCCACAAAATTTATTAATGCTGTATTGAACGAACTGCCCGATATAATCCAAAGAATAAAAGTGACAATTGAAATAACAATCACCACCGGTACAAAAACAGAAGCAACTTTATCAGCTAAATTTTGAATAGGTGCTTTAGATCCTTGAGCTTCCTCGACCATCCTAATGATTTGCCCAAGTAGCGAGTTATCACCCACTGCCGTTATTTCAAATTCAATAAATCCATTTTTATTTATTGTTCCTCCAATTACTTTTGCCCCCACAGATTTTTGAACCGGTATACTTTCGCCAGTAATCATTGATTCATCAACTACTGAATTCCCGGATAAAACTATTCCATCAGCAGGAATTTTTCCACCCGGTTTAACAAGAACTGTATCTCCGGTTTTTATTTCATCTATTGATACTTTTACCTCAACTCCATTTTTTTTGATAATTGCAAATTCAGGTTTCAAGTTAAGTAATTTCTTAATTGTCGAACCGGTTTTTGTTTTTGCTTTTGCTTCTAAC
>DAIMIJ010000089.1:0-8533 GCA_036722835.1 Ignavibacteriaceae bacterium | reverse complement strand
ATTTTTGGATAATGATCCTTCCGCAAAGAATGGAACATACTTATGAATTTCTTTTTCTATGGCAACTATCTGATTGTGAATTGAGAAATTTTTCAAGATTTCGATCAATTGCTCTATCTGATATGAAAGCTGCGGTGTGATATAAGAAAAAATTAAATAGATTAGAAAACCCACGATAATAAAAATCAAAACTGTAGCGGTTAACCTTGTCGCTCCTTTCTGTTCAATTATTTTTATGAATGGTTCAAAAATTATTGAAAGAAGAATTGATAGAATAAGGATGATGAAAATATCAGAAAGAAGGTAAGACAAATAACCGAGCAGCAATACGGCTGATCCCCACAGAAGATATTTTTTTACTTTAGAAAGGGTTTGATCAGTCATTACTTTGCTTTCTTCTTCATTGACTAACTGCTTCTACACGTCTGATTCCGGGAACTTGTCTCAGCAGCGATCTTTCAATACCTGCGCGAAGAGTCATGACCGACATTGGGCAAATTTTGCAAGCGCCTGTCAGCTTAACTTTAACAATTCCATCATCAGAGACTTCAACAAATTCCACATCACCGCTGTCGGCTTGCAAGAATGGTCTGATTGAATCTAGTGCTTTAAGAATTTCGTCTTGCAAAATCATTTTCTAAAAGTTTACAATTAATTTTCATCTAAAAGAATTTCAATATCGGGAGAGCTATTTTTATTCAGATTTATTTGAGAAGCTAATTTTCTTGCTATATCCATAATGATTTTTGCATGTTCATCATCGGGCATGTCAAAAACAATGGGGACACCATTGTCGCCGCCGATTCGTATTTGAGGATTAAGTGGAATTCCTCCAAGAAACGGGACGCCTAATTCCTCCGCAAGCTTAGAACCACCGCCAACACCAAAAATATCATAACGTTTTTTAGTATCGGGTGCAATGAAGTAGCTCATGTTCTCAACAATTCCTGAAACAGGTACATTTACTCGATTAAACATTTTTAGTGCTTTCCTCGCATCAATTAGTGATACTTCTTGCGGTGTTGTAACTATCACTGCCGAAGTAAGCGGAATTGTTTGCACAAGCGTTAATTGAATATCACCGGTTCCGGGGGGCAGATCAAAAATTAAATAATCTAAATTTCCCCATTCAACATCGGACATAAACTGCTTAACGGCTCCGCTTGCCATTGGTCCGCGCCAAATTATTGGAGCATTATCATCAACAAGCAATCCGATAGACATTACTTTTATTCCATAACTTTCCAATGGAATCATCTTCATGGAATTTTTATCTTGATAAATTCTTGGTTTGCCGCTGATTCCTAGCATCAAAGGAATGCTTGGACCGTAAATATCAGCATCAACAAGTCCAACTTCAGCGCCATCTTTTGCAAGTGCAACGGCTAAATTCACCGCAACTGTGCTTTTACCGACTCCGCCTTTCCCGCTTGCAATTGCGATTGTATTTTTAACGCCGGGTAAAATGGAATCTTTTTTTGCTTCGGTAGTATGTGCAGCACGGCCTTCAATCTGAAGTTCAACGTTTTTAATATCTGGATATTCTTTTTTAAGAATAGATATAAATCTTGATTTGAGCTGGGTTGTGATTGTGTTTTCCGGAATTGGTAAAAACAAATTTAGAGTAAGAGTGTGATCCTTAATGGTAAGAATTTTAATTGTATTAAGAATTAAAACATCTTTGTTGAAACCGGGTTCATCAATTTTTTTTAAGGTGGCGAGTAAATCGCTTTTCGTAATGTCAGTCATAGATTTTCTTTTTTGAACATGTTAAACTTAACAAAATTATTTGGAAAAATTTTTGTAGACTATACAAAATCATTCAACACGATTATTACGGTTTACTTAAGCGTTAAAATATTGAACTCCCACGGAGTTCTTGTTAAAGGGATGACGAATTATTCCTACAAAGATTTAACTCCTAGCGGAGTTATTTAAACAAGTCATCAATTCAAACACTCTCCGACAATAATCTTTGTTTGAAAATAATGTGATAAGGTTGAAATAATCCCAGCTATTTCATGTTACTAAAGTTGGCGTTCTAAACAATGGCTAGACAAATGGATTTTTATTAACCTTAGTAACACTACTAATCTAATAAATAATAACCTTCTCACCTTATTAATTATGAGGACTTAGTGCGCTGCCCAAATAATTTTATTATAAGCAAGTTTGAATATTTTTTTTGTTCTAGCTCGTTACTGGAAAGTAGAATTCAAAAAAATATTCTTACGTCTTAGCGAAAAATCAGAATTTATTTTTTACAGCTTTTGTATGAGCTTTAATCGTATGACTCATCAGCCATTCCTGCGAATCAATTTTTTTCTCATCGTTAGCTGGTTTTAACAATTCATAGGTCAAGTCCGGCTTTAAGATTCTCGCTTTTAAATTATCTTTTAGTGCAGAGCGTAAAACGTTTTTAAAAAGTTCATTCTTTAGCATAACATCTTTTATCGGGAAAGTAATTTCAACACGTCTGTCAAGATTTCTTTGCATAAGATCAGCGCTGCTTAGATAAATATCTTCACCGCCGTTGTTAAAGAAATAAAATACTCTGCTATGTTCAAGGAATCTTCCAACAATACTTCTGACTTTAATCTTTTCACTTAATCCCGGTACACCAGGCACTAAGCAGCAAATTCCGCGGACAATTAAATCAATCTCAACACCATTTTGAGAAGCTTCGTAGAGAGCGCTAATTAATACCGGATCAACAAGTGCATTCATCTTAAAAATTAGTTTACCGGTCCCTCCCGATTTTACATTTTCAATTTCCCTCAAGATAAGTGAAAGGATTTTTTCTCTCATGTTGATTGGAGCGACAATTAGCTTTCTAAACTCCGTCTGTTTTGAATAACCTGTGAGATAATTAAATATTTCTGTTACATCCGAACTTATTTCCTCATCCGAAGTAAATAGTCCAAGATCGGTATAAATTTTTGCCGTAGTAATATTATAATTTCCAGTTGAAAGGTGAACATACTTATGAACCCCATCGGATTCTCTCCTAACTACAAGAGTCATTTTTGCATGTGTTTTTAATCCAACCAAACCGTAAACCACGTGTACGCCGACCTTTTCTAATTCTCTTGCCCAAAAAATATTATTCTCCTCATCAAATCTTGCTTTTAATTCCACAAGCACGGCAACTTGTTTTCCGCGTTCGGCAGCTTCAATTAAATATTTTATTATTGGTGAACTTGAACCAACACGGTAAAGTGTTTGCTTAATTGCTAATACATCAGGATCATTGGATGCTTGCTTAATAAATTCAATTACAGGAGAAAATGAATGATACGGATGATGAAGCAGAATATCTTTTTGTTTAATTAATGAAAAAAAATCTGTTTCATCTTCAAATGTTTTGGGCAGAACAGGATAGAAGGGTTTGGATTTTAATTGATGCAATGGAAGATCATATAACTGAATCAAATCGCTGAGAACTAAAGGTCCATCAATAACATGAACATCATCTCTTGTTACTTCAAGGTTTTCCATTAATGTTTCAAGCATGAATTCGGGCATTTGGTGCGCAACTTCCAATCGAACAACAGTACCAAATCTTCTTTGACGAATATTTTCTTCAATCACGCGGAGCAAATCGTCTGCCTCATCTTCCTGAAGTTCGATATCGGTATCACGTGTAATTCTAAAATGATGTGCCTCAAGCACTTCCATTCCTGGAAAAAGCAGATTAAGATTATCCTTAATCAAATCGCCAATCCAAACGTACTTTGCTGAGAATTGCCCGTTGGTTTGAATTTTTTTATTGGGGTCTAGAATTTTATCTATTTGCAAAAGTCTTGGCAAAGTGTTAGGAATTTTTAATCTGGCAAAATGATTTTCACCATTTGGTCTATTAACAAAAATTGCAAAGTTAAGACTAAGGTTTGAGATGTACGGAAATGGTCTTCCGGGATCGAAAGCAAGTGGAGTAAGAATGGGAAATATTTCCTTCTTGAAATAATTAGTCAATACTTCTTTTTCATTCTCAGAAAGCTGAAAGTATTCGGCAATTTCAACACCATTTTCAGGAAGATTAGGAACGATTTGATTTTTCCATAAATCCATTGCTTGATCAAGCATTGGTTTCAATTTCTGTTCCGTCTTTCTCAACTGCTCAATAGGTGTCAAGCCGTCAATGGTTGGTTCCAGCACATTAGCAGCGACTTGCTCTTTTAAGCCGGCGATTCTTATCATATAAAATTCATCAAGGTTAGAATGAAAGATTGAGATGAATTTTATTTTCTCAAGCAGCGGTAATTCCGGATTTAGTGCTTCCTCGAGAACTCGTCTATTAAACTCTACCCAGCTAAGATCTCTGTTAATAAAATTTTTTGGATCGTTATATTTTTTGAGTAATTCTTTGCTAATCATATCGTTGAATCTCTTTCATAATGGCACAAATATAATACAAATACTTTCTTTTTACTCTGAATAAATCGGTATGCTTAATTGTTTAATTGCTTAATTGTTAATTTTTCCAGGTAAAAACCTCCGAAGTTTAGTTATGCTTTTGGTAGTCTCAAACTTCGGAGGTTTGATCTTTCTTTAATTTAAGTTTCGTTTTCTCTAAGTTTACCATTATTTCTTACGGAGTACATGATTATTATGGCTTTTCAAGAATCGTTCCAATCCATTAAAACTTTAGTGGATGATTTTAAATCCAATGAAAAACAATATTTAAATCCCAATTATTCTGAAGCGGATGTAAGAAATGATTTCATCAATAAGTTTTTTATTGCACTTGGCTGGGATGTTAGACACGAAACTCAAAAGAATCCTTATGAACAGGAAGTAAGAGTTGAAAAACCTGTACTTATTGCTAAAGCTCAAAAAAGAGCTGATTATACTTTCTATCTTTCCCCAAATTTCCGTGATGTTAAATTTTTTGTTGAAGCTAAAAAACCTTCTCACGATCTTGTAAATAAGGATTACTTTTTCCAGACTGTACGTTATGGCTGGAATGCAAATACGCCCATCGCAGTACTAACAGATTTTGAAGAGTTCATTATTCTCGATTGTCGTTTCAGACCAAACATTAACGATATTCTTAATTACAAAATAAAAAGCTTTCACTACTCCGATTATGCGAATGAAGAAAAGTTTAAAGAAATTTATTACCTCTTCTCCCGTGAAGCTGTTACCGATAATGCTATTGAAAAGTTTTCTGACAATTTACCCAAGCCGAAAGGTAAAGCAGTAAAAAGAGGTTTATTTAAAGGTGGTTTCCAATCTATTGATGAATCTTTTCTTGAAGAACTTGATGAAATAAGAACCTCACTTGCAAAATCATTTAAGAAGAACAACTCACATCTTTCCAGTGAAGAACTTACTGAAGCAACACAACGCACAATAGACAGACTCGTCTTCATAAAATTTCTTGAAGATAAAATGATAGAACCGCATAACTACGTTAGCGAGTTTGGTAAACGCAGAAGTGCGTGGGAAGATTTTATAACTGCTTCGCGCACTCTTGATGCAAAATATAATGGAGCTGTATTTAAGAAAGTCACAATTGATTCTCGAAATATTGTAGAACCTGATGACAAAACATTTTCATCTATTTGCGAAGAGCTTTCACACGAGAACTCTCCCTATAATTTTGATGCAATACCAATTCACATTCTCGGTTCTATTTACGAAAGATTTCTTGGCAAGGTTGTTAATGCAACCGATAAGCGCGTAACTATTGATGATAAACCTGAAGTGCGTAAAGCGGGTGGAGTTTACTACACGCCGCAATACATAGTTAATTACATTGTAGATAACACCGTAGTAAAACTTATCGAAGGCCTGCCTGACGGCAAGGCAGGCAAAACTCCCAAAGAAATTGCGAAAATGCGTTTTGCAGATATTGCCTGCGGAAGCGGTTCTTTTCTTATAACTGTTTATGAACGGCTCATTGATCACCACAAAAAATGGTATCAGCAGAATCCCGAACAGGCGAAGAAAGACGGCTGCATTTTTTATGAAGGTGCATACCGGCTCTCTTTACAGCAAAAACAAAAAATACTGTTAAACAACATTTACGGAGTTGATCTCGACCAGCAGGCAGTCGAAGTAACGCAGCTTTCTCTTTACTTAAAGCTTCTTGAAGATGAAACAACTGCAACAGCAAATGATACGTGGGTAATGTTTAAAGAGCGGCTTTTACCTGACCTTAACAAAAACATTATTTGCGGTAACTCGCTCATCGGTACAGACATTCTGAACCCCACTTTATCCGCCGCAGGCGGACCGTTCCTCCCCTTTAGTAAAGGGGAGTCCGCCTTTGGCGGAGAGGGAGGGGTTGGCGGGGTTGATGAGCTTAAACTTAAGCCAATGAACTTCGAAGATGAATTCCCTGAGGTGATGCTCAATGGTGGTTTTGATGCGATTGTGGGGAATCCACCGTATGTAAAAGCAAGAGATTATGATGGCGACAAAGATATTTATAGGGATTATCTCAATTCTTCTCAAGAATTTCACACTTTACATCTAATGTGGGATCTTTATATTCCTTTTCTTGAAAAAGCAATCAA
This sequence comes from Ignavibacteriaceae bacterium, assembly GCA_036722835.1. Classification (GTDB taxonomy): domain Bacteria; phylum Bacteroidota; class Ignavibacteria; order Ignavibacteriales; family Ignavibacteriaceae; genus XYD12-FULL-36-8. The sequence goes on along the minus strand of DAIMIJ010000089.1, from coordinate 2,009 downwards.
ACTATTAAAAGCTAATGGGTCATTAGGTTATATAATTCCAAATACATTAGAAAATGCTGCATATGCAAATAAAATAAAAAAATATTTGATTGATGAATTTTATGTGCCACAAATAGACTTTTTCCCCGAATCTTACATTTTTAAATCCAATAAAAAGGTAATTGGTGTTAAAAACATTATTCTATTCGTCAAAAATGGTAAAGGAGAAAAGACTAAAAAAATTACCCATGAAAAAGATTTTACTAAGGTATCTAAAGAATTAATCGTTCCTTTTAATGAAGAAATTTTTTCTCTGCACAAGCTGAGCGTTGATTTAACTAAGAATAAATTTTATGAGTTATCAGATATATGTATTGTTAGTTATGGACTAAGGTTAAATAGTGATAAATCAGATAAAAAATATAAATTTAAAAAAATCTGATTTGCTATCTGATATAAAAACAAGGAATAATTGGAGAGAATTTACAGAAGGGAAATATTTATCAAGATATCATATAAATAGATTAAAATATCTTGAATGGAATTCTGATAGATGTCCAGAAAAGTTAGTCCGCTCCACCTTTCGAGAATTATATGATGTTAATAAAATTCTCTTAGGGCGACAGACTAGAAATGCGGTTTATGATGAAGAAAAACTAGTGGTCGACAACACTATTATGGTTTGTATTTTGCATCATGAATTAGAAAGAGTCGACAATTCACATTTGAGGAAATATTATACAAATATTAAAAAAAATAGAGATGATGTAATTTCTATTTCACTGAATTTTAAATTGTTCTTTCTCTTAGGAATTATTAATTCATTAGTCACCAAGTATTTTTTAAAGATTTTGACTAAAGGAAAATTAGATGCATATCCAGATGATTGGAAAAAAATAATCATACCTTTTGGAAATGGTGAATTACAAAATCGAATCTCTAATCTTGTCGATCAAATACTAACCACCAAAAAGCAACTCCACGAAGCCAAAACAGAAAGTGACAAAACCTACTTAGAAAGAAAATGCGCCACACTCGATAAGCAGATAGACGAACTTGTATATCAACTTTATGGTTTAACCGAAGAGGAAATAAAAATTGTGGAGGAAGCGTGAGTTTAGCTGAATACGGTAATAGATATTTACCACATAAAGAATTTCTAAGACTTTGCAAAGATCTAGAAATAAACTCTTTTACTTCTGATATGGATGAACGATGGTTGGAGTTGCTTGAAAAAGAAAAAATTTTATTTCCGAGTTGTAGAATTATATATCCCTCATCATATTTAAAAATTATCAATGATGTAAAATACAACCCATTAAATCCCTATTATGGTAAAAATACATTTTATTTGTGCAATAGATATGTAAGTATTGATAATTTAGAATCTAATCTTCATAATTTTTGGTTGAACAAAAATTTATTACATATCCTGGATAAACAAAAATCCAAAGTAAGTAAATACATACGTAATCCTAAACAAACAAAATTTTATAAATGGAAGAATTACAGAAAATATGTTGGGCAAATTCAGGGAATGGAAAACTATGAAAGTACAGCTAAACACTACTATTCTTACTGGCAAGTGTATCATTTTTATGAGATAACTAAAGCGTGTACTTTATATTATATAATCAATGTATTTGATGAAGAGATTCGTACTGAATTATTGCAACTGAAAATTCCCTTAAAAAAAATATTTTCGGGGTCATTACCACTAAAACATAATAACATTAAAGAAGACTTTTGGGGTCGGACAGAAAATTTTGAAGCCTTGTCTTTTTATGTTCAAACCCTTAAAAAATATGATTTTCTTATTTCTCAATCTAAGGTTTACAAAAAAAATAGGTTAGGAATCTTAGATGAGGAGTCAACTTCAAAATATTATAAAAGGCTGAAAAGATTAACAAAAATAATAGTTAAGAAGTATAATCTTAAACCTACAGAGACTCATGATTTTTTAAAGTTTCTTTGTAAAAAATATGATGAATATAAAAACAAAAAGAAGGATAAATTAGTTGAATTCATTA
>DAIMIJ010000088.1:0-8564 GCA_036722835.1 Ignavibacteriaceae bacterium | reverse complement strand
AATAATCTTACGGTTACGTCCGAAACACCTGGTGTATTGCTCAAATTAGATCAAAGCGGTGTAAAGGCGGAAGATTTTGGAATGGATCGGGAAGATTTTAATCTTTCCCCGGAATTCAAACAAAATAAATATGCTTTGACTTTTGAAAATAAAATCGAAGGTGATGTTTCTTTCACTCTAAAAATTGGCGGAACAATTAATTATCCGATTAAACAATTGGGAGAGGAATATGCTAGAGGTTTCAGCCAAACACCGGGCATCATTGATGAAAAAGGTGTTTACTTAGCCGGTTCAACTTATTGGGTTCCTTGGTTTAATAATAACTGGATAAGTTTTGAATTGACGGCAACAGTTCCGCAGCCATGGAATGTAGTAAGCCAGGGTAAGCGAACACTTAACGAAGTAAAAGATGGTAATCATATTATTCGCTGGGATTCACCTGAACCAATGGAGGAAATATATTTCATTGCAGCACAATTTACAGAGTATTCTAAATCGGCAGGTGCAACAGATGTAATGGCTTTTCTGCGAACACCGGATGAAACTCTCGCAAATAAATATCTCGAGGCGACAGCGCAATATCTTGAAATGTACAGAAAGTTAGTTGGTCCCTACCCGTTTACAAAATTTGCGCTGGTCGAAAATTTTTGGGAAACCGGTTACGGAATGCCTTCGTTCACATTATTGGGTGAACAGATAATTCGTTTTCCGTTTATTCTTAATTCATCATATCCTCACGAACTTTTGCACAACTATTGGGGAAACAGTGCTTATGTTGATTTCAAAACGGGCAATTGGTGCGAAGGTTTAACTGCATATATGGCCGATCACCTTATTTCGGAGCAACGTGGACAAGGAGATGAATACCGCCGCTCAACTTTACAGAAGTACACTGATTATGTGAAATCATCCAATGATTTTCCATTAAAAGAATTTGGTTCACGTTACAATGCTTCTTCCGAAGCTATCGGATATGGAAAGAGCTTGATGATGTGGGATATGCTGCGTGAAATGGTGGGAGACGATCAATTTATTAAAGGATTTCAGAAATTTTATCGCGATAATAAATTTAAAGCCGCCTCATTTAATGATATTCGTTTATCATTCAAATCTGTAACCGGCAAAGATCTGAAACAGTTCTTTGATCAGTGGGTGAATCGTACAGGTGCGCCAGAGTTAAGCATTTCAAATGTTGCCGTAAAGAAAGAAAATGCTGAGTACAAACTTCAGTTCACCCTAAAGCAAATTCAAAGTGAAGATGTTTTTATCCTGGATGTACCAATTGCAGTTTCATTTGAGAAAACTGCTGACGTTAAAAAGGTAGCGATGACACAAAAAGAACAAAACTACGAAATGACTTTTACAGAAAATCCTTTATTAGTTCAAGTAGATCCACAGTTTAATTTATTCCGTAAACTTCATTACAATGAAATTCCTCCTTCCCTATCTAAAATATTCGGCTCTGAAGAATTGCAGATTCTCTTGCCTTCAAAGGCAGACAAAACAAGTTTGGAATATTATCAAGAGTTAGCCAACATATGGGCTGCCGATACCACTAAGAAAATCAAAGTGGCATTTGATAATGATGTTTCCAAATTGCCGGTTGATAAAAGTATCTGGATTTTAGGTGTAGAAAATTTATATGCTGATCTGATTAAAGAAAACTTGAATGACTATGACGCTGAGTTAACTAATGAATCGGTGCGGTTTGGAAAATCTTCGTTCAAAAATAACAAAAACAGTTTTGTCATTTCAGTTCGGCATCCTAAAAACCCAACTTCAGTTCTTGTGTTGCTTTCTATCGATAATAAAGATGCCGTACAAGGACTTGCAAGAAAATTACCCCACTACGGAAAGTACAGCTATTTAGTTTTTGAAGGAACCGAACCCGCCAACATAGCAAAAGGTGAATGGCCATCCGCAAATTCCCCATTGATGACTAAGGTTGGTTCGAATAGCACAACAACTCCAACATCAGTTTTTACAAATTTACCAAAGCGTAAGGCATTGGCAGAGCTGGCTCCTGTTTTTTCCGCTGAAAGGATGATGAAGTCTGTAGAATTTCTTGCAAGTAAAGAACTCGCCGGTCGTTCTCCCGGGACTGACGGCATTAAAAAAGCGGTTGATTACATTACGGAGAAATTTAAAGGTGCAGGATTACTTCCCGGATCAGATGACGGCACATATTTCCAAATTTGGGATGAAGTAGTTGATGCTAAAGGGAATAAAGCGCCTGTAAAAAATATTATCGGAATAATACCCGGAACGAATCCAGATCTGAAAGATGAATCAGTAATAATTTGCGCTCACTATGATCACCTTGGTTTAGGATGGCCTAGGGCAAACAAAGGAAATGAAGGGAAGATACATCCCGGTGCCGATGATAATGCCAGCGGTGTTGCTGTTATGCTTGAATTAGCCGAATTACTTGGCAAAACTTTAAAGACGCAGCGCACAGTTATTTTTATTGCGTTCACTACGGAAGAAAGCGGACTGCTCGGATCAAAGTATTATGTAAAGAATATGAAACGTTTTCCAGCTAAAAAAGTTATTGGTGTTTTAAACTTTGATACCGTCGGCAGACTTTTTAAAAATAAATTATTAGTTCTCAACAGCAACAGTGCAAGGGAATGGAAATTTATCTTTATGGGTGCAAGTTATGTTACAGGAGTTGAATCGGAAATGGTTACGCAGGATCTTGATGCAAGCGATCAGCGCAGCTTCTTAGAAATCGGCGTTCCTGCAGTGCAATTCTTTTCCGGCGCAAACGAAGATTACCACAAACCAACGGATACTCCGGATAAAATTGATGCAGCAGGTTTGGTTAAAGTTGCAACGTTCGCACGCGAAGGAATTCTTTACTTAGCCGACAGATTAGAACCGCTTACCTTTCAGGGACAAGTAACTGATGAAACGAAAAAGACTCAAGCTCCAACCGGTGAACGAAAAGTTTCAACGGGCAGTGTTCCGGATTTTGCATTCTCAGGAGAAGGTGTTCGCATTGCTGATCTATCGGCTGATTCTCCTGCCGCAAAAGCAGGACTGCAAAAAGGGGATATTATTAAAAAACTTGGACAGTATAAAGTTTCTAACTTAAAAGATTATTCGGACGCATTAAAGACTTTTAACCCAGGTGATTCTGTCGAGCTAATTTATTTACGTGAAGGAAAAGAAAATAAAACTGAAATTGAATTAATTGAGAGATAAAATCAGTTTTTAAATTTTTATATTTAAGTAAAAGGAAAGAAAAATGAAGAGAAAAAAAAACACTTTAAAATTATCTTTAATCATGCTGCTCCCAGCCATAATCTTTTTCATTTATAATGAAAACTATTCTCAAAATCAAAAGCAAGAAGAATTTAAAGTTTGGAAAGTGCCAAATGTTGATAATGGTGCGGAGTTTTACTTTTCTCCTGATGGAATGAGCCTGATTGGCAATGCTAAGTTTGGCGATGACTCTGTGCATTTCGTGTACACAATGAAGATTGATGGAACCGATATCAAAAAAATTAATGATAAAGGTGAAGATGCCTGTTCATACTATTTCCCTTGTGGAACTAAATTGATCTGGACTTCAACTCGTGATAATCTTGATTTACCGAAAGGAATTTGGTCAGATCCGAGAAATTATCCCACTGGTGCCGAACTTTATATAAGTGACCTTAATGGAGAAAATGTTATCAGATTAACTCACAATAAATACTACGATGCAGAGGTAAGTGTATCACCTGATGGTAAAAAGATTTTATTTACTCGATCAATAGATGGTAAATGTAATTTGTGGGTAATGGATGTAGACGGCACAAACGAACGTCAAATTACTTTTACCGATGAATGGCAAGAAGGAGGGTCCTTCTATTTAAATGATAGTGAAACAATAATATACAGAGCGTGGGAACGGAAAAATGAAGGTCAGCGCGGAATGCCAATGACTATATTCACGATTAAGGATGATGGTACCGATCAAAAACAAATAACTCATGATAATGGAACAAATTGGGCACCTCACCCGGCTCCGGATGGAGATCACTTTGCATTTATAAGGGTGCTGCCACCATTTAATTTTGAGATATATATTATGAGTATTAGAACCGGACAACAAACCCGTCTTACATATAACGATGCATTTGATGGATTCCCGGTAATTTCTCCTGATGGAAAAACCTTGACTTTTTCATCAAATAGAGATGAACCTAAAGGAGTAAGAAAATTATCACCTTATTTGATGGATATTTCTTCATTGAATTTAGGTCTGAAAGAATAGTTCTATTTCTAAAACAGAATGATTAAAAAATCAAAATAAAAGAATGGCATCTCCTAAAATTATTTCAGTGATTTATTTTCTTAGTTTATTATTCATTTCACATATAAATGCTCAAGAACAAAAGCCATTATTAAATGATAGTTTATCTCAGCATGCCAATCCTCATCAAAAAAATATTGACCCGAGGTATTCAGTATTCGGTCCTCCGCAACTCGCCCTCTGGAAATTTCAATTAGCACATATGAATAGCGATAATCAAGGAGTATCATCTTTCAATTTCTACAGAAAAGATCAAAGGGATAGAACACTTTTTCTTACAATGATAGACAATGGACTTGACAATACAACTCAATACAGAGTTCAGCAGATTTCAGGAGGAATAATTTTATTCCCTTTTAATGACGATGATAGATATCAATTCGATCTTGGAGGAACATTCGATAAGATTAAGGAAACAACCCTTAATAATGCCATATTCTTTTCCAGATTTACTTATAGACCGAATAGCGAACTTTGGATGCGGGTAGGATATGAATATTATGATGGTTATCAATTAGGGTATGGCGGGAATTTATATAGTAACTCAACATTGAATTCATATTATTTTGCAGCTAAATATAAAATGGGTTTTTTCTCTCCGATCGCTGTGATTGGCATAGGAAAGTCTAACACGAAAATTAATAACCGTTTTGGCGGGGGTGTATTCTTAAATGGACCAATGGAAACATATGCGTTTGGAGGTTATATAAAAAGCACAGATGAAATTGAAGACACGCGCACATTAGCCGTTGGACGATGGGCTCCATTCCGTCCTGACGGCTTGCCAAGTGGATTTTTTGTCTGGAAACATAAATCTGATTACGATTTTCAATTAGGTGGGATGTTCTTTGGAAGCAGAAATCGTTTTGTGCAGCCAGCAGCATTTGGAATGCTTACAGGAATGTTTATAAGCAGTATAACCCTTCGTGTTAATACTCAGTTAAGGCAGCGAAAATTAATGGCGATTACAGATGATTATGAAAACTCTGACTATTCTTTATTTTATGTTCACTTAAATCAAAAAGTCACTTCAACAAGTAATGTTGGATTTACAGTTTTGCAATTTTTTAAATTATTTACCGACGCAAAATTTTGGATAATCGGTGAACCTGTGATTGGAATTTTTTACAATGAGGAGACAAATCCAATATTTGATATAAAAACCTTTTCTCTTGTAGATAAAAAAGAAAACTATCTTTCATATCAAGTTGGCATTAAAATCATTAATAGTTTTTTAGTTGAAACAATTCACTCGCCCTCCAAGAAGGATTTCACGATTGCTGTGTCTTATTTATTACAATAGAGTATTTTCATACTCTCAAAACATTATTTATTTTTAATTACATCAATTTCTAACTTTCATTTAGTTAATAATTTTATTTTTTATTCATATAATGATTGGATGACTACATGGCAAAAGTTACTGTTGCTGGAATTGTTTTAGTTCAATTAGCGCTGCTTTTTTATACATTATTTTATCTAGTAGAGAATAAAAAACAGAAGACAACCAACACACTATTATTTCTTATAACGCTTGCAGTACTATTTGATATATCTGCAACCACATGTATGATGATGGGTACAACAAGAACTTATTTTACTTTTCATGGTATTATGGGTTATATAGGTTTATTATTAATGATAATTGATTTTGTTTTGCTCTGGAGATATAAATTAAAATTTGGAGATGAAATTTTAATAAGTAAATCGTTAAACTTATATTCTAAAATTGCCTATTACTGGTGGCTAATAGCTTTTTTCACCGGTGTTCTCGTTTCAATATTTAGGCATTGACAATATTCTCTCTTGCTGCTTTTAAACAGGTAATAGAATATTAATAATAGTATCGAAATTATTTATTAATTAGAAATACATGTAACGTCATTTAATGCTTAATCTAAGGTTGATTGGAATGAAAAAGCACTTCTTCTTTTTATTATTACTTCCTCTTTTGTTTTCATGCGCCCCGGAAAAAAATGAATTGATGCAAATAGTTGCAGGAACCGGTAAAGTAGGTTTTAAAGATGGAAAACAAGCGGAATTAAATAAGCCAATACGTTTAGCTCCTTATAAAGATAATTCAGTGATTTTTGCTGATATTAATAATCACGCAATTAGGATTGCCACATTTGATGGTGTGGTTACAACCATCGCCGGCGGCCCAAACAAAAAAGGTTATCAAGATGGACCTGCATCAGATGCAAAATTTAATTCTCCTCATGGAGTTGCTTATGATAAAGTTAACGATAGAATATATGTTGCTGAGGCTGGAAGTAATTTAATTAGAATGATAACAAAATCTGACGATGGTAATTTTACTGTTAGTACACTGGCTGGTATGAATAACGAAAAAGGATTTAAGGATGGACCAGCCGATTCGGCTAAATTTAACTCGCCTCATGCCGTTATATTAGCAAAAGAAGGTGGAGTATATGTAGTTGACATTGGTAACGCAAGAGTTCGTTTAATTAAGGATGGTGTTGTTTCAACAATTGCGGGTAATGGCAAATCTGGCAATGACGATGGAAAACCCGAAGCAGCCAGTTTTATATATGCTATTGATATAGTATCTAATGGAGAGAGCATTTTTGCAGCAGATGCTGGAAGCAATTTAATTCGAAAAATAATTCCGAATTTGAGTGTCACAACATTGAAATTAAAAGATACACTCGACACTCCTCATGGTATAGCTATAGATAAAAATAATAATCTATACATTGCCGATATGGGAACTCACAGAATTCTTAAGATAAATAATCAAGGTGATGTTACTTCTATTGCTGGCACAGGAACCAAAGGCACAAAAATAAATGAACTGAATAAACCTGCTGCTGTTTTGGTATACAACAATTATTTATGGATTGCTGATTTAGAAAATCACCAAATAAAAGCATTAAAATTAGATTGACTAAATATTTACTCAATTAGAAAAAGAAATGGAGATTAAATTGAAAATAAACATCATAGTATTCGCATTATTTCTTTCGATAACATCAAATATGGCTCAAGATTTTGATGCTGAACGATTGCCAATCGGTGACGTTAACCGCAAATATGATTTCTGCTCAGTAAAGCTTGATAAAATTTTCGATACTAAAGCAAGTAAGGAAGTGTCATTTAACCAAATGATAGCCGAACTTAAAAACTACCAAATTGTAATGGTGGGTGAATCGCACACTAATCAACTATATCACGATGTTGAGTTAGAAGTGATAAAAGGATTGGTAGAAGCAGGTAAACCAGTGGTTTTAGCACTCGAGATGTTCAACTCTAAACAAGATGAAGCTTTAGGTAAATGGAGCAGCGGTAATACTGACCCAAATACATTTATGGAACAAACTGATTTCTTAACTACATGGGGTCATAATTACAGGTATTATAAAGCAATATTTGATTATGCAAGAGATAAACATATTCCGATTTATGGAGCTAATATCGAAAAACAATATACTTCAAAAATTGGACGGAGTGGAGTTGGCAGTCTTACTGAAGAGGAAATAAAAGCTATTCCTGAAATTGATACTGCTAACATCGAACATAAATTTTTAATTAAAGTTTTAATGCAGGGAATGGATGCAACAATGCCCGATCAATTTAATAACATGTACCCTGCTCAAAGCTTATGGGATGCTGCGATGGGAGAAGGTGCCATTAAAGCTGCTCAAAAACATCCCGAAGCAACTATAGTTCTTTTAGCGGGTAGCGGTCATGTAATATATAATATTGGGATTGGCAGAATTATCCACGATAGAAGTAATTTTTCTTTTGCTTCCGTTGTCCCAGTCGACATTTCTCAGAAAGTTAAAGATGAAGGAATGGTGCAGATTAGGAAGAATATGAAAAGTGAAAAAGAAAAGGATACTAAAACAGTCGACAACAAATCAGAAATGTCTGAGAATAAAAATGAATCGACATCAAAGGAAAATGTAAGTGAAAAAGAAAAGCCGGCAAATCCTCATTCAATGATGATGATGGATGAGACCCCTTACAAAATTGTCGTTAAAAGTTACGCAGATTTTATTTGGGGAGTTAAGGAAATGAGGCAAGAACTATATCCGGCTTTTGGATTTAGTATCAAAGATGAATTGAATAATGGAGGATATTTAGTCGAACGAGTTTTGCCTCAGACAATTGCTTTCGAAAACGGATTAAAAAAGAATGATATCATCCTCACTATCGATAGGAAAACTTTTAATAATTCAACTGAGCTTAAAAAACATTTACAATTTAAAAATTGGGATGAAGAAATATCTTTTTCGCT